>JBCBGZ010000032.1:0-29550 GCA_038526245.1 Pseudomonadota bacterium
GTGGCGCAGGCGGGCCTGGCGGATCGGCCAGCAAGGTGACGGCCACCGTCAACAGCACGGTTCTTACCGAAGGCAACAACTCCGATGGCATCATCGCCCAGAGCCTCGGCGGGGGCGGTGGCAATGGCGGCGTGAATGTCGCCGGAAATCTGACATTTAGTGGTGCCGCCGGAGCCGGTATCTCGGTCGGTGTTGGCGGCGCGGGCGGCGGCGCAGGATCAGGCGGCGAAGTCGATCTCACTGTCGGCGCAGACCTCATGACCATGGGTGACGGTTCAGCCGGTATCCTGGCACAATCTCTTGGCGGCAGCGGCGGCAATGGTGCGGTGAACGTGGCCGGAGGCATCACTGGCTCAAGCAGCGCGGGCGGCAGCATCAATGTAGGCGTCGGCGGCGTTGGTGGGTCTGGCGGTGGTGCGAACACTGTGACGGCGTCGGTGAGCGGAAACGTGACCACGTTCGGCTCGCAGGCGAATGCCATCACAGCACAGAGCCTGGGCGGCGGCGGCGGCAATGGTGGTGTCAACGTCACTGCGGGCGTCACCCTGACGGGTGCATCTGGCGGTACGGTAGGTGTGGGCGTTGGCGGCGCAGGTGGTGCAGGCGGCACTGGTGGCGCCGTGGATTTCACACTGGATGGCAGCGCAAGAGCCGCGGGCGAAAGCTCAAATGCGGTCACCGTTCAGAGCCTTGGTGGCGGTGGCGGCAATGGTGGCGTGAACGTCTCAGGCGGTCTCACCTTTGCCGGCGGCACAGCGGGCACAGTATCTGTCGGCGTCGGTGGACGCGGCGGCACGGGCAACATCGCCCGCAACGTCGACGTCGATATCACGGGCGACATCACCGCCGAGGATGGCAGCGCGCTTGTCGCCCAGTCGATCGGCGGCGGCGGCGGGAATGGTGGACTGAACATCGCTGGCGGGATCAATGTTGCGCGCGGCGCCAGCCTCGCCGTTGGCGTGGGCGGATTTGGCGGCAGCGGCGGCAATGCCGGCGCGGTCACCGTGGATACGCGCGAGGGTTCACTGACAAGCGAGGGCGATTTCAAGTCAGCGGCCTTTATCCAGTCGCTCGGTGGCGGTGGCGGCGATGGCGGCATCAACATCTCGGGCGGGATCGCCAGCGATAGCGCGATCGCTGTCGGCATTGGTGGCTCGGGAGATGCCGGTGGCAGCGGCGGCAATGTGACAGCGACCCTGGCCAGTGACCTGTCGGCGCGTGGCATTTTCGCCAGCGGCCTACTGGCTCAAAGTATTGGCGGCGGTGGCGGCCGTGGCGGGGTGAACATCTCCGGCACGCTGTCTGGCTTCACAAACGCGAAGGCACCCTCCCTGGCCTTCGGGCTCGGCGGCACCGGCGGGCTTGGCAGCCAAGCGGGTGATGTGACGGTCGACTATCTCGGCACGACTGCGGTGGACGGCTTCCTGTCCACCGGACTCGTCGCACAATCGGTCGGCGGTGGCGGCGGACAAGGCGGCCTCAATGTGGCGGCCAATCTCACCGCGGCGCAGCGCAATACAGTCGGAGGCTCATTCGGCATCGGCGGGTCTGGAGGCTCAGGCGGCGATGGCGGCATTGTATCCATGGACACCGACGGCACCATCATGGTGAACATGAACCCCGACGATGACAGCCAGCTACCGTCGGTCTTCGGTATCGGCGTAATGGCTCAAAGCGTCGGCGGCGGCGGCGGAAACGGTGGGGCGAACTTCGCAGGCGTGGCATCTGCAGGCGCAACCCCGATTTCAGTTGCCCTCGGCGGCTCAGGCGCCGGCGGCGGTATCGGCGGCGCGGTGACTATGCGTAACGGGTTGGAAGCCGAAGACAGCCTGATCGCAGTCGGCGGACCAGGCGGATTTGGCCTTCTTGCCCAGTCTATTGGTGGAGGCGGCGGCAATGGTGGCTTCAACTTCAACGCCAATGTGGCACCCAACCGGGAAACGCGCGCGACAGCCGATGTCCGCATCGGCGGAAGCGGCGGCGACGGCGGCACATCGGGTGAAGTGAATGTCACGAATGCCGGGCGTATCGTAACCATTGAAGGCGCTACCATTGGCCTCGCTGCGCAATCCATTGCCGGCGGCGGCGGAAATTCTTCAACGAATTTCGGCCTTGATCTCATTAATCCGAGCGATCAGGCGAAAACCGTCAATCTCAACTTCTCTCTTGGCGGCGTTGCCGGGAACGGTGGCATGGCGGGCAACGTGATTGTGGATCATTCCGGCCGCATCGACACAAATGGGAAAGATTCAACCGGTCTGCTCGCCCAGTCCATCGCAGGTGGCGGCGGCAGCATTGGCGGCTCTTACGACTATGGGATTGGCGGAGATTCCTCACTCGCCGTGGCACTGGGGCGCCAAGGCGGAACGGGCGGTATGGCGGGCACGATTGATGTCACCTCCAGCGGGATCATCACGACGCTGGGCGATGGCGCCTATGGCTTGCTGGCCCAATCCATCGCAGGCGGGGGCGGTAACAGTTCCACGACCTCGATCACGGCGTCGACGGAAACCGGAGAGAATGACGGTGCGGTCGCGTGGAACGGCGAGTATTCCCAAGGCCATGAAGGCGGTTCTGGTGGAACAGCGAACACTGTCACTGTGCGCCACTCCGGCACTATCTCAACCGAAGGGCGCGACGCTTCGGGCGTTCTGGCCCAGTCGATCGGCGGTGGCGGCGGCGCAGGCGGCTCGGCCCTGATTGACCTGGTACAGCAGATTCTCAGCCTGCCAACCGGCGGCACCGATTCCTTTGGCGTGTCTGTTCAACGCGGCGGCGTTGGCGGCACGGGCGGCACGGGCGGGTTTGTCGATGTCGCAAACACGGGATCCGTCTTTACCCTAGGTGACCGCTCCCATGGCGTGAATGCCATGTCGATCGGCGGTGGAGGCGGCGAAGGCGGTTCGGTCACCAATATCGCCCTAGCCGGACGCGGCACGAATTTTCAAGGCGAAGTGGGTCTTGGCGGGGCCGGCGGAACCGGGGGCGCCGGCGGGGACGTGTTGGCCTTCAATACCGGGATGATCCAGACTACGGGTGAGGCGTCGCATGGTCTTCGCGGCCAATCCGTCGGTGGCGGTGGCGGCGATGCCGGCCTGGTCGCCACATTCACGGGCGCCTTCAGCGGAAGCGAAGACCAGACGGTCTCAGTCACGGCAAACATTGGCGCTACGGGTGGATCCGGGAATTCCGGCGGCAACGTGGACGTCTTGAACGGCGCGGAAGACGACTTCGAAAATGCCATGATCCTGACAACTGGTGATCGCTCGCATGGCATTTTCGCCCAGTCCGTCGGCGGCGGCGGGGGCGCGGGCAGCACTGTGCTGAACTTCTCTGCGGCCAGCGGCGCTGGCGGGGATGGCTCAGCCGCGTTCGCACTCAATATGGGCGGCGATGGCGGTGTCGGTGGACTTGGAGGTCTCGTGAGCGTTACCAACCGTGGCCTGATCGAAACACAGGGCGACGAAGCGCACGGCATCTTCGCCCAGTCGGTCGGTGGCGGTGGCGGCAATGGTGGCCTGTCTTTGGCTGGCGCCATCGTGCCGAGCAATCCCCTCGGTCTCAATACGCTGCTTGTGTCGCTGGGTGGCAGCGGTGGCGAAGGTGGCGATGGCGCGGCTGTTACGGTCAATAATTTCGGGTCCATCCTGACGCGCGGACGCAGCGCCCACGGAATCTTTGCTCAATCTGTCGGTGGTGGCGGCGGTAACGCCTCCATTGCCCTGTCGGGAACCAACAGCCAGGAGGGCATCATCCTCAGCAATGGCCTGTCGGCGATCATTGGTGCTGCAACGGTCCGTCCAGGTGAGGGCGGGACCGGCGGTACGGTCACCGTGAACTCGTCCGGCAATATTACTGTTCTGGGCGAGGATTCCGAAGCCGTGGTCGCACAGACTGTGAATGGCGGCGGCGGTGGATTTGCCTTCGACGTGCGCGGCATTGCGACGGACATTCTCGGCGTGGGTTTCGATCTGGATGACTTGCTCGATCGCCCAGTCTTCGAGATCGGCGCCGGGGCGCAGGACGTATTCGGCGCCGAGTCCGACAAGGTCACGGTAAACATCACCGGCACGGTGCAGGCAGCCGGTGCGCGCTCAGTGGGCGAGAGCCTGCAATCGGTGGGCGGGGGCGGCGGACGATCAGCTGCGCGTCTCGAACTTACCGCGGACGAAGGCGACATCGACGCATTCGACGTGAACCTTTTCCTTGGCAGCAGGGGTGGCGGCATGAATCGCGGGGGCGATATTGAATCGGTGCGCGCTGGCGATCTGATCCTCGAAGGCGCCGGTAGTACAGGCCTTTTCGCTCAGTCTGTCGGCGGCGGTGGTGGGCGCAGCAGCTTTGCTGCAACCTACGACGCTGGCGTGTTCGGTGATGTGAATCTTCGGCTTGGCTCCATTGGCAGCGAAGAAAATGCCGGTGGCAATATTACTCTAACACGAGCGGGCAATGTCAGCGTCGCTGGCGTTGGCGCCTATGGAGGGATCGTCCAGTCGGTGGGCGGCGGAGGTGGCAGCTTCAACCTCGATTTTGAACAGGCTGAAGCAAACGCAGCAGAAAACGGCTCGCCAATTCTGCTCGCGGTATCCGTATCGGAACCAGATGCGCCAACCCGCCAACAGGCCGCAGCTGGCTCATACACGTCACTCTTCGCGGAAACAGAGCTTTCTGGCCCGGCCTTGGCCGGCAATCACACAGTCCAGCTCGGTGCAGATGGTGGAACGAGCCTCGATGGCGGTGATATCTCTCTTCAATTCAACGGTGATACACTCACGACGCACGACCAATCTACGGGCTATCTCATCCAGTCGATCGGCGGCGGCGGCGGCGATATGCGGATCGCTGGACTGGAAGGTCTGGATGTCACTGTCGGCGGCTCAAATGGCGCCAGCGGAAACGGCGGGGATGTATCTTTCGCACTGAACGGAACGATTGAAACACTTGGCGTGGGTAGCCACGGCCTTGTGCTTCAAGCAATCGGTGGCGGAGGCGGCACCGTGCTCGCGGGCGGCGCAGCAACGGTCACGACGCTTTCGGCAGCCAATACAGGCGACGGTGGGTCCGTCGCGCTCGCGGTCGACGGCAACGTGGTGACACGCGGAGATGGCTCGACAGCCATCCTCGCCCAAAGCCTTGGCGGCGGCGGCGGCCTTGTCGACGGTGTTTCGACCGGTTCAGCCGGTGGGTCAGGCGCTGGCGATGCCATCTCTTTGAAGATTAACGGCACGGTTGCGGCCCTGGGCGAAGGCAGCACGGCGGTTTATGCTGAATCAGACGGCACGACTGGGGCAGGTGCGATCTCGGTCTCCATTTCCGAAGGCGGCAGCGTGATGGCTGGCACAGGCGGCCAGGCCATCGTTTTTGTAGGTGGCTCGGGCAACAGTCTGTCCAACGACGGAATGATCGCGACCGATGACATGCTGGACGGCCTCGCAATCACGGCTGGCTCAGGTGACGATGCGATCGTGAACCGTGGAACGATCATCGGCAGTGTGTCTCTGGGCGGAGGCGACAACAGCTTCATGAACGTTGAAGGCGGAGAGATCTTTTCCAGCCAAGCCGTTGACCTCGGCGCCGGCTCTGGCCTGCTCACCAATTCGGGTCTGCTCGATCCGGGCGGTGTCGCCAACACGATGACGACTAGCCTGACAGGCAGTTTTTCCCAAACCGCGACTGGTCTCAGCCTGATCGACATCGACCTCGCTGACCGGACCTATGATGCGGTCAACGCGTCGGGCACAATTGAACTCAACGGCGAAGTCGATGTCACACTACTTAATCGATATCAGCTGACTCCTGGGCGTCTGGATGCCGCCGTCTTCACCGGCGAAGGAGGTGTGACACTCGGTGACGCAAACCTGACGGCGGATTCAACGGTGGTGTTGGACCTGAAGGGTCTCACAGCCACTCCCAATGCGGTGAATGTCAGCTACGACATCAGTTTCGCGCCGGAGGAACTCGCCGGTAATCAGGTCGCGGTCGGCGAGTATCTCAACGACATTCGCGCCGCGGGCACAGATGCCTCACTAGACCCGCTCTGGGTGACACTCATCGACGAGACTGACATCGACACCTATGCCGACTGGATGAGCCAGATGGGGCCTGAGCTCTATGCCGAGCAACAGGTGCTGGCGATCGAAGCTGGCGAAGTCTTGGCGGGTGATATGCGCTCCTGCGGAGCAGCTTCGTTGGGTGCTCAGGTCAGTGATGAGCGTCTATGTGCCTGGGTGAAGGGCTCTGTCGGGACATCCGAGCGTGACGCGGCCGACGGCATCGCGGAGACATCCAACGATCGCCAGGCCTTCACCGCTGGCGCGCACTACGCTCTCGGCGATATTTGGTCGATTGGCGGCGGTATCGCTTACCAGTCTGACGAAGTCACGGGCTTTGGAGACCGTTGGCAGAGCGACGGCGAGACGCTGTCTGTGGCGCTCGGCATTCGCCGCGATGCAGAAAAACTGGGCCTTGGCGCCACGCTTGTTGCAACCAATGCTACCTTTGACAGCCGCCGAGCGGTTTCAGTGTTAGAAACCGCCGAAGCGGTCAGCGATCGCGACGTCACGGCTGTCTCTGGTATGATCGATGCCAGCTACGCCCTGCAATATGGTCAGCTTAGCGTCGTGCCGAACGCGGCCCTGGGCGTCACAAACCTTTCGGCCGATGGTGTTACCGAGACGGGTGCCGGACTGCTCAATCTCGACGTGGTGTCCAGCGATGAAACCGTAAGCTGGCTAGAGCCCGGAGTGCGGGTCAGTTGGGACGGTGGCGGCGATGGCGCAGGCTTCATGCCGTTTGCTGACCTATCGGTCCGCCAGGTGCTATCAGGCGAAGTGACCAGCGCGTCAGCCAGACTCGCTGCGGCGATGAGCCCGAGCGATTCGCTTATGGTCGCAGACTCAGACTTTGGCGCCACGCGGCTTCGGGGCGAGGCTGGCCTGCAGTATGGCTTTGGCAATGGTGCACGCCTGGCGCTGGCCTACAAGATCGAGCAAAGCGACAATCGCAATGCCGATAGCGCTCAGCTACGCTTGGCCATGCCCTTCTAAGGCCGGGATTAGGCGGGGCGCTTTAATCATGGGCGCCCCGGACACAGCGAGGGCAAAGCAGCTTCCGCGGCCGGGCGTTGAGCGTGCGGACGGGGCATAGCCTTCGCGCCGGGCCAGCGTCCAGACAATGGACAGGCCAAGGCCGCTCCCGTTCTCGCTTGTCGTGACGTTTTCTCCCGATTGCTTGGGATCGGTGACCCGTTCCAGGCAGTCGGCGGTCATTCCCTGACCACGGTCATGGACTTCAAATGAAAGCTGGCCGCCCCTGCGGCGGCAGCCGACCACGATCTTGTCAGAGCCCGAATGCTGAATCGCATTGGCGACGAAATTGCTGACGATGCGCAGAACCGACATTGCATCGCCTGACATGACAGCAGACGACGGCATAACCCGCAGGCAGATACCCTTTTGGGCAGCGTCCTCTGCGAACATGTTTTCGATGGCGCTGAGGACGACGGAGACCGGTGCACGGTCAGCGCGGGGCGTGCTCGAGAGGTCGTTGCTTTGCAAGCCACTCCGGCTGATGAAATCGTTCACGAGGGCTTCGAGATAGTCGAGGTTAGAGGCTACGTCATCTGCCTCCACGCCACTGCCATTGCCGAGTTTGTGCATAGCGGCGCGCAGCGCGAAGAGCGGCTGGCGGATATCGTGTGACGCTTCGCTGAGAACCCGCCCACGCAACTCAACCTCTTCGACAGCGACGCCGTAGCGATTTTCCAGATCATTCAGGCGTTTGTGGAGGGAGAGATTACGGTCGAACTGCTCAAGGCGTTGTTTCGTTGACAGGTCGTGTTCCCTGCGGATGGCCAGCAGGCCAATGAGCACGGCCATGCCCATCATGAATGCGTCGAAAACCGTAGCCATGCGGATGATATCGAGTGACAGATCTCGCCCGAGGGGCGCGTTGGTGAAGCCTTTTGCGCTGATGAAGAGCGACGCGGTCACCATGCCGAACCAGCCCAGCATGAAGAACCAGACCCTCAGCCTGGGGCGGGCCACAAGGGCCCTGAGCCCGATCACCAGAAACGCGACTGCTGCGCCCGTCACCCAGAGCGTGGCAGCGGCCTTGGCCGCGCGCTCCCCGATCAGGATGGGAGAAAACGGAAGGACGCAGCATCCGATGATCACCACCACCAGGGCCCAGTGGGCCAGACGGTCCGTGCGTTCGGTCTCGAGGAAAATCCGCGCAAAGACGGCGCCGCAAACACCGACGAGGCATCCCAATGGCAAGGATGCGTATCCATTCCATCCAGGACTCTCAGGCCAGAAGTATTGAAAGGCCACCCCATCGAGCTGAGCCAGGTAGATCACGACGGCCACCGCGTAGGCGCCATAGGCCAGAAAGATTGGCCGTCTCAACGCTACAAAGCTCGCAATGCTGCCGAGCGCCAGCACGCCGACGATGGCGTAGAATAGGAACAGCCGCGCAGCGCGGTACTGGGCCGTCTCGGCCAGCCGGTTCGGCGACTGCAATGACATCGGAAGCGCGGTGCCGCCCTTGGAGATGTACCGTATGTAAACAGTGGATTGGCTATTTCGTGGAAATACAAGCGGCGCGACCAGAAAAGGATTTGCGATCGGGCGTGTCGAGAATGGCATTTCAGTCGATTGGTCGAGGGCCAACTCAATATCGCCCTCCGACTCGCGCCACACCTTCAACTCTGTCATGAAATTTGTACGCATGACGAGGCGCATATCCCGTTCGATGTCGCCTGGATTGTCCACCATGATGCGCAGCCAGATCGCGTCATCGTTGAAACCGAATGAGGGATCGGCAAAGCCGACGGCTGCAAAGGCGAGTGCTTCATCCGAACGATGCAGCAATTCCGCAGATCGCGACCGCTCGGGATCGAACGCGTAAGCGATGTTGCCGCTCAAATCATAGTCGTCCTTATCTGACAGGACCAACGTGAACGCCTCGCCAACGGCCTCCTGCGCCAATCCAATAGGTGTTGCGATCAGGAGAGCGCAGGTCAACAATGCCGCGACATGGAAGACGTGGCGTGCAATATTCAAGGTCATGTTGATTGGAGCCATGCCATGACCCCCCGCATCGTGCTTGCCGATGATCATGTCATGGTCCGCCAAGGCCTCAAAACACTTTTGACGGCAGAGCAGGACTTCCAAATCGTTGCTGAGGCAGCCAGCGGAGTAGAACTGGTGGCCGCCGCCAAGCAACACAGACCGGATCTCGTGATCGCTGACATCGCGATGCCCTATGGCAATGGACTGGAAGTGGTTGGCGAAATTGCGCGCTGGTCACCTGACACCCGGACCATCCTGCTTACTGGACTTGTCTCAAGGGGGCTATTGACCCAGGCCGTATCGGGGAAAGTGGCCGGAGTGTTCCTGAAGTCAGACCCTCCGGACGTGTTCCTTGACGGTGTGAAAACGGTTCTGGGAGGCGGACACGTGGTGTCTGAACAAGCCAAGCGACTGTCTGAAGCGGGCAACCATTTCGCCTCATTGAGCGAGCGCGAGCTTCAGGTCCTGCATGGCCTGGCCGCAGGACAAAGCAATGCTGAACTCGGTCAGAAACTTGGCATCAGTGCCAAGACAGTTGAAAAACACCGCACGTCCCTCATGCGCAAACTTGAAGTCAATTCATTGGCACAGGTCTTGTCAGTCGCCTTGCGAGAAGGCCTGCTCGACACCTCGAAGATGGTCTAGCTGACAGCCCGTCCACCTGACAAAAGCCTTACCGAAGTGCTTTGGCGCGCTATTCCATTGCCTAGAATCCTACGGGGGCCCTTATGTGGGTGTCTTCATTGCGTCAGACCCAATTGCGTTGTCGCTATAAGGATTGACGTGCGAAGCCTACCAGCCGGCGAAGAGTCGCATATCCGACTTGGATATGATGGCATCTAAAGTCGGACACTCGGAGCGGGGTAAGCAACCGGCAGGAAAGGGCCAATCAGCGACACTTTTGATTTAAGCTGCACCCACCAACGCCCGCGCAAACGCCTCGGCGCTGAACAGCTGCAGGTCTTCGGCTTTTTCGCCGACGCCGACGAAGTGGATCGGCAGGTCGTGCTTGTCGGCGATGGCGACCAGCACGCCGCCCTTGGCGGTGCCGTCGAGCTTGGTCATGACGAGGCCGGTGACGCCCGCCGTATGCCGGAAGGCTTCGACCTGGCTGAGCGCGTTCTGGCCCACCGTGGCATCGAGGACGAGGATCACGTCATGGGGCGCATCGGGGTCGAGCTTCTGAGTCACGCGAATGATCTTGGCCAGTTCCGCCATGAGTTCGGACTTGTTTTGCAGGCGCCCGGCCGTATCGACCAAGACGAGGTCCAGGTCCTCGCGCTGGGCTTTTTCCACCGCCTCATAGACCAGCCCGGCCGCATCGGCGCCCGTGGGCTTGGAGAGGACGGGAATCCCTGCCCGCTCGCCCCAGACGGTGAGTTGTTCGATGGCCGCGGCGCGGAACGTGTCGCCCGCCACGAGCAGGGCCTTGGCGCCCTGGGCCTGCAGCTTTGAGGCGATCTTGCCGATGGTCGTGGTTTTGCCGGACCCGTTCACGCCAACGAACAGGACGATGCGCGGGCGCGGGCCGTCTGCGAAATCGACCACCTGCTCGCGCGGCGCCAAAACGGTGGTGATTTCCTCGGCCAGCGCGGATTTGATCTCTTCGTCGGTGACTTCCTTGTCGAACCGGTCTTTCGCCAGCCCTGCCGTCACGCGCGCCGCGACGCCCGCGCCAAGGTCTGCGGCGATGAGCAGGTCTTCCAGCTCCTCCAGCGTGTCGTCATCCAGCTTGCGCTTGGTAAAAACGCCGGTGATCGACTCCGACAGGCGGGACGAAGACCGCGAGAGCCCCTTGGCCATGCGGGAAAAGAAGCCGGGCTTTTTGGTTTCCTCGGTCGGGTCGGGCGCAGTGTCCAGTTCAGCCGCAGGCTCGGGCGCGGGGGGCGCCGGAATGGGTTCAGGGTCAGGGGTTGGTTCCGGCTCCGGCGTGGGCTCGGGCGGATCAACATGGAGCGCCGCGCCGGAGTCTGGCGCGGGGGGCGCTTCCTCAACCGGGGGGGGCGTGGCCAGCTCAGGCTCGTCGGAGGGGGCGGGTTTGTCCTCCGTGCGCTCCGCTGACACCTCCTCCACCGGCGGAGGGGATACGTCCTCCTGGGCTAGTTCAGCTTTAGCGGATTCCGCAGCAGCTTCCTGTTGCTCAATGGCTTTGCCCGCCTCTTCCAGTTCCTTCTTTTTCTTCTTTTTTCCGAACCAGAGGATCATACGGGGGTTCCAGTCAGTCGCTCGCCTGTGTGTCCGGTAATGTGGAGGCGTGCGGGTCGCCCCGCAACCGGCAAGTGCCCTCCCTCGACCGAAACCGGCGTGAAATCGGGCAGTCGGGCGGCGTTTTCGCGCTCAATGAGGGCGTCCACGGTTTGGCCGACCTTCGTGTCGAGATGGCGCGCCAGGGCGCCAGCCGCGGCGTCGCGCAGGCGGGCCGCGCGCTCCTTGATCACGGCTTTCGGCAGCTGGGGCATACGCGCGGCAGGCGTGCCGGGGCGCGGACTATAGGGGAAGACGTGCACAAAGCTAAGCCCGCAATCGGCGATGAGGTCGACGCTGTTCTGGAACGCGGATTCATCTTCCGTCGGGAAGCCCGCAATCAGGTCTGCCCCCAGCGCGATCTCCGGCCGGGCCGCGCGCAGCCTTTCGGCGAGCGCCACCGCTTCTTCGCGGGAATGTCGGCGCTTCATGCGCTTGAGGATCAGCGTGTCGCCATGCTGCAGGCTGAGGTGCATGAAGGGCGCCAGGCGCGGCTCTGACATGGCCTCGAACAGGGCCTCGTCGATCTCGATGGCATCGATAGAAGAAATGCGCAGCTGGGGCAGCTCCGGCACCAGTTTCAGGATGCACTGGACGAGGTTGCCGAGCTGCGGGCTGCCGGGCAGGTCAGCGCCCCAGCTGGTGAGGTCGACGCCTGTGAGGACGACCTCATGATGCCCGCTTTCCGCCAGCGCGCGCACTTGCGCCACCACCTCGCCAGCAGGCACAGAACGCGAGTTTCCCCGGCCATAGGGGATGATGCAAAAGGTGCAGCGATGGTCACAGCCCTGCTGGACCTGAACATAGGCTCGCGCCCGGCCCTCCATTCCATCGATCAGATGGGCGGCGGTTTCGCGGACCGACATGATGTCGTTGACCTGCACCTTCGGGCGCGTCTCATCCAGCAGCGTGGTGGGCACCCAGGTCTCGGCCTGCATCTTGGCGTGATTGTCGATGACGCGGGTGACTTCCGGCATCTCGGCAAAGCGTTCGGGCTCAATCTGCGCCGCGCAGCCCGTGACGATGACCGGCGCGCCGGGGTTTTCTTTCGCTGCGCGGCGGATGGCCTGGCGGGAAGATCGCACGGCCTCGGCGGTCACCGCGCAGGTGTTCACGATCACGGCCCCGCTGAGCCCGGCCTCGCTGGCATGGCGGCGCATGACTTCGGACTCATAGCTGTTCAGTCGACAGCCAAGGGTGATGAGTTTGGGGTCGGTCACAATAGTATAAGCCGTTTTCTCGAAAACTATTCAGCTTGACCGCCGTCGGTCTCACGAATGTCTGCAATCTTTGGGACTAAATGGTCTTTGGCGGCTTCGATAGCCTCAATAACTGAAGAACCGATGCCAAGAAGTGCTAATTGCTCCCCATCGTGAGGCCTCTCGCCAATCACTTCGTAAGATACTTTCCATGGGAAATGATCTGCCCTGACAAATGCGACGGGGTCATCTGTGCTACTCTTCTTTGAAGCGATATGGATGATGTAACCGGCCCAGTCTTCTTTTATAGTTGGCTCGTAACCGATGCGCGAAAATAACACATCGTCCACGCCTTCTTGAGCGAAAAATTCGTTCAGTGTCTTTATATCTGCTCTTTGTACATCCGCAGCTTTGTCGGCTACTTCCCGCTTCCAACGGACCGAACGCTCTTGTGCTGCAAGACGAGCAGCGGCAATTCGATATACCTCGTCGTTCCAAGTCACGTTGTTGGCCTATTCCGCCGCAAGCGCCTCACGGCGTTTCTCCGCGGCGCTTTTCTTTACGCTCTCGCTGCGCAGTTGGCCGCAGGCGGCGAAGATGTCCCGTCCGCGCGGGGTGCGGATCGGGCTGGCATAGCCGGCGCGGTTCAGCACCTCGGCGAAAGCTTCGATGGTCTCCCAATCGGAGCATTCATAGGGCGCGCCGGGCCAGGGATTGAAGGGGATGAGGTTGATCTTCGCCGGTACGCCGCGCAGCAGTTTCACCAGATCACGGGCTTCCGCCAGACTGTCGTTCACGCCCTTCAGCATGACGTATTCGAAGGTCACGCGCTTGGAATTGCCAAGATCGGGATAGGCGCGGATCGCCTCGAACAGGGTTTTCAGGTCGTATTTGCGGTTGATCGGTACGATTTCGTCGCGCAGATCATCGCGCACAGCGTGGAGCGAGATCGCCAGCATCGCGCCCGTGCGTTCTCCCAATTCGGGGATTTTTGGAGCCACGCCAGCGGTCGAGACCGTGATGCGTCGCCGACCGATGGCGATGCCATCCCCGTCAGAAATTGTGTCGATGGCTTCGGTGACGTTGTCCAAATTGTAGAGCGGCTCGCCCATGCCCATGAAGACGATGTTGGTGAGCTTGCGGTCTTCATTGCTACTTGGCCATTCGGCGAGCTCGTCGCGCGCGATCAGCACCTGAGCGACAATCTCTTGCGCCGTCAGGTTGCGCACCAGCTTTTGCGTGCCCGTGTGGCAGAAGGTACAGTTCAGCGTGCAGCCCACCTGGGACGAGACGCACAGCGCACCCGCCTTGCCGACATCGGGGATGAAAACGCTTTCGCCTTCCACATTCGGGCCGAAGCGGGTGAGCCATTTTTGGGTCCCGTCGACGCTGATCTTATGTTCGGCGATTTCGGGCCGGTCCAGCGTGTAGCGGGCGGCAAGATCCGCTCGCATCTCCTTCGCCACATTGGTCATGGCGTCGAAGTCGGTCACGCCGAAATGGTGCACCCAGCCGCGCAGCTGCTTCGCCCGCATCCCAGCCTTTTTAGCCGGCACGCCCATGGCCTCCATCTCCGCCTTCAGGGCAGGAAGGGACAATCCGGCGAGGGAGCACGGCTGCGGCGTCGGGGCGCGCGAAAGATCAAGCGATGTGGCCATGGGCGCTAAATAGCAGAAAACGCGGCAATTTGAATGGGGCGCGTGCGGACGCCGGTGCGGCATAGAAAAAGGGCGCCCCGTTTGGAGCGCCCCTTCTGAAAAATGTCAGTTTGCTTAGCTGAACGTGTCAGCGGCAACTTCACCCATACGTGGGTCGGGTCCAAACTTGTTTGGCCCATTCGTGCCGGGGAAACAGAACCAGACAATCTGGCCAATGCTGGCAATGAGGCCAACAATAGGGATCAGACCGGCAACGGCGAAAGCCAGAACCAGCCAACCGGTTTGTCCGAGATCATGGAAACGACGCACGGCCAGGGCGATCCCTGGGAGGATGATGGCGAGGCCAAAAATACCGATGATTGCCAGCATGATCATGCCAATGGCGTTCGGCTCACCGGAGGCCAGGCCACCGACCGAAAACATCAGGATGTAAGGCACAATGAGCACGAGGAGCAGAAACAACTGCACCCACCAATACTCAGAGCGGCGCGAACGCCCCTGAAAATTCGTATAATTCTTGAAGAACAGCTTCACGGCATCAGGAAAACTGACCATGGAGACCTCCCAATCTCGAGCCGTGACCCCCACGGCCCTCCCATTTAGACCTATAGGCCTAGCAGGCGTCAGCGCGTTGTCAAAGTGGAGGTTTTGTTAAATCCGGGCTTACCGGCAAACGTCCCGGGCCTTGTCGATGGCATTGGCTGAGCCCGACAGGGAGAAGTGATACGCCACCGATGTTCCGCGTGCCGAAACGCTTTCCACCCGCAACTCGGTGCCACGCTCTATGGCCCGGACCAGTTGGGGGTCGTCATCATCATCGGCGAAGGCTTCGCTGCCCACATTGAACAGGTTCCATGCGGAGCGACCCACCCGTGCTTTTGAAGGCAGATCCTCGCGAAGGTCATATCCCACGCGCAGGCTGGGTTGGTTGCGGGCGCGCCCGGTGCTCCAATTCGTGACGTAGAACCAGACATCGCCATGGGTGGCGTCGCGGGGCGCCTTGTCCGTGGCCTCGGTTGCCGCGTAGCAGATGGTCTCACCGCTTATATCCTGGGTGAAAACCTGCCAATCCTTATACCGGGCAACGGCTGTCGGATTGGCCGTCGCAGTGGCGGCTAGGACGAGGGCCCCGGCTGCGAGCGCCGAACACCGGAGGAAAATGCCAAGCGAAACGCGCATGTGTGACCCTTGTTTCGATTGAGATTTGACAAACTTATACCGCTTCTGCCCGTTAGACGAGGGTTAAGGCCGAAATTTGGCAGACACCAATTGCGTGTGCGCAAAAAGCGTAGCTATCGCAACAGTTGCTAATTGGCCGTTTGACCATTACATCTAAGGGCGCAGACACACGGGGCATCTGACGTGCGCCTAAAGGCACCCTCTTCCGCGGATCTCAGTCAACGCGAGCGTTTTGCCGAAAATATGGCAAGGATCGCGTCTGAGCAGTGCCGCACATCTTTTGCCGAACTGTTTGAGTTTTTTGCGCCCCGCCTGAAGAGCTATATGCAGCAATTGGGTGCAGACCCCTCCCAGGCCGAAGAATTGGCGCAGGAAGTGATGGTTACGGTCTGGCGCAAGGCCGAGCAGTTCGACCCGCAAAAAGCGTCGGTCTCGACCTGGATCTTCCGAATCGCCCGCAATCGCCGCATTGATGCCCACAGGCGCACCCAGCGTCCCGAACTGGACCCGGACGAACCCATGTTACGGCCACCGGATCCGGAGACACCGGACACAACGCTAAACCGGTCCCAGCTTGAAGAAATTGTCCGCGCGCAACTGGAAACGCTGCCCGCAGAACAGTTGGAGCTGTTGAAGGCGGCGTTTTACCAGGGGCTCTCCCATTCCGAGATCGCCAAGGCCTTCAATCTGCCCCTCGGCACCGTGAAATCCCGCATCCGACTCGCCTTCAATCGATTGCGGGGACAATTGGAAGGCGAACCTTAACCAGATCACGCCCAATCTAAAGATGTGAATGCTTGACCAAACAAGGGACTGAACAATACTCGCCTATGAAGGGCGAATGTACTGGAGCAAGTTTGTGAGTACCCCTAAAGCAGAGCCAGCCTTCAGCGAGCTCTACAGTGCATATGCCGCCGGCTGTCTGGACCCGGCTTTCGCGCTCCTGGTGGAAACCCAGGCGGCGTTGCGTCCCGATGTGAAGCGGGACATCCAGATCAGTGAGATCATCGCGGCGACTCAGTTTGAAAATGCCGAACCCACGGAAATGGAAACCGACGCCATCGACCGGGCCTTTGCGGCGATTGACGGGGTTGATGGCGCGAGCCGCCCATCGCAGCGCGTTCTGAACAGTGTTTCCGACGCCCTTGAAGAATTGCTGGACTTGCCCGATCCGCTGCGGGAACCCGCGCTCATGGCGGCGGGCGAAACGGGATGGAAGTTTTCCGGGCCGGGCCTGCGCCGTCTCGCTCTCCCGATTTCGGATAAGGCAGAGACGGAACTGTTCCGGATAGAGCCGGGCGTGGCCGTTCCCCGTCACACCCATGAAGGCTCAGAGCTGACATTGGTTGTGTCCGGCGGCTTCACCGATGAATCGGGCTCGTTCGGCCCCGGCGACCTTGCCGTAAAGGGTCCAGCCGATACCCACCAGCCCGTGGCGGACATGGACGGCCCGTGTATCGTGTTGGCCGTGCGCGACGGCGGACTGCGCTTCCAGGGCGTGATCGGCATCGTCCAACGCCTGATGGGCTAAGCCGCCAAGGCGCCCACCCGCAATTATTCAGATTTTGGACCGCCCGGCATAATCGGGCGGGGTGCGTGACTGCCCATGCTGAGATGGCGGTCATACATCACAAGGGCGCCCGCGAGGCTGACATTGATGCAGAACTTGGTGGGAATCTTGACCACATGGTCACACAGGGCTGTCATCTCCGGAGACAGGCTGCCGCGCTCAGGACCCAGCACATAAGCCGCCGCCTGGGGATGGCGAAATGTCGGCAAGTCGACCGCATCGTCGGTCAACTCGACACCGACCACCTGGCAGCCCTTGGGCAGGTTCATCTCCCCAACAGACTCCCACGCATACCACGGCAGATGGCCAAACGTCTTTGACGTGTCCGCCTTGTAGGCAAGCTTCAGATTCTGCTCTGCTTCCACGGTGAAAACGAAACTGGCGCCAAATGCATTGGCCGTGCGCATGAGCGCGCCGAGATTCATCGGTTTCGAAATGCCTTCGGCGCCTATGGCGAAATACCCTCGCATGGCGGGTGTCTTTAATCAGAACGGCCAGAAACGCCAAGCGACCAACATCAGCCCAAGCATGAATGGCACAACGAGGCTGATCGTGCGCCCGATACGGATATATTGGAGCGGGCGGGTGTGTTCTTCGCGCAGGTGCTTCACCTCAGCGGCCTGGGCCACCAATTCCACAGCCGGGGCGCGCCGACCGCCTACGGCATTCAGAATGATGGCCTGCACATCGCCCTTGCTGGCCTGCTTCAGCCGGTTGCCGACGTAAATCTTCAGCGCCACACCCGCGAAATAGCGCATCTGCAGGCCCAAAAAGCCGATAAAGGCCAGCACCATGAACGCGATCCAAAAGGCGATCTCACCACTCGACATGGGTCAGGGCCACACTGCAACGTCAAACCGGCCCGAGGACGTGGCGCAGCCGCGCTTCATGCCCTCAGACAGGAATGGCATCTCCACGTTGCCCAGAACATCGACAGCGATAAGCCCACCATCACCGCCCAGAAACGCGACATCCTGCATTGCCGCCTCACACGCCGTGCGCAGGCTGGCTTGGCCATAGCGCACGCGGGCAGAGACATCGGCGGCCACAGCGGCGCGCATGAAATACTCCCCTTGGCCCGTACAGGATACGGCCACACGCTCATCGGCCCAGGTGCCCGCCCCCAAAATGGGCGTATCCCCGACCCTACCGGGCATCTTTCCCAAGAGCCCACCGGTGGACGTCGCTGACGCCAAACGCCCCTGGCGATCCAGCACCACCGCGCCCACCGTGCCATGGGCCAACTCACCTTCCGCCACGGGGCGTGTCACCGATGGACGGTAATAATCGCGAGGGTTCCATACACGCCGAAGCTTGAAATCCTTCAGGAAGTGGGCCGCCCCCTTTCCAACCAGCATGAGGTGGTGGGACTTTTCCATCACAAGGCGTGCGGCCGAGATGGGGCTGCGATAGCCGCGCAAGGCGGCCACAGCGCCAGCGTTGCGCGTTGCGCCATCCATGATGGCCGCGTCCAGTTCCCATTGGCCAAGGGCGTTGGGCGACGCGCCCCGCCCGGCCACATGGTGCCCGCACTCTTCCAACTCCATCACCGCCGCCTGCGCCACATCCAGCGCGCCTTTGCCCGCCTCCAGGCTCTCCTTCGCCACCTCCAGAGTTTCTGCAAGGTGCTGCTCGGCGGCGCTGTAGTCGTCCTTGCGAAGGGGGCCTGCCCCCCCGTGAATCGCGATCGCCCACACCCCGCTCATCGCCCTGCCCCGGCGACAAACTTGCCAGCCCCAAGGGCTGCGTTAGGCTCGCACGCAGATACACGCACACACTCGGAGGAGCCCACCATGAAAGCGATCCTGTCAAAAGCGCCCGGAGGGCCCGAAACGCTGGTTCTGGAAGATATTCCCGCCCCGGAAGCGGGGAAGGGCGAAGTGGTTCTGGAGGTCAAAGCCATTGGCGTGAACTTTCCAGACTCGCTGATCATCCAAGATCTCTACCAATTCAAGCCTGAAAGACCGTTTTCTCCGGGTGGAGAGGTGTCAGGCGTTGTGAAATCCGTCGGCGAGGGCGTCACCAACCTGAAAGTGGGCGACCGGGTGATTGGCTCCACTGGCTGGGGCGGCATGCGCGAGGAAGTCGCCGTCCATGCCGGGCGCTGCATTCCGATTCCAGATGAAATGCCGTTTGACGAAGCTGCCGCGCTCATCATGACCTATGGCACCAGTCACTACGCGCTGAAAGATCGTGCGGACCCCAAGCCCGGCGAAAAACTGCTCGTACTCGGCGCCGCCGGCGGCGTGGGCATCGCGGCTGTGGAACTCGGCAAGGCCATGGGTCTCGAAGTCATCGCGGCAGCGTCCAGCCAGGAAAAGGTGGATTTCTGCCTCTCCAAGGGCGCAGACAAGGGCCTCGTCTATGAACGGGGCGCACTGGACCGGGGCCAGCAGAAAGAGTTCTCCAACCAGATCAAGGAAGTGTCAGGCGGCGGCGTCGACATCATCTATGACGGGGTTGGCGGAGATTATGCCGAACCCGCACTGCGCGCCATGAATTGGGAAGGCCGCTTCCTCGTGATCGGCTTTCCAGCAGGCATTCCGAAACTGCCGCTCAACCTGACCTTGCTGAAATCCTGCGATGTGCGCGGTGTCTTCTGGGGTGCGTTCGTGGCGCGCAACCCTGAGCGCAATGCCCAGCACATCGCTGAGCTTTTTCAGTTCTACCGGGATGGCAAGATCAAGCCACATGTTTCCGGCCATTATCCTCTGGAGCGCGCCGCTGACGCCATCACGGAGCTGATCGAACGCCGCGCCCAGGGCAAGGTCGTCGTGACGGTTTAGGCCGGGTTCCAACCGAACCAGATCAGGAACGGGTAGCTTGCGACGATGGCGATGAAGCTGCCCGTTACGCCCAGAGGAACTTCTTTCCCGCTGCGCCAAAGCGGGAGGGCCGTGCCGACCAGAAAAAGTGCCTTGTATATGACCTGTAAGATCAGGATGGGGGCAAAAGTCTGGGGCCAGACAAGCCCCAAAATGGACGTGGCAAGAATTGCGAACCAGAGCGCGCCTACGAGCTGTTCCAGTTGCGGAGACGGTAAGACCTTGCCTTCAAAAACCGTGGCGGCGGCTCTTCCACCGAACATGCCGACGCAAACGGGCACCAGAATGGCAATGTTGGAAAGATAGGCGACCAAAAGCATGCCCTCCGATACGCCAGAACACCAATTGTGGATCGCAACGCAACACCAAGCGGTGGGACCTTGAGCACTTAAAACCCCACGGGCGCAGGCAAGCTGGGCGAAGATAAACACACGGCCTTAAAGCGCTGGCCCATGCGATCGGGTTCGACCAGTTCGCGGACACCTTCATAGATCGCAGCTGCGGACTCTGGCGCTTTGCGGATCAGGGCCTGCATCCGCGCTTCAATGCCAAGCTGGCCCAAAAGCATGCCCTGACCGATGGGGCCCGCGACATCGAGCCGGGTCGCTGACGCCAGCCGGGAAAGTCGGGCGAAGTCCACATCCACCGTCAGGTCACATGCGCCGGGCGCCTCGAGGGGGTGGACCTGCTGGCCAGAGCGATACGCTCGCAACGTATCGCCGGGTCCGCTGCCATCGGTGCCGTAGTCAATAAAGAGAGCTCTGAACGGATCTCGACGCTCCGCGAGGACCTCCACCACCCTTTGGAGGCCCGGCTGGAACTCGATTTCTTCCTCGATGGAAGAGGCGATCTCCGATGGGGGACGGTCTGCCGACAGCCCGAAACAGAGCCTGCCGTCTGGGTCCGTCGATACTTTTCGCTCAAACCAGCCCGCATCGGCGCGAACGAACTGGCGTGCAGGCAGGCAATCGAGAAACTCGTTAGCGATGAAGATGGCGGGGCCGCCAGGAACATCGCCGAGCGCATCCACATGGTGAACACTGTGGCCAGAAAGCCGTTCTGCCTGCGCAGCCCGCAAGACGGGACTCGCCTCAACCAGAACAAGTTGCATGGCATCCTGGAAGCCTTCGACCTTCCGGGTCGCTTTGAGTGCATCGGCCATCAAGGTGCCCCGCCCCGGTCCAAGCTCGGCGAGGATAAACGGGTCCGGCCGGCCCAACACCTGCCACTCATAGGCGGCCCACACCCCCAAAAGCTCGCCAAAGACCTGGCTGGTTTCCGGCGCGGTGCGAAAGTCCACGCCAAGCCCCGGACGGGTGGCGTAGTAGCCATGCTGGGGATCGTGCAGGCAGAGCTGCATATATGTCGATACCGGCAGTGGCCCTTCACTCTCAATAAGGGCCTTGAGGCGGCGTGTCAGCGCATCTGGGGACGTCTGCGTCATCGTCGGGTCTTTTCCGGTTTCCCTTTCGCCCCCATGTGTAGTGCTCACCGCCCATGTACAAGCGCGGCCCCTGTGCCCCTGAGGAGTTCGCCCATGTCGACAACACCGCCCCTGCTGGATGACCTGGCTGGCCTGATGACAGGCGCCATGGGCGCAGCCCGCGCCGCTGGCGACGAAGCGCGCACGGCAATGCAATCACGCGTGCAATCGATGATTGCCGATATGGACCTGGCGGGACGCGACGAGGTTGATGCCCTGAAGGCGCTCGCGGTTGCCGCGCTGGAGCGGGTCGAGGCACTCGAAGCACGGGTCGAAGCCCTCGAATCGGCCGCAAAAAAAGACAGTTAACGGCCAGTTTCCCGTGGACAAACCCGCCGCGTGGTGTTGCAGCCGACTCACCGCATAGTAGTTTGTATATGCGGCCAGGGGGCCCGCAGTGATTCGAAAGGGCGAGGCAATGAGCTTGAGCCAGACAAATATCGAAACCACAGACATCGAAGCGCTCGACGTGATCGAAGAAATGCTGGAGGCCAATGGCTGGCAGCACGAGCGAGAAGAGGGCGATGATGCCATCCAGTGCATCTGCCCAACACGCTGGGGCGATATGGGCGCGCTGTTTGCCATGCGCCACGAGCCTGCAGCGATCCATTTCTCCGTGACTCTGGATGTGAAACCGCAGCCGGGCAAACGCATTGCGCTCGCGGAACTGGTCATGCTCTGCAATGAGCGGCTCTGGCTCGGCCACTTCGACTATTGGGCCGAAGAAGGCGTTATCATTTTCCGCCACGCCCTGCCTATGCTCGACCGGGATGTGCCCAGCACAGGCGAGCTGCGCTCTTTGATGGCGGCTGCCGTGGACAGCTGTGAGCGCTTTGTGCCGGCGTTCAACTTCCTGATCTGGGCCGGCAAATCCCCGCGTGAAGCCATTGATGCGGTCATGTTCGAGACCCTGGGCGAGGCCTAATGGGCGACCCATCCGCGCCTGTCGTTCTGTTTGGCGCGGGCAATATGGGCGGTGCCATCGCGGCCGGCTGGCTGAAGGCCGACCCGCCCCTGCGCCCGACGATTATCGCGCCACGGCCGCGCGGCATCGTTCAGGATTGGGCAAACACGGATCGCATCGACCTTAACCCGGAGCCCATTTCCGCAGGCGTCCTGATGGTCGGCGTGAAGCCCCAGGTCTTCCCCTCTGTCGTTGACGACCTGAAGGCCTGGATCGGGCCGGAGACGCTGGTCATTTCCATCATGGCGGGCGTCACGCTTAGCGGTATGGCCAAAGCCCTGGGAACGGACCGGTGCATCCGCGTGATGCCCAACACGCCCGGCGCCATTGGCAAAGGCGTGGCCCTGGTGAGCCCGTCAACAGCCTGCACAGGCGCGGATATGGAGACTGCAAACGCGCTACTCTCCCCGCTTGGCCATGTGGAAGGTCCACTTGATGAAGCCACCCTGCAGGCGGCAACGGGCCTGTCGGGATGTGGCCCAGCCTATGTGTTCCTGATGGCGGAAGCGCTGGCCGACGCGGCAGAAGCGCTGGGAGTGCCCGCCGATATGGCCGCGCGGCTGGCGGTGCACACGGTCGAGGGGTCCGCAAGCCTGCTGGCAGCCAGCGACCAGCCGTCCGCAGACCTGCGCCGCGCCGTGACGTCGCCCAATGGCGTCACCCAGGCCGCCCTGGAGGTCTTGATGGCGGACGGCGCGATGCCATCTCTCTTCAAGGACGCATTGAAAGCTGCCCTGGCGCGAGACAAGGCGCTTTCCGGCAGCACTTGAAGGATACGCCATGGCCCACGCCCGGGACGACATCATCGAAAAAGGCATCATCGCCGCCCTGGACCTGGCCGAGACCCGGCGCTGGAGTGAGCTGACCCTGTCGGATATCGCCACGGCTGCCGGGCTCACCCTGAACGATTTTCACGGGGTCGCCAGCGTTGAAAGCCTGGCCGAAGCGGTCGAGCGCCACTTCGACAAGGCCATGTCTGGCGAAGGGATAGACCCTGAGGAAACCCCGCGCGAGCGCCTGTTTGATGTCATCATGCTGCGGTTTGAAGCCATGGAAGCGCGCCGAGCCGGTGTGTTATCCCTCGTGCACTATCGCGAACAATCCCCCATTCGCCTCGCCAAACACCTGGCCGCGCGCAAAGCGAGCGCGGATTGGGCGCTGGTTTCTGCGGGCCTCGATGGCGCAGACCAGGCCGTGCCGCGCGATATTCGCTCGGTGGCGGTGGCCTATGCCATGGCCCAGGCCGAGCGGGCCTGGCGCAAGGAAACCGACCCCGGCTTCGCCCGCACCATGTCCAAGCTGGATGAGGAACTCCGCAAGCTGGAAGATGGCGCAGGCAGGTTTGCAAACTTTCGCGGCGGGCGTCGCAAGGACACCACGCAGCCTGAAGGAGAAGCCTGGGACGGCGATCCCCCACCTAGCGGCGAAGGCCCCGCTGACGCCGAGCCTGCACCGCAGAACTGAGGCCTGGAGACCGAAACAAAAACCCCCGGCAGATGGCTCTGCCGGGGGTCTTGTTTGCAGGTTTCTGTCTGGCTTAGTCGCTGGACAGCAGCTGCAGGAAGAATTGGAAGATGTTCACGAAGGACACGAAGAAATTCAGCGCGCCCCAGTTTGTCATCACGGCCATGCCGCGCGTGTCACCGCCAAGCTGGTAGTAGCCTTCCTTCAGGCTCTGGGTCTGCCAAGCAATGATCACCGCTGAAAGCAGAGCGAAACCACCCGACAGGATCAGTGAGAAAGGCTGTCCCCAGCCAATCATGCCTGCCGTGCTCGGGAAGATCATCGGGATGACCAGAGCGAGCAAGCCCACCACAAAGAGGCCCCAAATCGCCATGAAAGCGAAGGATCCGATCGGGCCAAGGTTCATCTTCGTCGTGTAGCCGAAGAGCGAAAGACCACCGAATGTGATTGCCGTGGCCAGGAAGGCCTGGGCAATGACCACATGGCTGAGCCCGCCGATACCGGCTGCCGCCATGGCGACATAGATGCCCATGGAGAGGCCGAGCGTGCTGACAACGCCCCAGTAGAGAATGGCCGTGCCCATCGGGCTTGGGTTGCGCATGCCGAAATTGGCAAACAGCAGGAAGCCGACCGGCGCCAGCATCACGACCCAGCGCAGCGGCGTGCCGTAGAGGAGCATCGCCAGAGGCTCAATCGAACCTGCGGCGTAGGCAAGAACGCCCGCAAGGGCGATGCCCAGGGCGAGCTTGTTATAGACGCCGAGCATGAAACTGCGCAGGCCGGCATCCTTGGACATGTCCATGGTGCCAGTCTGTGTGGCGTAGGACCTGTTGAAGTCGTTCATCGATAAAAACCCTTGTTTTGGTTTTCCGTTCAAGTTGCACAAGGCCCGCGCGAAATACTCCCGCGCGGATTGCTTATAATATGGGGAAACGAGCGGATGTTCGCAAGGAAAACCGGTTGGCAATGCGCCGCGCCCCGCTATGCATAAAACGTCAACCATAATTCAAATGACGGAGCCCCGCCCCATGGAAAAACGAAAGCTTGGCCGAACGGGCATTGAAGTCTCTGCCTGCTGTCTGGGCACCATGACCTGGGGCCAGCAAAACACCGAAGCCGAGGGCCACGCCCAGATGGATTACGCCCTCGAGCGCGGCGTGACCTTCTGGGATACGGCCGAGCTTTACGCCATACCGCCTAAGCCGGAGACCCAGGGCAAAACGGAAGAAATCATTGGCACCTGGTTCAAAAAGACGGGCCGGCGAAGCGATATTGTGCTGGCGACGAAAGTCGTTGGCCGCTCCGATATGACCTGGCACCGGTCCATGGACGTGAAACGCTGCCGCCTGATCAAGGACCATATCGATGATGCGGTAGAGGGCAGCCTACGTCGCCTGCAAACCGACTATATCGACCTCTACCAGATGCACTGGCCGGACAGGCCGGCGCCGATGTTTGGACGGGAGATGGCTCCCCATGAGTATGAAATCCCGTATGAACCGTTCGAAGACATCCTCGATCACCTGAATTCCCACGTGAAAGCGGGCAAGTTGCGCCATATTGGCGTTTGCAACGAGACGCCGTACGGCGTGATGCGGTTCCTGGCCGAGAGTGATGCACGGGATCTGCCGCGGGTCCAGTCGATCCAGAACGTCTATAATCTGGTCAGCCGAAAGTTCGAGGACGGCCTGGCCGAAGTGGCCATACGCGAGCAGGTGGGCCTGCTGGCCTATTCCCCCCTCGCCCAGGGATATCTGACGGGTAAATACCGAGGCGGCGCACTGCCGAAAGGGTCACGCAAGCAGCTCTTCAACCGCCTTCAGCGTTATGAGAGCCCTGAAGGCCTGGCAGCGATCGAAAGCTATCTCGCCCTGGCGGAGCGCCGTGGGCTGGACCCAACCCAGATGGCCCTGAAATTCTGCGATACCCGTCCCTTCACCACGTCCACCATCATTGGCGCGACCACGATGGAACAGCTCGAGATCTGTATCGATGCATTCGATCTGGCCTGGAGCGAGGACCTGGAGCAGGAGATTGCAGCGTTGAACCGGGCGCAACCGTCCCCCTGCCCCTAGGAGAGAGCACGCATTGCGGCGCAATATTGACTTGCTCCTGAACGCGCGCAAACATTCCGTATCGGTGCAAATATTACACAAACAAGCACCGGAGGAAACGTGAGGGAGGGCCGCATGGCCGATGCATCTAAATACGAAGAGAACGTCAAGAAGTACGCTTCTGGTTACAACCAAAAGGCGGCGGAAAAGATTGTTGGGCATTTGGGAATTGCCCTGCGCAACCGGGACAGCTCACTGGTCTCCTGCTCGGACCAGGGCGAACTTGACCGCGTGCGCGAGAAGTGGCTCCGGGGCAAGCTTGGGCTCGCCCATACATCAAGCGAGCTTGATGCCGCGATCGCCGCGATTTGCGAGAAACTGAAGCCGGAAGGCGGCAATAAAGGCCGGGTAACGTTCTACTATCTCCTGGCCGAGCATTTTGGAAAGCTGGACGAACTGGCCGGCTAACTGCGCGAAAAGACCTGTTCCAGAGCCCCTTCGCCCGCGCGGAGGGGCTTTTCTATTGCCGGGACTGCAACTAAGTCCGCAGTTCAGCCAACCGCGCCCGAAGGCGTCATCGCAAGATGCTCCACCGCCTGTTTGCAGCCCTGCCCGTTCCCGAAGAAATCGGTGATCCACTGCTGGACCTCCAGAAGAGCCTTGCCGGGGCGAGTTGGCGACCGCTGGAGAACTTCCACATCACTCTGCGCTATTTCGGCGAGGTGGACACCAATACGGCCCGCGAAATTGACCACGAGCTTGGCCAAATCGAAGCGGGTCAGTTGGAGCTGGAGATCGACGGCATGGGCTGGTTTGGCCGGCGCGAGCCCCATGCTGTCTGGGCGCGAATTGCCCCCCACAGGGATTTGTCGCGGCTTGCCGGCGGCTGCGAGCGTGCGGCCCGCCGCCTCGGCCTGCCCAAGGAGCCACGTGCTTTCAAGCCACATATCACCCTGGCCTATCTCCATGGCACGGGCCTGGAAGAGACCCGCGCCTGGACGGAGCGCCATGGGGCCTATCGCGACGGCCCCTTCTGGGTCGACCGCTTCCATCTCTTCGAGAGCATCGCCACCAAGGGCCCCTCGCGCTACGACCCTGTGGCGGAATATCCGCTTCGTTAATCGAAGTTGACAGCATCAAAATTTGATGTACTGTTCTGGTGTGGTGGGGACTCAGTGGAGGATCCGGAATTGAATACGCCCCGATCATCTCTAGCCCAGGCTTCGCAGCTGAGCCCGGCCTCCACCAAATTACTGCTCGTGCTGCGTAGCCGTTTGGCTAGGTCAGATGAAGGAAAAGTATATACCCAAAGTTGGCGAAGATTTTATTTTGCATGAAGCAGATAAATTCGAGAATAGCAGACCCGAGTCCGCTGAATGCATTAGAGAAAGAAATAGAGCACTTTTAAGCGTATCTATTATTCTTCTTTCTGTTTCGGCGGTAGTGATATCTTTTGCCTACAGCCATATCGTCGGCAACGGAACTCCAGTAACAATCACTACATTGACGGCTGCTCCATTGGTCGGCGTTGTCGTTTCATCATATTTTCGTGGTTAACCATGTCTAAGCAAACTAGTCGTGTTCAGTTCGAACTACCAGAAGCCTCAATGCTCCGCCTGAAGAAACTGCGGGATCGCACAGAAGCTTCATCTTATGCTGAAGTCGTGCGAAGAGCATTGCAATTATACGAAGCGTTGATTGAAGAAGTTGATGCAGGAGCAGAGATTTCCATCAAAAAAGAAGAGGCGGGCGAAGTGCGTTACTTGCCGATTTTCTGAGGTGCGGGTCGTGGTCCAAATCCGCTACTACCCTGTGGCAGATTATCCGCTGCTCTAACCCTGCAAAGCTGTTCGCGATGGCTTACTTACGTCAGTGAGGAGCACATCCATGGCCCAGGACCAGATCGATCCGGAACGTAACCGCCTGACGGGGCGGATCGCCCGCACCGCGCGCGTGGGCGCCAATCTGTCCGGCGCGGGGCTGAGTTTTGCGGCCAATTCCCTGTTTGGCGGCGATGAGCGCGACGAGCGCATCGCGAAGGCCCTGGCTGAAGCGCTGGGCCGGTCGAAGGGTCCGCTCATGAAGGTCGCGCAGATGGTGTCGACCATTCCGGACTTCCTGCCCGCGAAATATGCCGGAGAGCTGTCCAAGCTACAGGCACACGCGCCGGCCATGGGGTGGCCTTTCGTGAAACGGCGGATGCGCGCCGAACTGGGGCCTGGCTGGCAGGAGAAGTTTGCCGGGTTCGGGAAGGAAGCAGCCCATGCCGCCTCCCTCGGCCAGGTTCACCGCGCTGAGACGCTCGACGGGAGGACCGTCGCCTGCAAGCTGCAATACCCGGACATGGCCAGCGCCGTTGAGAGTGATGTGGCCCAGCTGCGCACCCTTGCCGGCCTGTTCCGGCGGCTGGAAGGGGGCTCAATCGACCCCAGCGCGATGATTCAAGAGATCAATGAGCGCCTGCGCGAAGAGCTCGACTATGACCGCGAGGCGGCGCACATGCGCCTCTACGCCCACATTCACGCCGACACTGAGGCCACCAACATCCCCGAACCGGTCGAAGACCTGTCTACCAGTCGCCTGTTGACGATGACCTGGCTGAGCGGTGACCGGCTGATGGACTTTGAAGACGCGCCGCAAGAGGTTCGCAACCAGATCGCCACGAACCTGTTCTGGACCTGGTGGAAGCCTTTCAACAGCTATGCGGTCATTCACGGCGATCCACATCTCGGGAACTATCAGGTGACCGAAGGCGGGGCTGGACTGAACCTCCTGGATTTCGGCTGTATCCGCATCTTCCCGGCCAGTTTTGTGGCCGGAACCGTGGATCTTTACCGCGCGCTGCGCGCCGATGATTTCGATGCCACCTATGCCGCCTATGAGAAATGGGGGTTTGAAAACCTGAACCGCGAACTGGTCGAGGTCCTCAATGTCTGGGCCCGGTTTATCTATGGGCCGCTGCTGGAAGACCGTGTGCGCACCGTGGGCGATGGCGTTCCGCCTGGCGAATACGGCCGGCGCGAAGCGTTTGAGGTGCGCAAACTGCTCAAGGAAAAAGGTCCGGTGAAGATTCCGAAGGAATTCGTGTTCATGGACCGGGCCGCGATTGGACTGGGCGCGGCCTACCTGCGCCTTGGCGCGGAACTGAACTTCCATCGCATGTTCGAGGAAAGCATCGAAGGCTTCGATGTGGACGCCCTCGCTGCGCAGCAGCAGGTCGCGCTGGAGACGGTGGGGCTGGCGTGAGCCAATTTGCTGGCCATCGGCGTCAATCGGCACTACCGCTCAGGTCATGATCATGCTTCCCTTCGGCGTGCCACCAGCGCTGACCAACCGGCTGTGGATCGGAATCGCCTGGGCCATGCTGGCCCCAACCGTGGTGGCCTTCACACTGGTCGCCATCGTGAATGTTCTAACCAACAACTGGGCCAGTGCGCAGTTTGGCAGTGACGGCAATCTGGCCTCTGCCTACCTTTTGCTCAGCATCAGCTATGGTCTGGTATTCGCGGCGATGAGCTACTGGTCTGAGCGGATCGGAGCAGGGCCTCTCGGAGGCCCCCTGCGTGCATCGCCTGATTGGATCGCCATTGCCGCTGTGACCGGACCGGTCGTGTTGACGCTCTCTTCGGGGCTTGTTGGCACCTTTCTGGGCGGCGGGGATCCAGCTTGGGCCTTGCGAGATGGGTATGACCCGCGATTGCTGAGCCCGAGTGCGCTGTCGCTGTCCATGGTCGCACTGTTCGTGTTTCTCGCGCCCATTGTGGAAGAAATCGGATTCCGGGGCTTCGTGATGGGCTCCATCCTCGCCAAGGGTATTACCCCCGTTGTGGCAACCTTGG
>JBCBGZ010000033.1:0-29304 GCA_038526245.1 Pseudomonadota bacterium
GGTTTTTCTGCCCACCGCCCATGGCCGTGGCCCATCACATCCTGAAAGTCTGGGCAGAGCGGGACGGGTAGCTCCGCTCGCAACTGCGCGACGATGACGCCTGGGCTGGCGCGCCACGGGGGCTTCGGCTAACACCAGGCATCGTGATTCCCAGACGAGACGGGGCAAAGTCCATGGCAGACTCCATCTTCATCGGCGGCGGCGGACCCGAGCAGAACGAGCCCCAGGCGCTACTTCTGAATCGGGCCAATCGCCATGGCCTTGTGGCCGGCGCCACCGGCACGGGCAAAACCGTCACGCTACAGATCCTGGCCGAGGGGTTTTCCAATGCCGGTGTGCCGGTGTTCTGCGCCGATGTGAAAGGCGATCTCAGCGGCATCAGCCAGTCCGGCAGCCCGGAGCACAAGCTGCACGACAAGCTGATCTCGCGGGCCGAGAAGATCGGCTTTGACGATTATGGCTATGACGACACGCCAACCATTTTCTGGGATGTGTTCGGCGAGCAGGGCCATCCCGTGCGCGCCACCATCGCCGAGATGGGGCCACTTTTGCTGGCCCGCCTGATGGACCTGACCGAGACCCAGGAAGGCGTTCTGACCATCGCGTTTGAATACGCCGATGATCAGGGCTGGCTCCTGCTCGACCTGAAAGACCTGCGCAAGCTGCTCGCCCATATGGGCGACAAGGCCGTGCGCGATGAGATTTCCCGCGAGTATGGCAACGTCGCCCCGCAAAGCCTTGGCGCCATTCAGCGCCGCCTGCTCGTTCTTGAGCGGGAAGGGGCGGAGCTGTTTTTCGGCGAGCCGGCGCTGGAATTGCCAGACCTGATGCGCACCACCCGCGACGGGCGCGGCTATGTCTCGGTGCTGGACTCCACGAAGCTGATCAACAGCCCGCGCCTCTATTCCACCTTCCTGCTCTGGCTCCTGTCGAAACTCTTCGAAGAGCTTCCCGAAGTGGGCGATCCGGACAAGCCGAAACTGGTCTTTTTCTTCGATGAAGCGCACTTGCTGTTTGATTCCGCGCCCAGCGCCCTGGTTCAAAAGATTGAGCAGGTGGTGCGCCTCATCCGCTCCAAGGGGGTGGGTGTGTTCTTCGTGACGCAGAACCCGCGCGACCTGCCAGACAGCGTGCTGGCCCAGCTTGGCAATCGCATCCAGCATGCCCTGCGCGCCTACACCCCGTCGGAGCGAAAGGGCGTCAGGGCAGCCTCGGAGAGCTTCCGGCCCAATCCGGCCTTCGACACGGGTGAAGCCATTACGGAGCTGGGCGTCGGGGAAGCGCTGGTCTCCACACTGGACGCGAAAGGCGCGCCGGGGATCGTCCAGCGCACGCTGATCCGCCCGCCCTCATCGCGCCTCGGCCCGGCCATTGGCGGGGAGCGCGCGGAGGTGATGGAAGTCTCGCCCGTCTCCATGAAGTATGACGAGGCGATCGACCGCGAAAGCGCCTACGAGATCCTCCTGAAGAAAGAAGAAGACGCCGCCGAGGCGGCTGAAAAGCTCGCAAAAGAGGAAGAGAAGGCGAAGGAGGACGCCGCGCGCAAAACCACTCGCCGCAAAAGCTCATCCGGCCGCCAGACCGTCTGGGAATCCAGCGCAAAACAAGCCGGCCGAACCCTTGCGCGCGAAATCTCCCGCTACGTGCTGCGTGGGATACTCGGTGGAAGACGACGCTAGGGGGCACCCTAAACTCGAACGGCACAAAATCGCCGACAATGGTCATAGCGACGATTCCGGTCGGTGTCTTAGTTGTGGCGAGAATAGGACGCTTCACAGGCTCTACGGCTAGCGGAGAAGCTCACCAATAGCTGTATACAATTTCAAACAGATGTCGCTGCCTTTTTCCTTCCGAATGCCAGACTTACTGCATAAACTAAGCCGCCAAAACAAGATGCAGCGAAATGTAGCGGCCAAAAATCGCCCGTTACTTCAGGGGCATAATAGCCCAGAGGATAAACCAGAACAGCAAGCGAGAAAGAAACGGGCACGGCTAAGCCGCTCACGACAAGCGTCCATGGGGCATTTCCAAAATAACGACCAAGCACCCAAAATATAATAGCCATAGTCATGCCAAAGCTTATCTTCGCAAAAGGAGGGATGACATCCGCAACATTAAGCAAGCTGCCTAGCCATTCAGCAACGCTCCGTTGACCAGTTGACCCAACAATGATCGCTGCAGATATGAATGTTGTGACGGCCCACGCATATATCCACGATGCAAATGCCGGTTTGAATAGTCTGTTCATACGGCGATCCCGAACGGTTGCGATAGTTACTTCTAGCGAATTTTAAAGCCGAATGCGAGCGGCTCACTTTGGGCGACCTGAGCCGTTGGACTCAATCGCCGACCGGCTCAAATGGGCCAATCGCGAACGCTGAACGTGTCCATTCCTAATGACTGGTTTTGCACCCGTTCGAGCCTTCCAGAATCGTTGAGACCTCCGGCACGAAATCGCCAAAGGCGGACATCCATAGACGCAAAACGACCGACAGAAATCGGTGGTAAAGAACTCACACAGACGAAAGGTTGCGGCAATGGGGCTGGAAGCTCGGACGCGATACTTTTAAGCTGGTTGCTTGGGCACAAATTTGATCCGTTCCACACCACAGGCGTTCCCTGAGGTTCAGCGGCGGAATGCGCTTCAATAGATAAGACATGCCAGCCTAACGCGTGGGCGGGGGGGCCACCTAATCGCGGAGCAATTAGATCTGGCGCGGGGCCGTCGCAGACGATGCCGACAAAATAGGTAACTCGTTAAGCGTCGAGGGATTGTGGTTGGGCGGTGAGATCGACGAACCTCGGACGTTGCACAGATCCATTGAGAAGCTTTGTCGCACTAAACGATTGAAACCTTTGGTTTGAATGCCGCCTCGGCGATCCTGATCTCGACCTCCACGCCTGTCGGAACAGCATTCGTGAGTCTGAACTGAAATCCGTTGCCAAAAGTGGATTCGAGCCTTTGGCGCACATTGGCGAGGCCGATCCCGACCGCGTCTGTCACATCTTCGACTGCTCCTAGGCCAGGCCCGTCATCTGTCACCCGCAAAACAAGCTCACCCTGGTCAATGACCGCTGAAAGGACAATGTTCGTCGGCTCACGCTTCTCGCTGACTGCGAACTTGATTGCGTTTTCCACAATCGGCTGGAGCAGCAGATTGGGCAACAAGATGCTGCGGGCTGCATCGTCAATATCAAACTGAGTTCGAAGACGTTCGCCAAAGCGTACCTTCTCGATGGAAAGGTACAGCGACAACGCGTCGAGTTCTTCGTCCAGTGTGTGTTGAATCTCTTCAGGGTCATCGAGCGACACGCGCAAGAAATCGCCGATCCGGGCCAACATTTCCATGGCACCTTGCTTGTCGCCGCGCATGACCAGTGCGGATACCGAGTTCAGGGCATTGAGGAAGAAATGCGGATTGAGCTGATATTTCAGCATCCGCAGCTGGGTTTCCTTGAACAGTTTCTCGGCTTCCAGCCGCTTGAAGCTTTCATGCTGAGCTTGGGTTTGAGCTCTTAGGGCGGCTGTCTGGGCCTCGGCGGCGAGTCGGCGCTGCTCTGAAGACAGTCGGTAATATTTGATCGCGTGGTAGCAGAATGACCACGCGCCAAACACGATCACCGAGGCAAATGCCCATCCCCCCCAATCCTGAAATGGGATGACCTCGCCAGTGAGCCACGTAAACGTGGTTATCCGCAGGCCGGTCCATACCAGGGAAGCCGCTATGACAGCCGCCCCGTTAATCAGCGCGCGTCGTTCAAACGGCGCCTGCCAGCTCCTGGTCGCTATCCAGCGCAGCGGGTGGCTCACGGCCACACCGAGAAGTGACTGCAGGATCGTGTGCAGGATGGGCGCGAGCTGGCCCGGATTGTACCAGACCGTAAGGCTGAGATAGCTGAGCAACGCCATGGCACCCCAACCTGCAAACTGGCAGGTCCAGTATTGCCTGTCTTCAGGCATGTTCCTGGCAGGTGCGATGGGGTTTTTCGCCTGACCGTCCATCCGATTTGCTCCCATCTTTCAATCAGCCCATTATCAGGAGCCGCTCTATGATGGGCAAGCAAGCGGCGCGGCCCACATTTCCAAGGCAGTGGCCGTGGGAGGTGCATTCCATGCTGAGAACCATCATCTGCGATGACGAGGCCCCTGCTCGCGGGCTGCTTGAGGATATTCTGCGGGGCATGGATACGGTTGAGGTGGTCGCAACCTGTCAGTCTGCAATGGACGCTATTGGCCTGATCAACGCGGGCGGAATCGATCTGGTCTTCATGGATATCGAAATGCCTCAACTCAGCGGCGTTGAGGCCGCACGACATTTGACCATAGACCCGCGCCCGCTGATCGTCTTCGCAACTGCCCATTCAGACTATGCGATCGACGCCTTCGGTATTGACGCCATCGACTATATTCTGAAACCGCTTGATCCCGTCCGAGTGGAGAAAGCTGTTGAGAAGGCGCGGCGGCTGCATCGTTTGATTGATGAGGCAAGGGAGGCGCATTCGGATATGAAGCCGGCAACGCAAAGCGCATCACTTGACGCGGCTCTGAGAGTGTTCGATGCGGGCCGCCTGTTCATCATTCCATACGGAGAGATTGTCTGGATCGAGGCGGCGGGGGACTACTCCCTGATCCATCGACAGGAGGGCGAGACAGCCATCCGGCGCACATTGTCTTCGTTGGAGCGCGAATTGCCCACGGCGCAGTTCCGCCGGATCCACAGATCTTCAATTGTATCGGTTGGCCATATCAGCGAGATGCGACGCCTGACCAAGGGCGAGGCAGAGCTCACTTTGGCAGGCGGCATTGTCCTTCGGATCAGCCGGTCATACCGCGATGTGGTGGCCGAATTCATGACTGAATGATGCCCCACACGCGGGGCGCGTGTAGTCTCAAGCATCACACATCTCGTGCGTTTATATCGTCCCGTTCACCGCAATATCTTTCCGCTTCGTCGCTCCGGCATTGAGACATCGGACGGCTATTGGTCATGTGACTTTGGGAGGATGAGACACGTCATGAGGCGGCTCACACAGTTTACTTTCGGACCTATCTTGGCGTGGTTGCTAGTTGGTTTGACCAGCTGTGCGCCGTCTATTGCCGATGTTGTCGAGGCTGAGACCAGCGACAACGACGCGGCCGGGTGGCAACTCGTCTGGTCCGATGAATTCGATGGAAACGCGCTGGATCGCACCAAGTGGGCACCCGAAGTGTCTTGTTGGGGGGGTGGGAACAATGAGCGCCAGTGCTACACGGACCGAGTTGAGAATGTGGGCGTGGGCGATGGACTCCTTCGTCTCACAGCCCGGGCAGAAGACTTCACAGGACCACTCTATCCTCTAGGCATGACCGGGGCGCCAGGCGGTGAGCGTACCCAAGACTATACGTCGGGCAAGGTGCGTACACTGGGACTCGCCGGGTGGCGGTATGGTCGTATCTCGGCACGGATCCAAGTTCCCTCGGGCCAAGGCACATGGCCGGCCTTCTGGATGATGCCGGTCGAGGACACCTACGGAACGTGGCCCCTGTCGGGCGAAATCGACATTATGGAGGCGATCAACCAGGAGACGCCGTGCGGGGCGTGTCCAGGCGGCATTGAGCGGCGCACGTCCGGTGCGCTCCATTTCGGCGATTACATCCCTGAAAATACCTATCTCTATCTCAGCACATCCGGAGAAGATGAAATCGGCCCGGCCAATGCCTGGCGCGTTTACTCCGTTGAGTGGGCTGAGGGCGTCATCCAGTGGTTTGTCGATGATGATATCTTTATGCGCATCGAAAGCGACGACTGGTTCACGGCCGCGCCGGAAGCCGAGGGTCGGCCCCACGCACCGTTCGATCAGCCGTTTTACCTGAACATCAACCTCGCTGTCGGGGGCAACCTCGCCGAGAAAAAGAATGGTGGCGGCTTCGATCCGTCGTCATTTCCCGCAGACCTCAAAGTCGATTGGGTGCGCGTGGAACAATGTGGCGCAGACGAGACGGGGCTCGCCTGTTTGACTGAAACCGACTGGGATGGATCACCGGAAGGTCCATGGGAAACCCAGGCAAGATAGACAGAATACAATCCAGAAAAGACATGGTTCTAGGGAGGAAATAGAAATGAATACGGTGGACAGGAAATTCGGACTGAGCTGGGGGCTCGCCCTCTTCAGTGGTGTTTCAGCTCTGGCTTTCGCAGGGCCAGCAGTCGCGCAGGAGCCCGTCGAAACAACCCAGGCGGCTGAAGAAGATGACACGCAAGTCCAGGACACCGTTTATGTGTCGGGTATTCGCGCCTCCTTGGCGAGTTCGCTTTCAACCAAGCGGGATGCAGACGGCATCGTCGACGCGATCACTGCTGAGGATATTGGTAAATTCCCGGACCAGAACCTGGCTGAGTCCCTCCAACGAATCACAGGCGTGTCCGTCGACCGGTCCCTCGGTGAGGGCGCTTCTGTGACCGTTCGCGGCTTCGGTCAGGACTTCAACCTGGTGACTTTCAACGGCCGTCTGATGCCAACGTCCACGCTTGGCGATGGCGCCAGCGCGCCGGCCAGTCGGAACTTCGATTTCGGCAATCTCGCTTCTGAGGCGATTTCGGCTGTTGAGGTCTTCAAGACGAGCAAGGCCAGCGTGCCTACGGGTGGCATTGGCGCGACCATCAACATTCGCACAACCCGCCCTCTCGAAGGCAATGGCATGAGCGCGACCGTCGCCGTTAAGGGCGTTTACGATGAGAGCTCGATCGACGATCCGGACCTGACGCCCGAGATCTCCGGCCTGTACTCGAACCAGTATCTCGATGGTCGTCTCGGCTTTGCCGTTTCTGGCAGCTACCAGGAGCGCAGCGGCGGCGTGGCTCAAGCCAATGTCGGCTGGCGCGACGGCTATCTCGGCAGCTCAGACTTCGATGGCGAATGGGGCGCGCTGCCCCGCGAAGGCTCGTGGAACTTTATTGACGGCACAACTAACCGCCCGGGCGACACCGATGTTTATGCGGTGCCGCAGAATGCTGACTATGAACTCGCCGAATTCACCCGCAAGCGGACCAATGGACAGGTCACGCTGCAATACGACTTTACCGACAATATTCGCGGTACCGCTGATTACACCTACTCCCACAACCAGGTGGAGTTGCAGCGCAACACGGTCGGCATCTGGTTCAACCACGGCTTCACCAACAGCGCCTGGACTGACGGCCCCGTCGCCGGCCCGCTCTTCTATACCGAGTTCCTCGGTAACTCAGACCTGTCCTATTCCGGCGCCCTGCTGGCCAACGAGTCCGAGAACAAATCCTTCGGCCTGAATCTGGAATGGAATGTCACCGACCGCTTTAGCTTGACCTTCGACGCCCATGACTCTTCCGCTGAGTCCAAGCCGGGCAACGATTTCGGATCAAGCATGTCGCTTGGCTCGGCTGTCCTGGCGGTGGATACGCAAACAATCAATTTCGAGAATGATCTGCCGATCATCTCGGTGACGCAGAATCCTGACCTGCCGGACCTTTTCTCGGCGTCGTCTATTCTTGGCACCGGAAGTTCGTTCCGCAACGCCTATGTAAAGGACGACATTTTGGAGACCCGGGTCTACGGCTCCTATGACTTTGACCACTCCCTGATCGATAGCGTCGATTTCGGCGTCGGCTATCTCGAGAACGAGTACAAGTCGCGTTACGGCTTCATCCAGACCGACTCCTGGGGCGGCCTGGGCACGGCCGATGACTATCCAGATGATATCTGGACGGCCATCTCCCTTGCTGACCAGTTTGACGGCATTTCCGGCGCTGGTGACCCAAACATGATCCAAACGATGTTCAGGGCTGACATCGCACGCCTCGCAGACCTGATGGAATCGCAATTCGGCATCTGTTCCAGCCCATGGACCGGATCGCCGATCGGGCCGGATACCTGCCTTGCGACCCAGGACACAGACGATGTTTATGTCGAGGAGATCCTCAGCGCATTCGTCCAGTACAACAACACGTTCGACCTATTTGGGCGAGATGCGACGTTGAATGCCGGCTTCCGCTATGAAGAAACGGATGTCACATCCACATCGCTCCAGCCCAATCCGGTAGGGACGAACTGGACCGGCCTGACAGAAATCGGCGTAACGTTCGATGGCCAGGACACGTTGAGCGTAGACGGCAGTTATGATCACTTCCTGCCATCTATCGATTTCGCCTTCGAGCCGATCGATTATGTGAAGATCCGGACGGCCTACAGCCAGACGATCACACGCCCATCTTACAACAATCTGCGGGCGAGTCTGAACCTCCAGCCGCCTTTCCGCCCCGAAGAGGCCCGCGCGGCCCAGGGCAATGCCGGCCTCGAGCCGTTTGAGTCCGAGAACTTCGACATCTCGGCGGAGTGGTACTATGCCGACGACAGCTATCTCTCGCTGGCCTACTTCACCAAGGATGTGACCAACTTCATTGGCACGACCGAGTTTGATCAGACGTTCCCCGGGCTGACCAACCCGGCGAGGGGCCCCCGGTATGATGCGGCCATTGCCGCGCTCGGTGCAGACGCTGGCGCTGAGGACATTCGCAACTACATCATTGCGAATTTCCCCGACACGGTTGACGCCAATGGCGGCATTCTCGGCCAGCCGGACGACCCGCTGTTCCAGATCAGGACCACTGTACCGTTCAACAATGATGAGTCGCTGAAATATGAAGGTCTCGAATTCGCGGTGCAGCACATTTTTGGCGATACGGGCTTTGGCGCGATCTTCAACTACACCGTGGCCCTCGATGCCGATGAATATGACAACACCCTGTCCTTCCGGGATCCCCAATTTGTTGTCAAAGGGTGGAGCGACAGTGCCAACATCATTGCTTTCTATGAGAAGTATGGCTTCCAGGCTCGCCTAGCTTACAACTGGCGCGAAATGTTCCTCGATGGGGACGGGCCCAATCCGTTCTACATCGAAGACTATGGCCAGCTCGACGGCAATGTGAGCTATGAGTTCGACAATGGCGTCTCGATCTTCGCCGAGGGGATCAACATCACGGGCGAGGATCGCCGTGGACACCGTCGCTCGTCCAACAATGTGTTCTTCGTGAACAATGGTCAGCCGCGCTGGTCCTTCGGGGCGCGCTACAAATTCTGATCATCTGGACCGGGAGCGCGCAAGTCCCCACGCGCGGTCCCGCTTCGCCCGGAATGGAAAGTCGATTCTTCCTCCCGACTGGACCATCCCGGGCGAGGCCGTAATCTGCATTCAGGAGTTTGGAGTAGCATTTGACGAACCAGGCGATCAGACATGTGGTGATTGTGGGCGGCGGAACAGCCGGCTGGATAACGGCTGGACTGCTGGCGGCACGCCATCCAAATCGGTCTGAAACCGGACTGAAAATCACCCTGGTCGAATCTCCTGATGTGCCGACGATTGGTGTCGGCGAGGGCACATGGCCCACCATACGCAAGACGCTGGCGCGGATGGGCATTGCCGAGGACACGTTCCTGCGCGCCTGCAATGCGTCCTTCAAACAGGGGTCCCGCTTTGACGGATGGGTGACGGGTGCCGCGAATGACAGTTATTATCACCCGTTTGAACTCCCTGTCTCCCAGAACGGCACCGACGTCCTGCACGCCTGGAAGACATTTGCGCCGCACAAGCCCTTTGCTGAAGCGGTTTGTGCACAGGTTTCGCCCGGTCTCAGGGGGCTGGCCCCACGCAAGCGGGGGATGCCGGACTATTTCGGCGCGCTGAACTATGCCTATCACCTCGATGCGCCGCGCCTGGCAGAGGTGATCCGCGATCACGCCGTCAATGTGCTGGGCGTGCACCATATCCGGGATCATGTGACCGGTGTTGTCGGTTCCGCCAATGGCCTGATCCAGGCGGTGACGTGCAAGGAAAGCGGAGCCATACATGGCGACCTGTTCGTCGACTGCACTGGCCAGGCTTCGCTCCTGCTCGGCCAGCATTATGGCGTGCCCTTCGTCGACCAGAGCCACATTCTGTTCAACGACCGGGCTGTGGTCACACAGGTTCCTGTCTCTCCAGACTCGCCCATTGTGTCAGAGACCGTGTCGACCGCACATGATGCTGGTTGGATCTGGGATATCGGGCTGACGACACGGCGCGGCGTCGGATGCGTCTACTCTTCAGCCTACATGGACGACGATCGGGCAGAAAAGATATTGCGGCGCTACATTGCCACGAGCGACCACGGAGCCGTTCGACGTCTGAGCTTCACCTCTGGGCATAGGGCCCATTTCTGGCACCAGAACTGTCTCGCCATTGGCCTGTCTGCGGGGTTCCTCGAGCCTTTGGAAGCCTCTGCAATTGTCTTGCTGGAGCTGTCGGCAGAGATGCTGGCCGAGAACCTGCCGGCGTCACAGGCTGCGATGCCGCTTGAAGCGCGGCGCTTCAACCGGCTCTTCTTGTACCGCTGGGGGCGGATAATCGAGTTCCTGAAGTTTCACTATGTGCTCAGCAAGCGGGGCGGGACCTATTGGGAGGACAATCGCCGCGCAGACTCCATTCCCGAACGTTTGCAGGAGTATCTCGAAACCTGGTCTCACCGCCCCCCTGGGCCCCATGATTTCGAGCATGCCAGCGAGGTGTTTCCCGTATCGAGCTATCTCTATGTCGCCTATGGCATGGGCATGAAGTCTACCCTCCACCCGACGCTGCAGCCGCGCGTTCAGGACGCCTTACAAAAAGAGATGCTGAACGTCGAAAGGAAGCAGCGCGCCTTCGCGAGCGGTTTGCCGACCAATCGCGCCTTGCTTGCGGGATTGACCTCGGAACCCGCCTTATAAACGCCGAAAGTGCCCTCCATGCCCAACCATGCCGCCGTCAATCCAGTCGACCACAAGATGCTACGCATCCGCGAGGAGCGCTCAGAAGCGGCTGGCGATGGTGCGATGTGTGCGATCACGTTTCCCGGTGAGTTCCGCAATGTGCAGGCGCATTATCCCATCCTGTTTCGGATGGACCCGGACCGCAGCCGATTCACCTGTATGGCCCTGTTCGGCTTTGAAAATGGCGAAAACCTGTTCCTCAAAAATCAGGCGTGGGATGCGAGGTATGTTCCGCTCTCCATGGACGTAATGCCCTTCATGATCGGGCTACCGCAAAATGCCAGCGATGAGCGAAAGGTCGTTCTGGACATGGACAGTCCCCGCATCCATACCGGGGAGGGGCAGCGGATCTTCGACGATAGCGGGCTGGCAACGCCCTATCTGGAGGGCATCTCGCAGAAGCTCGACGCACTCGACAAGGGCTTCAAGACATCTCGGGGTTTCACTGAAGCGCTCAAGGTGCATGACCTGCTGGAACCACTCACGCTCGATATCACTCTTGTTGACCAAAGCGAAAACCGGCTCCTTGGCTTCCACATCATCCATGAGGAAAAGCTCTCAGACCTGGATGCCGGCACGCTCAAGGACCTTCAAAAGCAGGGTTACCTTCAGGCCATCTATATGGCGCTCGCCTCGCTTTCCAATCTGGCCGACCTCGTTGATCGCAAGAATGCGCGCGTGACACATGCTCGCTGAGCCGGACATCTTCTGCGATCTGGCCCCGGTGCGGCAGGTGCATGCAGACTCGCTGGACGAGATGCGTCCTTTCATGTCCGACCATCAACCCTTCATTGTTCGCGGGCTGGTCGGGCACTGGCCCCTGGTATCAGCCGGACTGTCATCGGGCCGGGCAGCGCGGGACTACCTGCAGTCCAAGGCGAGGGATGTGCCCTTCGTCGTCAGCGTGGGACCGGCGGAGAATGGCGGGCGCATCTTTTATCGCGATGACATGTCGATGAATGTCAGGATGGGGAAGTCCTCCCTGCCAGAGATCTTCGGCCGGATTAACCAGTTCGAGCATGAGATCGAGCAGCCGACAGTCTATATGAGTTCGGTTAGTGTGAAGGCGTTCTTTGACGGGCTGCATGAGGACAATCATGTCGACTTCGGTGAGGTCGACGCGTTGGAGTCGATCTGGATTGGTACGCGCACCCGGATCGCTGCCCACAATGATTTTCCGGACAATCTGGCCTGTGTCGCGGTCGGCACGCGACGGTTTACCCTGTTTCCGCCATCCGAGTTCCGAAACCTTTATATTGGGCCGATAGACAATACGCCCGCGGGCCGGTCGGTTTCGATGGTCGACTTCGACGCGCCAGACTTCCAGCGCTTCCCAAAGTTTCGAGATGCATTGAAGGCCGGCCTGACGGCGACACTTAACCCTGGCGACGCGATCTTCATCCCGTCCATGTGGTGGCACCATGTCGAGGGACTGTCGCCCTTCAACGTGCTGGTCAATTACTGGTGGCGCGAGACGCCCCGATACCTTGGCGGGCCACAGAATGCGCTGAACCATGCCATCATGGCGATCCGGGATCTGCCCGCCCACGAGCGCGAACACTGGCGCGACATGTTCGACTACTACGTCTTCGAGAACGCGCCCGATGTAACTGCCCACATTCCCGAGCATGGCCGCGGGGTCCTGGCTCCCCTCGATGCAGAGTCTGCCGCTCGGCTCAGAGGCTTCCTTTTGAAGATGCTGAACGATGAATGAGACGATGACCAAAAAGATCAGGCGCTATGTGATTGCCGGCGGCGGCACCGCAGGGTGGATGGCCGCGGCGATGCTGGCCAAGACCATGGGCGATGAAATCGAAGTCACGCTGGTGGAGTCCGAGGCGCTCGGCACCGTTGGCGTTGGTGAAGCCACCATTCCACCTCTCGTGCGGTTCAATTCATTGCTTGGCCTGAATGAGGCCGAGTTCATGCGTGAGACGCGGGCGACCTTCAAGCTCGGCATCAATTTCGAGAACTGGAAGGATGTTGGCCAGGACTACTTCCACTCCTTTGGCCATACCGGGAAAGATCACTGGACCAGCGGGTTCCATCATTTTTGGTTGTGCGGCCAAAAGCGTGGGCTGGCGAGCACCTTTGCCGACTACTGCCTGGAAGTCGTCGCGGCCCAGCAAAACCGGTTCGCTCAGCTCCCAAATAATGGCCTGAATTACGCTTACCACCTCGATGCCGGGCGCTTTGCAGCCTTGCTGCGGCGTCTGGCAGAGGAAAATGGCGCAAGACGGGTCGAGGGAAAGATCCAGGATGTGAAGCTGGATGGCGAAAGCGGGCACATCGCTTCGCTTCAGATGGAAAACGGCGCCGTTGTTGAGGGTGACTTCTTCATCGATTGTACGGGCTTCCGGTCCCTGCTCATGGGCCAGGCCCTACATGTCGGCTATGATGACTGGAGCCACTATCTGCCTTGCGACAGCGCGATCGCGGTCCAGACTGAGTCCGTTGGTCCCATGGTGCCCTATACGCGTGCGATCGCCCATGATGCGGGCTGGCGTTGGCGCATTCCCTTGCAACACCGCACGGGCAATGGATTGGTCTATTGCGAACGCCATCTCAGCCAGGACCGGGCCCTTGAACGGCTCCTTGGCAGTATCGAAGGCCAGACAACAACGGACCCGCGTTTCATCAAGTTCCGAACGGGAGCCCGGCGCAAGCAATGGGAAAAGAACTGCATGGTGCTCGGCCTTGCTGGCGGGTTCATGGAGCCGCTGGAGTCGACCTCCATCCACCTGATTCAGAAATCGATTATGCGCTTCATGCGGCTGATCCCGCAGGATGGGGTGCTTGAGGCCGATATTCGCGAGTTCAACGACCAGACTTTTGACGATATGGAATCGATCCGGGACTTCCTGATTCTTCACTATGTAGTGACCGAACGCCGTGACAGTGACTTTTGGCGCTACTGCGCGAACATGGATGTGCCCGACAGCCTCGCCCAAAAGATCGCCCTGTTTCGGGAGTCCGGTCGCGTCTTCAGGAAGAATGACGAGCTGTTTGCAGAGAACTCCTGGGTCCAGGTGATGCTCGGCCAGGGCATTGTGCCGAAATCCCATCACCCCCTGGCCGACAAGATGCCCGATAATGAGCTGACCTATTTCCTGGGTCAGATTGCAAAGGATGTGGCGAAGGTTGCCGGCCAGTTACCGCCCCACGAGGATTATGTGCGCCAGTATTGCGGCGCTGACGATGCCCCTGTTGCAGCCAGGTCCGTGGCATGACCTGCCCCAACAGCTCATCCCAAAATGCCCCGGCCTAACGAAGCGAGCCCCATCATGCGAAATGCGAAACCAACCTCTCTTGCAGCTATCGGCGTGCTGACTGGTTTCTTGGCTCTCAATGCCTGTTCCAGCATCGAAGGCAATGCATCCTCGACCCCAGCGCCGGCAGTGGAAAGCGCCGTGAACCCAGAGCTCTGGCCACAATTGTCACCTCCAGCGCTGGACCCGGAAATTGAAGCGCGCGTCACTGAGATCATGGCCGGGATGACGCTGGAGCAGAAAGTGGGGCAGGTTATTCAGGCCGATAGTGACAGCGTCACGCCGGCAGAGGTGAAGACGTATCGACTTGGTTCCATTCTTTCGGGCGGTAATTCGGCGCCGGGCGATGAGCCATACGCGGATGCTTCTGCCTGGCTTGAGGCTGCCGATGCCTATTTTGAAGCATCGATCGATCCAGAAGGTGTCGAGATTGCGATCCCGCTTATCTGGGGGATCGATGCGGTCCATGGCCATGCCAACCTGACCGGGGCCACAGTCTTTCCGCACAATATCGGCCTTGGCGCGGCGCGCGATCCGGATCTGATAGAAGAGATTATGGAGGTCACGGCGGCCGAACTCATCGTGTCGGGCCATGACTGGACCTTTGCGCCCACGCTGGCGGTGCCGCGCGATGACCGCTGGGGGCGCACCTATGAGGGTTTTTCCGAAGATCCGGAAATCGTCGCCAGCTATGCCGACCGCATCGTCTATGGCTTGCAGGGCAAGCCCGGTACCGACGCCTTCTTCGGCGACGCCCGCGTGATTTCAACTGCCAAGCACTTCCTGGGCGATGGCGGCACAACCAATGGGGTCGACCAGGGTGATACCGCCATCACCGAGGCAGAACTCCGCGACATCCACGCAACGGCTTACCTTCCGGCCATCGAGGCCGATGTGAAGTCGATCATGGCGAGCTTCAATAGCTGGAATGGTGTGAAGATGCATGGCTATGAGGCCATGCTGACCGATGTGTTGAAGGACCGCATGGGATTTAACGGCTTTGTGGTCGGCGACTGGAACGGTCATGGTCAGATTCCAGGCTGTACGAACACCGATTGTCCCGAGAGCTTTCTCGCAGGCGTGGATATGTACATGGCTCCCGACAGCTGGAAGGGCATTTACGAATCCCTGTTGGCAGCGGTGCAATCTGGTGAAGTGCCCATGGAGCGGTTGGACGATGCTGTGCGCCGCATCCTTCGTGTGAAGGTTCAGGCCGGCGTGTTCGAGAAGCCAAAGCCCAGTGAGCGGCGCCTAGCGGGAAACGAGTCCCTTCTGGGGTCTGAGGCACATCGTGAAGTGGCGCGCCGTGCTGTGCGCCAGTCGCTCGTGCTGCTGAAGAACAACGACCAGACCCTGCCGCTCTCGCCCGAACAGACCATCCTCGTGGTGGGAGATGGCGCTGACAGCATCTCGAAGCAGGCCGGTGGCTGGACCCTGTCGTGGCAGGGCGGTGGTTACGAAAATAGCGACTTTCCAAACGGTGCGTCCATCCTGGACGGCATTCGTGAGGCTCTGCGCGGTCGCCAGGGCCGGCTGATCTTCGACCCGACCGGTGAAGCCAGCGTCGATGCGGACGTGGTCATCGCTGTCTATGGTGAAAACCCCTACGCCGAATTTCAGGGCGATCTCGACCATCTGGACTTCCAGCCTCAGGGGTTTGATACGGCCAAGTTCGGAGACTACCGAGAGCGTGGCATTCCGGTCGTCTCCGTCTTCCTGTCGGGCCGGCCTCTCTGGACCAATCCCGAACTGAACGCGTCGGACGCGTTCGTGGCTGCCTGGTTACCGGGCACTGAGGGCGGCGGTGTCGCCGATGTGCTGTTCCAGACCGAGCCAGAATACGATTTCACAGGGACGCTTTCCTACTCCTGGCCGGCCACGGCGGTGGACTTCGACAACAATGTCGGTGCTGACAGTTACACGCCGCTTTTCCCACTTGGCTACGGCTTGTCCTATGCGGGTGGAGGCGAGAACTTGCCCCAACTGCCCGAGGAGAGTGGCCTGGACGCGACCCAATTGGTTGAGCGCGGCGCCGTGTTCCGGCGGGGGGGAACGCTGGCGCCCTGGAAAGCCTTCCTGATCTCCAGTGAAGAGGCTGTCTTATTCAACGGATCAGGCGCCAATCTGAGCGGACTGAACGCCGTCAGAACCGATCACCTTGCCCAGGAAGACGGCATTGCCCTTCGGTTCAATGGCGCCGGCGCGGGCCTGGCCTTTCTTCCTGAAGGCGAACACGTGGACTGGTCACTGGACCAAGCCGAAGGCAAGGCTTTGGCCTTTGCGGCAAAAACGGATACCGACTTGGACGTGACCGTGACGGTCAACTGCGTTGCTGGCGAGGCCTGCGCCGCATCGCAAACCCGAACGCTACAAGCCGGTGACTGGCGCGAAGTCCAGGTGCCACTTGCGTGCTTCGCCACCAAGACAGACCTGTCGCACATCACCAATCCCATCGTCTTTGCCGTTGATGGTAACGCAGCCCTCGGCCTGGCCGACATTCGGCTGGTGAGCGCAACCTCGCCTGAGGCCGACTGTGAAGGGTGAAGCCTCAAGAATAACGTCATGATTTCAATTCGATAGCGGGGAGGCTGTCGCCATGAACCTTGGAACCATCGATCTGGCCGTGGTCGCGATTTATGCGATCTCATTGTTTGCCATTGCGCTCTGGGTCTCACGCGAACCGGCGGGCCACGCCAAGGACACCGAGGATTACTTCCTCGCGGGCCGCTCGCTGCCCTTCTGGGCAATTGGCGCGTCGCTGATCGCTTCGAACATTTCTGCCGAACAGATCATCGGCCAGTCAGGACAGGGCTTTGTCGTCGGCCTCGCCATCGCGGCCTATGAGTGGCAGGCGGCCATCGTGCTCCTGCTCACTGCCAAGTTCTTCCTGCCAATTTTCCTCAAGCGGGAAATCTACACCATGCCGCAGTTCCTGGAGACCCGGTATGGCGACGGCGTGAAGACGCTGATGTCATTTTACTGGATCATCCTCTACACCGCTGTGAACCTGACCGCAGTTCTGTGGCTCGGCGGGCTCGCCATTGAGAGCCTTACCGGACTGGATGTGTTCTGGGCCATGTGCGGTCTTGCAGCCTTCGCTGTGCTCTACTCCCTCTATGGGGGGCTGAAGGCTGTGGCACTCACAGACATCATTCAGGTAGTGATCCTGATCGCGGGCGGCTTTGCCATAACATGGATCGCGCTGGACCTTGTCTCAGGCGGGTCTGGTCCGCTGGCGGGCTTTGCGCGCCTGGGCGAAGAAGTTCCTGGTCATTTCAAGATGATCCTGGCCAATGACCATCCCAACTACGGCGACCTGCCTGGCATCTGGACCCTGCTGGGCGGGCTCTGGGTGCTGCACTTCTCCTATTGGGGCTTCAACCAGTATATCATCCAGCGCGCGCTTGGTGCCGAGAGCCTGGCCGAGGCGCAGAAGGGGCTGGCCCTGGCTGCCTTCCTCAAGCTGCTCATCCCGCTGATCGTTGTAATTCCGGGTATTGCCGCGCTGATTCTTGCCCAGGACGGGACGCTGGCAACTGGCCCGCTCACCGAACAGCCCGACAGGACCTATGGCACATTGATGACCCTGGCGCCGGAAGGCTTGCGAGGCCTTGTCTTCGCGGCTTTGATTGCGGCTATCGTGTCGTCCTTAGCCTCCATGATGAACTCGATCTCAACCATTTTCACCATGGACATCTATCGCGACTATATCGATAGGGATAAAGGCGAGAGGCATTATGTGCTGGTCGGCCGGATCGCGGCGCTGACGGCCATGGTCGCGGCGCTTTTCTCGGCGCGTCCCTTCCTTGGCGGGCTGGAAAGTGCGTTCCAGACGATCCAGGAGTATTCCGGCTTCATCGCGCCGGGCGTGGTGGCGATCTTTCTCCTGGGCTTTTTCTTCAAGCGAGCAAACCAGGCCGGGGCGTTCGCCGTGCTCATCGGATCGGTGGCCATCAGCCTTGTGATGAAGTTTGCGTTGCCTGATATGCCGTTCGTGCTGCGCATCTGGATTGTCTTCATGGCCATCATGGTTCTGGGCGTCGTGGTTAGCCTTGCCACTCAGCCGCCGCGCGAGGGCCAGCCCGTCGCGCTCGGCGACATCGCTTTCCAGACCCGCCCAGGCTTCAACATCGCCGCCATTGCCATAGGGCTGATCCTGGTCGCGATTTACATCGCATATTGGTAGTGTCGTGAATGTTCGCGACGACTCCGTGTTCGAGCCGTGAGTTAGGTGACGGAGCCAGGGACATAGGCTCATTTAGCGAGCCCGGCTGACGGATACTCACATCCGTCAGTCTCTCACTGCGTCGCGAGTTCAAGACTCCCCGCAGGATTAAGCCGCTCGGTCGTTCGGAAATTGACATCCGATCTAACGGATAGTTAGGGCTGGCCCAAACGCAACGGAACGACAAAAGGCGGGGCGTCTTAAGCCGTTCATCAACGCAATAACGATTGGCAACTTAGGGCCAAGATGCTCCGAGCACGGCCATTCGCACGAATGGCGGGGCTCCAGCAAAGCTGCCAGACGATTGCATGCCTCCTGACGGCCGGCCGCGCTCCTGCGGCGGCCTTAAAAGGAGACAAACCATGTCTGATGACCTAATCACGCCCACTGAAGCTCACCCTTCAGCGAAACAAGCCCATATCACTGCGGGCAAGCTGACCGGCCAGAAGCCAGCCTTGAAAATGAAGGAAGTCTGGTCGATACGAACCCGGCTCGAACTCGATGGCGACGTGCGCAATCTCGCTTTGTTCAATCTGGCGATCGACAGCAAGCTCAGGGGCTGCGATCTCGTCCGGCTCAAGATCTGTGACGTTGCCGCCGGCGGTGAAACGAGGTCGCGCGGCGCTGTGATCCAGAAAAAGACTGGTCGCCCTGTTCAATTCGAGATCACCGAAAATACCCGCCGGTCTGTCAGTGCACTGCTCGAAACCGACAGACCTTGCTCTGAAGACTACCTGTTCCGGAGCCGACTGCGAGGCTCGCCGCATCTGTCGACCCGGCAATACGCCAGGATCGTCCAGGATTGGGTGGCGTCGATCGGCCTGAACCCGGCCACCTACGGCACCCATTCGTTGAGACGCACCAAGGCGGCGGTGATTTATCGCAAGACCGGAAACCTCAGGGCCGTGCAGCTCCTGCTCGGCCACACCAAGCTCGAAAGCACCGTGCGGTATCTCGGCGTAGACGTTGATGACGCGCTAGAGATATCCTCCGGCATCGATCTTTGAGGACGCTGAACGGCAGGAGCCATTTGCTCCTGCCGTTTTTCAGTCGAAAAACTACGTCATGATTTAGCCGGAAGGCGTCAATTTCTTTGTTATGGCGACCAACCGAATTGTGGGTTTTAAGCCATTAACCCGCCACGGATAGTTGAGGTGCGGTCTGTCCGCATTTATCGCCACATCAGCAAGACGTGTAACCTTCACCGAAATCACCAGAACGGCACGGGAGACGTCGACCCTTTCTAAATCGCGCCCGCCTCAACCGGCAAAGGGTGCCTCCCTCAGCGCCAAACGAATTTACGACGCTGCGGTTTCGAGTTCGCCTGGTCAGTCTTGCCGCCAACCGGTCGATGGCGGTGTCGATGCGCGGTCAAACACCGCTTCCGCCTTTGGATGCAGCGTGCCGTGCAGCCGGTCCCAGATCACCGTGTAGAGCCCGTAATTGTAGCGATAGGTCCTGTGGTGCTGGTTGTGGTAGGCGCTCGTGTTCAGCCATGAGCCGATGCGGCTGCGCGCAATGAAGCGCGGCATGATCTCATAGCCGAGATGCCCGTAGACATTGTAGATCAGCGACAGAAACCCGGCGACAAAGAGCGCGGTGACATGCAGGGGCATGACCACGATCAGGACGACAAAGATCGCGATCTCCAGAAACGCCTCCAGGGGATGAAAGGCCAAGGCGGAGAAGGCGCTCGGATTGGTCGAGAGGTGGTGGGTCTTGTGGACCCGCTCATACACGGGCGCGGCGTGAACGGCCCGGTGCATCCAGTAGAAGTACCAATCCTGGATGAGCAGGACGACCGGGATCTGCAGCCAGAACCAGACCCACCCATACTCGGAGGGGTCGAAATAGAGTTGGGTCAGCCCGGCACGCCGCATCGCGATTATGCAGCCAATGATCCCTGTGAAAACAATGACCGTCAGCATGGAATAGCCGATCTCGCGCAGCAACTGGGCGCGCGTGAACGGCACCGGCTGCAAGCGGCGCCAGGGCGCAAGGCGCCCCACCACCATGGAGACCAGGAAGCCGGTGCCGGCGATGGCGACGTAGCGTGCGATGATCACGCCAGAGATTAACCCCGCAACCGCGGCAAGTTTGAAATGCGTCGGCCAGTCGTCAACCAGCCCTGCCAGGTATCCATGTTCCACTTTTCTTTTCCTTTAGTTTCTGGTGCCAAAACGGTAGGTGAGGGATGCGAGGACGGAGGTCTCGCCGCTCAGCTGGTGCCAGACGCCGAGCCCCAGCAATGCGTCCTCGCCGACAGGAATGCCGACACCGGCTTCCAAGGCCCAGGGGGTCTCGAACTCCTGGGTGACGCGCACGCGGACGGCTTCGCCGTTGAGATTCAGGCTCTGTTCGACGTCCCGGCTGATCCAATTATAGCTGCCGCCGAGACGCCAGATGGTGTTTTGCCTGTCGGGGCTGACCGGGTAGAGCAGGCCAAGGCTCGTTGTTGCCCCTTCCGACGTGACCGACTCATCAAACCGGTTCCAGACATACTGGAAGCCGCCATACGCTCCGAGCGTGTCACCCCAGATCTCTGTGACGGGCAGGAAAGCGTTGGTGCCGAGCCCCAGGGAATAGCCGTCGACCTCCCGGCTTGCATCGCGGTCGACAGTAATCGGACCATCGAAAAAGTCAGAAAACGGCCCGTTTGGCGTGCCCGTGATGATGACCCCGGTTTCGGTGTCGCTCGAGATGAATCCGCCTCGCGCATACACTTCGGCGAATGGCAGGATGCGGTACCCGATACTGCCGGACACGATTGTGGACGACACTGTCAGGTCGTCCCGGAGGCTGGCTTCGAAATCTCCGATCTCGATTTCCTCGGGAAGCTCGATTTCGCTCTCAACGATCTCGATCGCGGCATTGGATGCAACAGCACTGAGCGTGATGTTCCACTTACCGATGCCATCCGAGGGGTGCTCACGATCACCTGTTTCCTGGGCCGTGGACACGCCGAACGACATCAGGACGCTGGACACCAGCAACGAAATAGTCGGTCTGATCATTTCAGGGGTTCCTTCTACTGGCGCTAGTGCGGCTGCGCACTGGCTCGCAAGGCGGCCATTTCGTCCCCGGTCAGGACGCCGTTGCCGTCGACATCGCCCTGTTCGAACAGGGGTGCAGGCGCGCCCAGCATTTCGTCCCGGGTGACGTCTCCGTCGCCATCGGCATCGAATTGGAGCTGGACTCTCGCCAGTCCCGTGTCGAAGCGGCCCGCCATCGGACCTCTCGGGCGGTCATCCACACTAACGACACCATCATCGTTGCGATCAAGACGCTCGAACGACTGCGTGCGCAGGGTCATGACTTCGTCCCAGCTGATATCGCCGTCGCCATTGGCATCGGCGCGGGCCATGATCTCTTCGGGGCTGGGCTGCTGGGCGATTGCCGGCGTTGGGGCCATCGCCATGGCCGCTGCACCTGTCACGAGGAGTGCAAGAATGCGATTGGATTTGATCTTGGTCATTGGGGTTTTCCTTGATTGTGTGTTGGAAGGGGCGTGATCAGGCGGTTTAGAAACTGATCGACAGTGATGTGGTCGCGAAGACTTCTTCCTCTTCGCGGCCTGCGGTGGTGCCGCCAGAGACGCTTAACGTGACCGTGTCGGTGGCGTAGAAGCTGGCGCCGAGGGACGCTTCGGCCCATGTCACCTCTTCCGCGGCCTGGCGCTGGCTGGCCCGCAGGCCGCCCAGCCGGGACGCTTCGGACACGCCGGTCGACGCACCATTTTCGGCATAGAGCGCGGAGAGATCGGAGAAGAGGTAGAGCTGGTCATGGGCGACATAGCCAAGGCCGAGGCCGATGGCCGCGTTCATCCCCGATTGCTCTTCGACAAGCTCGGCAGGACGGGCAAGATCGCCCGGGGCCACAGCGGTGCTGGTGGCCTCAGACTGGCTCCATCCGAGCGTGGCGCTGGGGATGATGTCCCAGTATTCCACGATGAAGACCCGCGACAGCGTGGCGGCAAGGGAGAGGCTGTCGACTTCAGAAGTCAGGTCGACCTCGGTGCCGTCGAGCTCGTCGAAACGCTCGCTTTCCAGTTCGAGCCGGCCGTCAAAATCTTCCCGGCCATAAGAGACACTGAGGTCGAGATCGACCGCGCCGACGGGCACATAGACCCAGGCGGAGGCAAACAGGCTGGAGCGGTCGGTGATCTCGGCCCCGTTGAAGAGGGCGTCGGACCCGTTGGAGGTCGCGAGAGACGCACCAACGCTGCCGTCTCCGACCACGCGCGAGAGCGAAACCGAGACCGATACGGCATCGCGGTCCGAGGTGTCGATTTGCGACCACGAGCCGCTTGTGCTGACGGTCCACAAGGGGGCGTCCGTCTGGGCGACCGCGTGCGGAAGGGCGGCGCAAATCGCCGCCGAAAGGTAGAAGGTTTTGAGTTTCACGGGGGCACTCCGGGATAAGGGAGATGGAAGCCGCCGGCGGGATTGGGCGCTTGGGGTTGCATCCAATCCTTTGCAGGAGGGGTTCAAGGCCAGCGGCTTCCAAGCTCGTCAGTTCACGCATGCAACGGTTTCGCCGGCTGCATTGGTGCAGGTCGTGTTGCGCGCCAGGCCGTCCTCATCATTGTAGGACAGTTCCGATTCAAACGTCTCTCCGGCGGCGTTTGCGGCCGTCAGCCCGCGATCCACGACAAAGCCCTGCTCCTGCGAGTAGGCGGCATCGCGCTGGCCCTCGACAGAGCCGTTTTCGTTCTCGAAGTTGCCAGCGACAGCGCTCGCGGCATTCAGACCTTCTTCCTGGCTGTAGGAGACTGCGCCGTCGGCCGCGAGGCCGCCATTCTCACCATCTGCTGCGGCATTGGCGGTGCGGTTGAAGTCAAGCCCTGACTCCTGGGAGAAGGACCCACCGCCCTCGGTCGCAAAGGCGCCGAAACGGCCCTCACCTGATGCTGCGCCGCTGCGGATCAAATTGCCATTCTCATCGACCGTGGCGACAGCGTTGCGCTCGGCCATGGCGTTCTCAAAGGTTGCAAGCCCATCGACGTTGCGCTGGCCGGACCCGTCGGGATTGACCATGGTGTTCAGCGTGCGCGTGGCCTCACCATTCTCGTTCAGGGCGTAAGCACCGGCATCGCGGGAGAACGAGCCGTCTTCGCCAAACTGCGAGGTCGAAGCGCGTCCGGCGCGAGCACCTTCCTGTCCCATGACATTGGCACCCGAAGCGCAGGCCTGTCCGCCTTCGACGCCGGTGCAGCCGCGGGCCCGGGCAGCGCGCCCGCCATTGGGGCCGGCTACGCCAACCGCGATGCCGCGATCGGTGCGTGCCTCGATGCGTCCGGCCTGTGCCTCGGCCTCCATGGCCGTGCCCGTTGCCAGCGCGATGGCACCGCTCAACGAGGCGGCGACGCCGATTTTCAAGAGGGTTGTCTTGAAGCTTGTCATCTTGTTGGTCCTTTCATTTTGACCCGTTTCGAGAGCCGCCCTTGTGACCGCTCCATGGGTTGGAAAATGAAGGCGCGCCGTTTCACGGTGATGTCGGAAAAACGCGAAGACGTTTCATCCTGTTGCGCCTGGCGGGGCCTGAAACGATTTGAAACACTTCCGAGATATGAGGGAGCTCGGCGCACGGCTAGATTGCGGTGGGCAAGCGAAGGAGCATGTGATGGCAAGCCCGAAGGGACGCATTCTCGTCGTGGATGATGACGTCGAACTGCGCGGCCTCGTCCAGCGCTATCTGGGCGAGAATGGCTATGAGGTGCGCGCCGTGCCAGATACGCGGGCCATGGACCAGCAGCTGCAGCGCGAGCCCTATGACGCAATGGTGCTGGACCTGATGATGCCGGTCGAGGACGGCCTGACCGCCTGCCGCCGCCTGCGCGCCGCCGACCAGTCCATCCCGATCATCATCCTGACCGCCAAGGGCGACCCGATCGACCGGATTATCGGCATCGAAATGGGCGCCGATGACTATCTGGCCAAACCGTTTGAGCCCCGCGAGCTGCTGGCGCGCCTTGGCGCTGTCCTGCGGCGCACCGGGGGCAATGGTGTGGCGGCAGGAGGCGGCAAGCCGATCTCCTTCGGGCCCTTCAAACTCGACATGGATGCGATGACCTTGACCCGGGATGGCGAGGCGCTCGAGCTGTCATCGCGCGAGTTTGCCCTGCTGTCGGTGCTGGCCACACATATCGGCCGCCCGGTTTCGCGCACCCGCATCATTGATGCCGCCTTCGGGAGAGACGCGGAAGTCACCGACCGCGCGGTGGACGTGCAGGTTACGCGCCTGCGCAAGTCAATTGGCGAGGACTCGGCTAAGCCGGCGTGGATCAAGACGGTCTGGGGCGTTGGCTACATGCTTGCCAGGGAGCCGGGCTGATGGGCTTGCCCTGGCCGAGATCCCTTTTCGGGCGCAATGTCCTGATCCTGGCCGCGGCGACGGCCCTGTCGGTCTGGTTGTCCTTTTTTTCGATTTATGTGCTCATCCTGAATGCCCAGATCGACCGCATCACCAGCATCGCTGCTGAACTGGTCAACACGCTTTCAGCTGCGGCACTTGAACTCGATCCCGATGCGCGTGATGCCCTGATCATGCGGGCTGACGAAGGTGAGTTTCTCCAGATCAAGCCGCTCGGCGTACCCCCTGAAATCGGTGACTACCGCGAGAATGCAGCCGAAATGATGGTCATGCAAAGGATCATCGACCGGCTGGACTACCAGGACGCAATGGATTGGCGGATCGGCGAGAACAGGACACTATGGTTGCATCTTCGTATCGGCGAGGAGTTCTACTGGGTCGCCGCAGAGTCCAGCACGAATTGGACGCCGATACGCTGGCTGCTTTTGTTAACAAGCATCATCACCCTGGTGGTGACAGCGATCGGCGCATTAGCAACGCGCGAGATCTCCCGGCCGCTCGCCGCGCTTGAGCGCGAAACCGACCGGCTCGCCCTGGGCTCGGACTGGCAATTGGCGGAAATCAGGGGGCCAACCGAGATCAAGGCCCTGGCCAGAAGCTTTGAGCGCATGACAACGCGCCTGAAGGAAGCCGAGACCATCCGGGCCGAAACGCTGGCGGAGCTTTCACACGACCTGCGCACGCCGCTGGCGCGCCTTCGCCTCGCCGTGGAGATGATGAGGGATGGCGAAGAGCTGAAAGCCAGCGCTGTTCGACAAGTGGAACAAATCGACCGGCTGATCGACCAGTTCATGGACTACGCCCGCGATGCGCGCACAGAACAGATGGCCGAGTTGAACCTGTCGGGCCTGGTGGCTGAAATCGCTGACGGTTTCGACATTGACGCAGAGGTGCAGCCCGCCATTGCGCTTATAGGCCAGAAGGAACTGATCCGCCGCGCGATCTCGAACCTCGTCGAAAACGCCCTCAAGTACGGCGCGCCGCCCGTCCATGTTCACCTGCGCCGGGCAGGGGCCGATGCGGTGATCGAAGTGTCTGACGGGGGCAGCGGATTTGATCCGGCCTCGGGAAGCGACATGCTAAAGCCCTTCAGGCGCGGTAAGCACGAGGCCCGTATCGCGGGATCCGGGCTTGGCTTGGCGATCGTCGACCGGGTGGCCGCCTCCCATACGGGCGAAGTCTTCTTCCAGCGGCTCGATCCGACAGGATTCGTCGCGACTTTGACGTTGCGGCTGAAAACGGAAGCCTGATCTCCTGTGAGAGAAGCTGGACATCTCCGAACCCGGCTGACCCATGACTTTACCCAGATGCGCTGTCCCAGTGAGGGTGAATCTGAATTGTAGAGCATGACCTGGGGATTTCCGATGACCGGTTTGCTCCCACGTCAAGCCGCTCACCCGACCGTTGCCAGTGGCAGAAAAGGGCCAGTTCGCGTCATTCTGGCTGGGGGGTCGCTCATTTTTACACACTCTGGGCCCCACCTTGTCTTACCAGACGTTCGGCGTCTTTCAGACTGCCCGCGTCGTGCGACCAGACGATCTACACAGATGATATTGAAGCGGAAAACACTAGTCGCTAGCGTTCAGGGTGAAGCGTTTGAGGGGAGCTGGGATGAAGATTTTCGGTTGGTTGACGTCTGCGGCTGCGGCCCTGGTTCTGGCGGGCTGCGGTGGCGGCGACGGTGGTGGCAGCAGTGGCGGCGGGACGGTTGTAAACCCGCCCACTGGCGGCGGCAGCGGGGAGTCCCAGGCCAGCCGCGAAATACCCGACATCTTTCGCTTTGCATTCCGCGAAAACGAACAGGGATTTGTAACCCGTCGCGCTGACCCATTCCTGTTCACGGAAGCCGGAACAACCGTATTTGCGAGTGTGGTTCTGGAAGGGGCTGATTCCCAGTATTTCAATCTGATCCTTGAGATCGGCGAGCCCAATTCCAATGGCCAGCGTGAAATCGTCGTGGTGGCAGAAAAGCTGGCGGACCTCGATTTCGAAGCCCCTATCGATGAAGATGGCGACAATATCTACGAATTCGACCTAGTGGTGAATTATGAGGGCGAAGTCATCCGCGTGCCGATCGAAGTGTCGATCACGGATGTCGATGATGGCGGCGTGGTGGTCAATGAGCTGTTGCTGTTTGGCGAGACCAATGACTTGTCCTTTGGACTGGTCTCAGAGGTCTTGCCGGATCTGGATGGCGATGGCCTTGAAGAGCTTGGCGTGTCGGTCACCGGCACGGACACGTCCCCATCCTCTGCCTTTGTCTTTACCGGGGCCTACCTTTCAGCCCAGAACGGCGCCTCCGTAACCGTGCCGCCGAGCACGGATTTTGGCATCCGCATCCTGGAGAGCGGTACGACGGGCGCGCGAAACCACAACCGGGTGTCGGCGCGCGCGCGGCCCGACGGCAATGGCAGCGACCTGCTGGTCTCGACCTCGGCGACAAGTTCGTTTTCCCTCGTCTCGATTGCCCAACCGTCGGACTTCAATGCGCTGACCGGGAATACCAGCGTTGAGTCCATCTCCAGCGCGGTGGTGTTCGAGTATACAGGCCAGGCGCGTATCGCCCGCCTGATTGGGGATGTGAACGGCGATGGTGAGAACGATATCTTTGTCCATGACGCCAGCCTGACCGATGGCCCGATTGAAATGGGGATCATCTTCGGCAGCGCGGGCTTCACGCCCGGCACGCGGGCAATGGCGTTCGACCTCGCCATGACGGCGCCAGAGCGAATCCTGTTTGACGAAGGTGACCCGACCCGTCCCCCGGAAACCCAACCCGTCGATGCACGTCTTGACGTTCAACTGTTGCCCGATGCGGATGCTGACGGCTTTGGCGAGCTGCTGATCTGTACCTTCGTGCGCCCGAATTCCGATGGTGACTCGCGCAACTTCTACCTGCGCGCCGGCAGCGCCGGACTCACCGGGGCGACACCGTTGGACCTGGGGGCACTTGCCGCTGCCGATGGGTATGAGTTTTCCGAGAGCTGTGAAGGCGTCAGTCTGGCGGCTGATCTCGAGGGCGACGGATCTCCCACTGTGATCATCGATGAAACCTTCACAGATCCTGCCCGGCTGGACACGCCACCGGCGGATCCGGGGACGCTTCTGACATCCCTGTTCGCGGGCGGCGTGTTCGTTGATATTGGCGATATTGACGCCGATGGTGTGACGGACTTCTTCAATCCAGGAAGCTTCCAGGCCGATGGTGGCGGCATCTGGCTCGGCACGACGATCCAGTCTGCGCTGCAGGCCAACATGTCCAGCCAGGTCGCGCCGGATGTCGTGGTAAACCTGCAGAATATCGATTTCTTTGCCCGCACCAACCGGGCCGAGCCGGTCTTCATGCCGAGCCTCGACTTGCTCGTCCTCGGCTATACGCAGTCGGAAAGCCAGCAGGAGCCGACGCCCGGCTATCTGGTGTTTATCGACCGGTCTGAACTTGCTCAGGGGCTCAACGTGACACCTCGATCGGTCGAGGTGCGCTGATCGTCAGCCCGCGGCGCGGCGTGGGACAACGCGCTTGGTAAAATTGCCAAGGCCAGGAAGGCTTTGTATGGGGGCTCGACAGGCTCGACGCCCCCCACATTGTAATTCTGGATGAAACCCGCCCATGACCCAGCCGAAGAAAGTCGTCCTCGCCTATTCCGGCGGCCTCGACACGTCGATCATCCTGAAATGGCTCGAGACGGAGCTTGGCTGTGAGGTGGTCACCTTCACCGCCGATCTCGGCCAGGGCGAGGAGCTGGAGCCGGCGCGCCAGAAGGCGCTCGCCATGGGCATCCCGAAGGAGAACATCTTCATCGAGGATCTGCGGGAGGATTTCGTGCGGGACTATGTCTTCCCCATGTTCCGGGCGAACGCGGTGTATGAAGGCGTCTACCTGCTCGGCACCTCCATCGCCCGGCCCCTCATCGCCAAGCGTCAGATCGAGATTGCCGAAATGGTCGGCGCCGATGCGGTCTGCCATGGCGCGACGGGCAAGGGGAACGACCAGGTGCGCTTCGAGCTCGGCTATTATGCCCTGAAGCCCGACATCAATGTCATCGCGCCCTGGCGGGACTGGAGCTTCAAGTCGCGCACCGATTTGCTGGCCTTCGCCGAGCAGCACGGCATCCCCGTGCCGAATGACAAGCGCGGCGAGGCGCCGTTCAGCGTCGATGCGAACCTCCTGCACACCTCCAGCGAGGGCAAAGTGCTGGAAGACCCCGGCGAGGCCGCGCCCGACTTTGTGTTCCAGCGCACGGTGGACCCCGTGGACGCGCCGGACGCGCCAGAGACGATCACCATTGGTTTTGAGAAAGGCGATCCGGTCTCCATCAATGGCGAGGCGATGAGTCCGGCCACGCTGCTCACCGCGCTGAACGAATACGGCCGCAAGCACGGCATCGGCCGGCTCGACCTTCTGGAAAACCGGTTTGTCGGCATGAAGTCGCGCGGCATCTATGAAACGCCCGGCGGCACCATCCTGCTCACCGCCCATCGCGGCATCGAGCAGATCACGCTGGACCGCGGCGCGGCCCACCTGAAGGATGAGCTGATGCCGCGCTATGCTGAGCTGATCTACAATGGCTTCTGGTGGAGCCCGGAGCGGGAAATGCTCCAGGCCGCGATCGACCACTCCCAGGCCCATGTCACCGGCGA
>JBCBGZ010000034.1:0-27573 GCA_038526245.1 Pseudomonadota bacterium
AGTATCAGGCCATGGCAGAATCTAAGAATGAAACAAAGGAACAGTTTGCGGCTCGGCTTTAGAAGAAGGTCGAAGGCGAATCGTGGCAATTGGTGAAAATACGCAGGGTGTTGAAGCTGGAAGAACGGGCTTTTGGGCAGGTTAGCGAAGGCATGCGAATAAAAGAAATTCGATATGCGTTGCGCGTTAATTTTGGTCACGCTGTGTTGGCTGGGTACGTCTTTATTGAATAGGCGTACAGGGGGCTAAATCGAAGGGCCGGATGGCCGATTCGGTTCTGATTGCAATAATTATGTAAAGTGTGCTATTCTGACTATATGACGGGTAGCGAGATGTGTTTTTGTGCCACAAAAACGGTACGTCCTGACGGCCTATCTCGCGCTTGCAGCGGGCGGACGGGTTCAGCTTACAGATCACCCGTCATGGGCGCTGCCCAAACCCGCCAACCGTCCCGATTGGATGGGGCCAACCCTATGCGGTTTGGATGCGCACAAACGGTCCCGTTTGATCAGACCAACCCTGCGCGGATTGGATGGGCGGCACCAGTCTTGGTGCATCCGATGAGGGCGCTTCGCTCTCAACCTAGACCACCCTTTCGGGGGTGGAAGACGACCAAAGCGGCGGCTTTGGATGCGCGTAAAGGAGGCGCTTTGTTGCAATGCCGTATGAGCGGATAACAGACACATCGAAGCCCGGTGGCCGTCCAAAATTGGGCGGCGGCGAAGATCGTTCCGAAATCCTACGGTTTCGCACGACCATCGCGGAACGGGCGCAGATTGAATCTGCGGCCCGTGCCTGCGGGCTGTCGAAGTCTGAGTATATCCGCCAACTGGTACTAGGGCATAAACCCCGCGCCTCTGCGGCGCAGGATCATGCCGCTACTGTGTCCGAGCTGAACAAGCTTGTGCTGGAAGCTGGCCGGGTTGGAAACAACGTCAACCAGCTTGCACGCTCTGTTCACCGGGACAGCGCCTTTCAAGAATGGTGGCGGGAGATTGCCCAAGAAGTGAAGTCCTTGAATGGCAAGCTCACCGCCGCATTAGAAAGGGTCTTGCGCGAATGATCCCCCGCGTCCCCTCCACAAAAGGCGGTGTTGGCACCTCTTTTACGGGGACAGCGGCCTATTTGCTTCATGATGAAAACAAAGCAAAAACGGCGGATCGTGTTTTATGGACGGACACGCGCAATATTGGCACAGATGACCCGGAACTTGCGGCCCGGCTCATGGCAGCCACCGCTAAGGACGCGGAACGGCTAAAACGTGAGCATCACGAAGCCGTTCAATCTCAACTTCCAGAAGATGAGCGCACTCCTTACCGGGCGTATAAACCGTCCAAAAACCATGTTTGGCATTATTCGCTTGCATGGTCTGGCGAACATGATGGCCCCACTCTGACACGCGAAGAAATGATGAAAGCGGCCTATAGCTCACTGCGGGAGCTTGGCGCGGATCATTTACAGGCGGTCATCGTGGCCCATGCGGCAGAAACCAACCCGCATGTGCATGTGATGGTCAATCGGATCAATCCCGAAACAGGGGCCACTGAAACCCCGGAACGGAATGCAAAATACAAGCTTTCTGATTGGGCACTCGGCTATGAACGTGAGCGCGGGCAAATCCTTTGCAAACAGCGCGAAATCAATGCGGCGCTGCGGGCGGCAGAATTGCCCTATGAGCAGCATCAAGCCCCATCGCGGGATCAACTCGATGCTGAAGCGCAAGTTGCTGACATCGTGAAGCGTGACCCGGAAGCGGCGGCTATATTCCGTGATGCAGAAACGAAGGCTGATAAGACGCTAGGCGCTGAAACTCGCGCTATGCAGGAAAAACACCGGGATCAATGGGCCGGGCTTTCTCGTGACCATCGCTTCCGGAAGGCCATGATAAACACCGAAGCCGATGACGCTAAAAAACTAGCGGATCGGGATATACGCAAAGGCTTCATTCCGAAGTTTAAGGATATGAAATCGGCTCATGCGGAAGAACGCGATGCCTTCACAGAACGAGAAGCGCGGTTATCCGGCAAGGTGCGCAATATCGCAGATGCACTGAAACATGCTTACAAAACCCGGAACGAAGACGAACGCGGGTTTACGTCTCAAGCCTTTGATGTGCTGGCCAATACTGGTGCCAGACTGGAAGCTTTGAAACGGGCGCAAGGTGCAGCCGAACGCGGACTTAATGCAGAAATGAAACGCGAAATCGGCGCGGCTATTCGTGATCTGGAAGCGTCTCGAAAAGATGCCATCCACGCCAACTTCGAACGCTACGGGCAAGACAAATCTGATCTTGAATTACGTCAGTCTGGCGATAAAGCCGCCAATAAAGCCGCGTGGAACCAGCGCGATAAAGACCGGGTAGAAAATTGGCGGAAGTTTGCGGCCAGCGTGGAACTCAATCAGGACTTTGAATCCGCCGCTTCTGTTGATGAGGAAATAAGACAGCGTGACGAGGATAAGCGCCGGAAAGAAAATGAGTGGTCTAGCGATCCAAACACGCGCTCAGATCCTCGCACCTCAAATGTTGAAGCTAAACCAAGCTTTGATAAATCGGCTGCGCCGCCGCGACAATTTTATGGTTCGGATGGCGAGGATTCCCGCGCTTCTGATCCGGGAGCCGATCAATCACAAGGCATTGAGCTGGGCAAAGGGGGCGGACGTTCACGGAAGCGATGAGAGTCTGTTATGGGGCGATTTTAGGACACTAACGGTTCCTATCGCCTCAGCATCGTGAGAAACTGAACGTGCAACTTAAAATTCTGCTTATTTGGTCTCGTTACACCTAACTATTTTTAACTTACCCTGATTGCGCAACGCAGATCATAAGGATCATGATTATCCGAGGGCAGAAGCAACGATGTCTATATTTGTTCGATGTTTGACTATTAGACCGGGAAAATTTCTCGCTATTTTCGCGTTCGCGGCAACGGTCTTTTCCGGCCCCACTTTTGCGGACCAAAACACTCGACCGGCTCTAAGCCAAGGACAGTTGATCCAGCTCCTACGTGATGGCGGTCATGTCTTGCTCATTCGTCATGAACGTACGGAGGTTCCATCACGCGAAGACGATTACACACGACCAGTCGATGATTGTAGAGCACAACGAAATTTGTCCATTGCAGGTTTGGCGGGCGCACAAGAAACCGGGATCGTTCTGGATGCGGTTGGCATTCCTGTACAGAGGGTCATTTCGAGCCCGATGTGTCGTAGCGCCGAAACCGCTCGCCTGATGTTTGGCGTTGGATACGAAGTCGATGTCCGCTTACTTCATCACGATCCAAAGGGTGAGCGAAACCTAGATATTGCTGAAGACGAAGCGCGTGAGCTTTTATCCGAACTTACGCCTGGTATCACGGATTCAAATATCGCTCTGATCGGACACTCCGCAACAATAACTAGAGTGTCTGGACTACGACTATCGGAGGGGGAAATCGGGGTTGTACGACTAACCGAAAGCGGAGAGGTCGTGGCACTGGGGCAATTCATGGGAAGTGATCTCGCCCCGCTTGCTCGATTGAACCTCTCATTCGCTGATTGAGATCGCCCCTCGCAGAGGCGTCACGACTGTCTTTAAGAACACTTTTGACCATCCTCTGCAGGGCATCTGGTTGGCTGGATAGCAACAGACATGAGCGTCCGCTTTAGGGCGCTTTAAGCCGCATATCCAATCTGAGAGCCGCTTACCGTCTTCTCGATCTTGCAGCGTTTTGATCTTGGACAGTCGCGGGCCGGGCGGCTTTTATAGCGGTGGCAATTTCTTCGGTGATTTCTCCGCGATCCAGCGCCGTTTGTAAGTCTTCATCGCTAAGGGTTTCAGCGTGATGCTTTTCGGACCCTTCAAGCGTGTTCAGCGCTAGCTTTACATCTTGGGTGGTTCCCACCGAAGCCGGCGGCGCGTCTTTTCGACTCAGAACACGCTTTGCCACCGTGGCGTGGCGTGCGGCTGTCCCATATTTTTCAACACGTTCAGAAACGCTTGCGTCTTCTGAAAGGTCATATTCGCCTTCTTCCCGGCCTGTCATGCGATCAGTTAGGGTGAAAGGTGGTGTTGGCGCTGGCTTTGATTTTTTTGTCATTTCGGCCCAATATGCCTGCAATCGTTGCCTTGAACAAGTAACAGGCTCTTTAGGCGACGGGAAGCCGTAAGAGTTGTGATGTCCATATTCCCATCTAATCCTGATGAATATGAAGCCCTATTAAAGGGCATCGCAGACGCAAATGGATTTGCGCTTTTTAAGCAATACTCTGAAAAAGAAGCGGCGGAATTTCTGGGCATCCATTCTCAAACTCTCAAACAATTACGCCTTGACGGAAAGATAGATTTTATCCGTATCGGTAAGCGCAGTATTTCATATCTAGGCGCTCATATTGGCGACCACATCATAGGGAGCATCCAATGGCAAAAGCAGGAACCGAAGAATTCCGGCTTGGGGAATACTCCCTCACCCGCAGACCGGGCCGTAAAGGATGGTGGCGCACATGGTATGATGCAGACCGAAAGTATACACGCCGCGTCTCGCTTGGCACGGACGACTTTGATGAAGCCAAACAGCGATTAAGCGATTGGTACGTTGCGCAGCACCAGCCGCAGGATGAAGACCCTGACGCGGTTTTGCTGACTGACGTAATTCGGATTTATTACGATGAGCATGGCCGCACCTTAAAAGGCCACGATACGGCCCGGCTCAATCTCATGGTGTGGCTGGATTACTTTCCTGCCGAAGCTACCGTTGAAAGTGCCTCTAGCGCCGCTTCGATTGATAAATTCATCAAGCACCTGAAAGCGCAAGGCAAAGGCCCCTCTTACATCAATCGGATTCTGACCACGGGCCGCGCCGCGATCAATCGGGCGTGGAAAACGGGCATGATTAAATCAGCGCCGTTCATCCGTAGTCTGGAAACCGAAGATGCAGACCCAATGGGCCGACCTCTTTCAATGGATGAATTACGCCTGTTTTATCACACAGCCAAAACGCCCCATTTGAAAGCATATATTTTGTGGGCGCTTGGTACAGCGGCGCGGCCAGAAGCGGTTTTGGATATCCACTCGGATCGGATCGATACCAAGCATGGATTGGTTGTCTTGAATCCGCCCGGACGCAAGCAAACAAAAAAGCACCGCCCCACTGTGAAACTACCCGAAACGCTAAAGGGCTTTATCGTTGATGGGTATCAGGTCACGTTCCGGGGCAAGCCGTGCGCGAGCATTAAAAAAGCTTGGCGCAATCATCGCACCGACTGCAAGCTAGATGGGAAGGTAAACCCATATTCCTTGCGGCACACGATGGCGCGGCATTTGCGGGCCTCTGGTGTGGCCGCGTGGGAAGTGTCCGCTCAGTTAGGCCATAAGCGCAAAGACCTCACTACAACAGAAATCTATGCGCCGTTTGATCCGTCCTATCTGTCTCAATCTGTTGCGGCGATTGATATGTTTTTGCGGGAACTTTTGGTTTCCCCGGTAAAGCGCCCGCTGGTTTCGAGTTCCATTCGAGTTCCAAATGAAACACGCCGTGATAACGACCCGTCAGAAGCATCTGATTTTATTGGTAATTTTGGAGCGGGCGATGAGATTCGAACTCACGACCCCAACCTTGGCAAGGTTGTGCTCTACCCCTGAGCTACGCCCGCGTCCTATGGGTAAGCAGCGATCCGTGTCGCTGCCAGACCGGGGATAAAGCGCATCGCGCGTGCGTTTGCAAGGGCCTTTTTGATCTGAGATGCAGCAGCGGTCGGCCAACGCGCCTTGCCTTGTGGTGGGGGTCGGCGCATGTCAGTTTTCTGACAGGGTAGAAGCGTGAGGCGCGGGTTTATGTGGAAGCGGGTTTTGAGTGCGGGAGCGGCGGTTGGGCTGGCGTTCGGAGCGTCGGCGCAGGTGGCGGCGGCGCCCATGCCGGCGGAGATTTCCGAGACGGCCACACTGCTGATGGAGACCGCGCTTTCGGGCGACGAGGTCGGCCTGCAATTCGTCGAGGATTTGACCACGGAAGTCGGCCCACGCCTGGCGGGCAGCGAGGCCGAAGCCCTGGCGCGCGATTGGGCCGTGGCGGAGCTTGAGGCGCTGGGCTTTTCCAATGTGGCGATTGAGGATTTCACCATCCCGTACTGGTCGCGCATCGTGGACAGCGCCGAGATCACCGCGCCCTCGCCCCAGCCCCTCGTGATCACGGCGCTGGGCGGATCTGCCGCCACGCCCAATGGCGGGGTTGAGGCAGAGGTGGTGCGGTTTGAGAGCCTCTCGGCGCTGGAGGCGGCGGGGGCGAGCCAGGTGTCTGGCCGGATCGTCTTCATCGACGAACCAATGACGCGGACCATGGATGGCTCCGGTTATGGCCCGGCGGTCGCCAAGCGGCGCTCCTGCGCGGCGATGACCGCCGAGCGCGGCGGGGCGGCCTGTCTCATCCGCTCCGTGGGCACGCAGGCGCGGCGGTTTCCCCACACGGGCATGATGGCGCGGGGCGAGGCGATTGGCGCCGGGCCCGCTGCAGCGCTGAGCCCGCCCGATGCGGACCAGCTGACGCGCCTGCTGGAGCGTGGGCCCGTGCGCATCAAGCTGAACATTCAGGTCGAAGCGCGAACGGGCGCGCCGTCCGGCAATGTGATCGCGGAGGTGCCCGGCACGGACCTGGCCGATGAGATCGTCCTGATCGGCTGCCACCTGGACAGTTGGGACCTAGCCACAGGCGCGCTGGACGATGGGGCGGGCTGCGGCATCGTTGTGGGCGCGGCAAAGCTAATCCTGGACCATGGCGAGCGCCCGCGGCGCACGATCCGCGTGGTGCTATATGGCGCGGAGGAAGTGGGTCTTCTGGGCGCAGATGCCTATGCGCGGCGCCATTCCGAAGAGCTCGGCAAGCATGTCTTTGCATCCGAGAGCGATTTCGGCGCGGACCGGATCTGGCGGTTTGAAACACGCTTTGGCGACGGAGCGCTGGGCTATGCCCGCGCGCTGCAGGACATGCTGGCGCCGCTCGGCATTCTGCGCGGGAACAATCAGGCCTTTGGCGGGCCGGATATTGGTGTTCTGAGGCGCTCGGGTGTGCCCGTGGTGACGCCGCGCCAGAACGGGCAGGACTATTTTGACTATCACCACACGCCCGACGATACGTTCGACAAGATTGATCCGGACGCGTTCCGCCAGAATGTGGCGGCCTATGCGGCGTTCACCTACGCTGTAGCACAAACGGGCTGGGACCTGCGAAAACCGACCGAAGAGGGCGCGCTTGGCACGGAATAATCGCCGGGTCCGTGCCGCACTGGAGCGTTGCGCCGATGCGTTGGACTTTGCGGCAGGCCAGGCCGAGGCAGGCGCCTGGCGCTGGGTGGCGATTGCGACGTGTATTGGCCTGCAGGGCGCGCTTGTGGCGGCGCTGAGTGGGTATGATACGGCTCAGCCGGATGCCGTGCGCCATCCCGATAGCGGCGATGGACCGGCGCGGGTGGCCACCTTGCAGACGCTGCTGCGCCGGGCCGCCTCACCGGACCATCTGGGCGATCCTGAGCGTCTGGGGGGACTGACAGGCGCCAAAAGACAGGCGCTGGAACTGGTCGAGCTGCGCAACCAGGCCGTTCATGTGGACCTTGGCGATAGTCCGCTGGACCTATCGCGCGTTCCAGCATTGCTGGAAGGGGTTGTCCGCCTTGTTCGACATCTTGTGCTGGACCATCCAGCTTTCCCTGCCGAAGCCGACGGCGGATTCCCACAGAGAATTGATCGCGCCCTGGCACGCCTGGATGCCACAATCTGTTAACATCGCGGTCACGTGTCCTAACGTAATCTGGTGCGATGGCGGTTCTTCGGTCTCTTGGAGCGGTTTGCGCGGCACTGGCCCTGATGGGGACAGCACCGGACAGCTTTACCGTTGACGAGGTGGAAGCGCTGGAGGCGGAGAAACGCGCGGCGGAAGCACAGCTGGCGGCGATCGAGTCCGCCCGCATGTCCACGAGCGATGACCTTGCCGTACTGGAAGCACAGCTGATTTCCGCAGCAATGGAGAGCCGTCGGCGGGAGGAACAGGCGACAGCAGCAGAGCTTCGCCTGATCGACCTGCGCACACGTATGCTCTCGACCCGGGAATCCCTGGTGGAAGACCGGGCGGCCCTGGAAGATCTGCTCGGGATCATGGCCACAACCGGGCGTCAGCGCCCGCCAGCGCTGATTGTGTCGCCAGACCGGGCGAACGAAGCGGTTCGCCGCGCAATCGTCACCGGCGATGCCGCGCCGCGCCTGGCTGAGCGCATGTCAGCCCTGACCGATGAAATTGACCGGCTGAACCGGCTCGAAGGCCAAATTCGCCGCGAGCGGGCCCGGCTTGAGGCCGCAGAGGCGGTGCTTGCACTCAAGGAAGAGGAAATCCTGCAACTCACCGCCGCGAAACGCTCCGCATTTGATAATGTCACTGTGGATGCCGATCAGCTGCGCGCCCGTGTGGCCGATTTGGGCGCCCGGGCGAGTTCACTGCGCGCTCTGTTGGCAGACCTTGAGACGAGTGCGCCGGGTCTGCCGGGGCGCAAGCCCTCGATCCGCCCGCGTTATGTGTCCGTCAGCCCCAACGTGTCGCCCTCGCCGCGCCCAAGCGTTCCTGAACAGGCGCTCGCCCCCCTTGGCGCGTCCAATTTAGGCCAGCTCGGGCGCCCCGTGACAGGGCTTGTTGTGCGCGGCTATGGCGACCGGTTGCCGGGCGGGGGTACGTCCGAGGGATTGTTCATCCAGGCCCGGATTGGCGCCCAGGTTTTAGCGCCCGTGGATGGGCGGATAGAATACGCTGGAAAATTTCGCAGTTACGGTGAGATGTTGATCTTGCGGACAAGCGATGGCTACCATGTTATATTGGCAGGACTTGGCCAGATTTACGGATCTGTAGGCCAGTCCGTCAGCGCCGGGGAACCGGTGGGCCAGATGGCCAGGCGCAGCGAGCCTCCACCGGAGCTGTACCTGGAACTTCGGCAGGGCGATGCGTCGCTGAACCCTGCCCGGTGGATGAATGGCGGTTGAGGAAATGCGCCGCCGCGCATGAGGAGTTTGTCGATGCGGGCAATGTTGACGGGTGCTGCCATTGGGGTCGTTATGGGCGGCCTTGCCGTTGGGGTTTCCAGTTTTGCCTGGCCGGACTCTGCGAGCGCGGACAAACGCCAGCAAACCTATCAACAGCTTGACCTGTTCGCCGAAATCCTCGCGCGCGCCCAAAGCGATTACGTCACCGAGATCGATGAAGCCGAGGCGATGGAAGCGGCCATTGACGGCATGCTGTCGAGCCTGGACCCCCATTCCGGTTACCTCTCGCCCGATGATTTCCGTGCCATGCAAGTGCAAACCTCTGGTGAGTATGGCGGTCTCGGCATCGAAGTGACGATGGAAGATGGTTTCCTGAAGGTGGTCACGCCCATGGATGACACCCCCGCCAGCCGGGCCGGTCTTGAGAGCGGTGACCTGCTGACCGCCATCGACGGGCGCCCGATAGTTGGCCAGACCGTTTCGGATGCCGTGCGGGATATCCGCGGCGAGATCGGCACATCCCTGACCATCACAGTTCTGCGCGAAGGCGTGGAACCTTTCGACGTCGTGCTGACCCGGGAAAAAATTCGCCCCAAATCCGTAACCTGGCGCGCGCTAGAGCCTGACATCGCCTATCTGCGCGTCTCCACCTTCAACGAACGCACCACCGACCTTTTGGAAGATGCGGTCTCGGCCATCGAAGACGATATGGGACGGCCGTCGGGCATCGTTCTGGATCTGCGCAATAATGGGGGTGGTCTGCTCGACCAGGCCGTCTCCGTCAGCGACAAATTCCTGAGCGGCGGCGAAGTGGTGTCGACCCAGGGCCGCCGCGCGAACGACATAGAGCGCTATAATGCCCGCTCCGGCGAGGTGTTCCGGAATGTGCCTGTGGTCGTTCTGATCAATGGCGGGTCAGCCTCCGCATCGGAAATCGTTGCCGGCGCCTTGCAGGACCGGGATCGGGCAACCGTTCTGGGCACAACCAGCTTTGGCAAGGGGTCGGTTCAGACGGTCATCCCGCTCGGCGCTGAAAAAGGCGCCATCCGGCTGACCACGGCACGATACTACACGCCCGCCGGCCGCTCCATCCAGACCACCGGCATTGAACCTGATCTCGAAGTTGCCCAGCGCCGCGTCACCGAGGAAGAGCTGAACTCCGCGCGCCTCTGGTCAGAAGCCCAGCTTCCGAACGCCCTGGACAATGAAAATGGCGAGGCGCGCCGCGGTCCTCACATTCCTGATGACCAGCCGCCGGAAGACTATGACGGCGACGACTATCAGCTGGAGCGTGCTGTTGAGGTCCTGCGCGGCGTTTACCGCCGGGCCGAAGCAGCGCCGAACGCGGGTTAGGCGGGACCTCTCAGTCGGAGCGCATTCGCCGATCGCCTGCGTCCAATCGTGATCGGTTTCTTGCCAAGGCTTAAGAAATTTTTGCCGGTTGTTAACTGGTTTCAGCGCACGAATACGTCTCGAATTTCTCCACATTATGGAAGAAGAGGCGAAGCATGTCCGCACGGCGCTCGACGAAACCTTCAGCCCTGAAATCTGGGCTTTTGCATTTTGCGCTGAGCACGGCGACCTTCTCGGCCCTGACCGGGGCTGCAGGTGGTGCAATCCACCTTGCGGGCAACGCTGAAGACGCTGGGCCGCGCTATGCGATGGCCATGTTCGATACCGATCAACCCTCAACACCGCCCGCGCTGAAATCGCGCCTGGCCGATGCGGAGTTTCCCACGCTGCGCGTTGCAAATATGCAGCCTGTCGCGCCTCCTGCGATCGCCGTTGAGCCGAGCCTGGGCGTACCGGAGCCTGGCACAAATACGCCCGCCAGCGTGCAGGTGGAGCAGGGTGATGCGCCCGTGATGACCGCGAGCGATGACCGCCAGGGCATCCGGATCAATGGCCGGACGGTCTATCCCGGCGAAGCGTATTCAGAAACGGCCGATCTGGGCGCCTTGCCGCAATCCCCTTTGCCAGGACTGCATGAGCGCACCCAAGCCGGTCGTTTGCCGATCATTTCGGAGACGGGCGAAGAGATTGCTGACGCCTATGCACGTCCCTTCTATGCACGCACGGGCCAGCCCAGCGTGTCTCTCGTGCTTGGTGGCCTCGGCATCAATTACACGCATACAAAGTCTGCGATTGACGAACTTCCTCCTGAAGTGACGCTGTCCTTCGCGCCCCACGCACGCGGGCTGCAGACCTGGATCCGCCGCGCCCGGGAAGCGGGCCATGAAGTGCTAATCGAACTTCCGCTTGAGCCCCATACCCACGGACGCGTCCGTCCCCACGCAAACATGTTGAGCACCGCTCTGGATACGGGCGCAAATGGTGCGAACCTTGAGAAAATCCTCGGGCTCGGACACGGCTATTTCGGCGTACTGAATTACCAGGGCGACAAGTTCGCGGCTGACAGTGAGGCCGCAAAAGCCATGTTTGATGCTCTGAAGGCACGGGGTGTGGCGTTTATCGACGATGGCAGCTTGCCGCCCACAAGCCAGCTTGGGTCTGCGGCTGAAGCGGCGGGTGCACGATATGCCCGCGCCAATTTCGTCATCGATGCGCGCATGGAAGCTGATTCCATGCAAGGCCAGCTCCTGGCGCTTGAGGCGGCTGCCCTGGAGAGTGGTGCGGCGCTTGGTACAGCAATCGGGTACCCCCTGACGATCGACATCATCAAGGATTGGAGCGAGACGCTGGCGGCCAAAGGGATTGTTCTTGCGCCCGCCTCCGCCCTTCAGCAAGCCCCGGCAGCGCCAACGGTCACCACAGACCTATCTGGGCTGAATGACACGCCTGCCTCGCTTCCATAAGCTGGCCTTTGCGCTAAACATGCGCCCCATGACAGAACTCCTGAGAGACCCGGAGCGTTACCGGCCAAACGTGGGCCTGGCGATGTTTTCCAAAGCCGGGCACGTCTTTTTTGGTCGCCGCATCAACGGCCGCGGCCCTTTCCAATGGCAGATGCCCCAGGGCGGTGTAGACGAAGGCGAGACGCCAGCCGAAGCTGCGCTGCGTGAGCTTGAGGAAGAGATCGGTGTGCCGCGCAAGCTGGTCGATATTCTTCAGGAAACCGATGACTGGCTCTATTATGATTTTCCGCCAGATCTGAAACGCCGTCTGGGCGGTCCCTATCTCGGCCAAAGGCAGAAATGGTTCGCCCTGCGCTTCAAGGGGTCTGACGGCGATGTTCGGCTGGACAAACATACGCCGGAGTTTGACGCTTGGCGCTGGGCGGAACTCGCTGAAGCCCCGGAATTGATCGTTCCGTTCAAACGCCCGGTATATGAAGAAGTAACCCGGCGATTTGCGCCCTGGAGCGAACCGATCAGTGCGGGCTGACAGCCTTTGCCCGGTCCTTAAGCCAGTGCTTCGCGGGGCCGTCACCCACCAGCTCTGACGCCCTTAGCAGTGCGTCGTGGGCCAGTCGGGTCTCTCCCAATTGCAGAAGGAGATGGCCGCGCGTGGCATGGTAGGGACCGTACGCGTCGATCCTGTCTTTCGGCAGGTCATCCAGCGCGGCGAGACCCGCTGCGGCGTCTCCGAGGTCTCCCAATACAGCCGCCCGGGCGATTACCGCGCCAAAACTGGGCGCCACTCGCAAGAGGGCATCATACAGGCTGAGCAAGACCGGCCAGTCGGTCTCGCCGGTTACGGACCGCAAGGTATGCACCGACTGGATCGCTGCTTCGATCTGGAAACGGCCGCCATCGTCGCACTTTGCCGCCGCGCGCAAAAGGTCATTGGCCTCGCCGATCATGTTCATATCCCACAGAGCCGTGTCCTGTTCGCGAAGGGGCACATAGCTGCCGTCAGGGCCGGTGCGCGCGGGGCGGCGGGCCTCACAAAACAGGATCAGCGCCAGAAGGCCTGCGCTCTCTCCGCTTTCGGGCAATTGGGAAGCCAGCAACCGCGCAAGCCATTCTGCTTCGCTGGCGAGGCTGTCTCCACCCGCATCTTCGGGCGCTGCCTCCGTCCACCCGGCGGTGAATGCCCCATAAACAGCGTTCAACACGCTGCCGAGGCGGTGGGTCCAGGCGTCTCTGCCAGGAATGCCAAAAGGAATACCGGCCGCCTTGATCTTGGCCTTGGCGCGCACAAGGCGTGCGGACATTGCTGACGGTTTGACCAGGAAGACGCTGGCAATGCGCGCCGCGTCCAGTCCCAGAACGGTTTGCATCATCAAGGGCGTGCGCACGGCAGCATCAATGGCCGGGTGAGCACATAGAAACATCAGGCCGAGGCGCGGATCCGGCATATCGGGGTCGAGACGTCCCAGGGCGGCCTCCTCAAGTCTCAGGATCAGGTCCGATGACGCAGTGTTGGCGGTCTCGCGGCGCCGGGACTGGTCGATCACTCTGCGGCGTGCCGTGGTCAGCAACCAGGCTTCGGGTGCATCCGGCACGCCAGATGATGGCCAGGCCCTTAGAGCCGTGGCGAAAGCATCGGCCAGGGCATCTTCCGCCGTCGCGATATCGCCGGTCTGGGCAGTAAGTGTTGCGAGAAGCCGGCCATAAGCCGTTCGGGCCGCCGTTTCAGCGGCCCTCGCAGCCTGCGCATCCGCCTCAGGCATCCATGTAATTCGGGACGGGACGCACCTCGACATGGCCGCCATGGGCATGCGCCGGGCATTTGCGGGCCCAGTCCATGGCCTCGGCATGGGATGGCGCTTCGATGATGTAGAAGCCGCCCAATTGCTCATGGGTGTCGCCGTAGGGGCCGTCCTCGATGCCGCCGGACGGGCGAAGCGTCTTTGACGTGCCCGAGTGGTCGAGTGGTTCGCCGAAGACGAAGGCGCCGGCCTTTTCCAGAAGCTCGCTGTAGGCGCCATACTGGCCAACAATTTCAGCTTGCGCGGCCTCGTCCATCGTCTGGAAGTCTTCCTTGTCGTAGAGGAAAAGTGCGAATTTCATTGTCTCAACCCTCCATGGGCAGGATGGGGCGCACTTCGACGGCGCCGTAATTGACCGCCGGACACTTGCCCGCAATCTCGAGCGCGATGTCCAGATTGGCGACGTCGATCAGGAAAAACCCGCCAAGCTGCTCGCGCGTGTCAGCGAAAGGGCCGTCCTGGATGCCACTGGCGCGAACGGTGGTCGCCGTATCAGTTGCCTGAAGAGCGGCGCCGGAGAAGTCCGGGTCTGCCTTGCGAACGATTTCGCCAAAGGTCTGCCAACTTTGCCAATAGGCTGGCGCATCGGCCGGGTCATTGCGTTTGGCCCAATCGGTTTCGTGTTCCTGGATGATCAGCATGTATTTCATGGCGAAGCTCCCGCGTGCCGTTAATGGATTGAAACACGAGAATGCCCCGCGCTTCACCCCCTAGACGGGCGAGCGGTGATGATTTCGACATGTCAGCGAAAAAAAGTCAGGCGACCTTGCGCTGGGCCTCGGGAACGAAGATCCAGGCACCGCGATGGCGACGTGACGGTTCCAACCAGCTTGTGACACCTGTGAGCGTCTCGCCCTGGCCGAGGATGATCACACCTTCCGGGGCCAGTTTCTGGGTTAGCAATTCCGCTGCGCGCTGACGCATGGACTTGCTCATCCCACTCAGCACATGGCGGCAGAGAATAATATCGAACTGACCCAGGGGCGCTTCCGCATCGAGCAGATTGTGCTGGCGGAAGCCAATGCCGCGGCGAAGCTCCTCGCTGGCCTGCCATTGCCCGGTCTCAAGCTGGGAAAAATGCTGCAGCAGCCGGTGTACCGAAAGGCCATGCTGGATATCAAAATGACCATACGTCCCGGCCCGGGCGACGGTCAGGGACTGCTTGCAAATATCGGTGGCGGTCATGTCGATCCGCGCGCCGCGCAGGCTCTGTGAGTGCTCGCTGAGCAGGATGGCCAGGGAATAGGCTTCCTGACCCGTCGAGACCCCGGCGCACAGCACTTTCAGCCGGCCAGCCTTGGAGCGCTTCAGCTTGTGGGGCACCACATCGGAAACCAGCCGCGCCAGGTCGTCCCGGTCGCGGAAGAACGATGTCTGATGGGTTTGCAGGGCCGCAGCGATTTCGGTCTCGAAAACAGGGTTCGGCCGGGCCTTCAGGCAGGCCACAAGATCGTCGCAGGACGCAAAGCCTTCTCGGCGCAGGATCGCCGAAAGACGTGTCTCCACCAGATAGGCCTTCGATGGAGAAATGTACTGGCCGGTCTTGCTCAGCGCCAGGTCGGCGAGGGCAGCGAACGTGGCTTCCTGCATGGGTGGCCTCTTTTGGGAACTCTTTCGGTCGACACTGGTGCCAGCGCCGTTAACAAACCCTCAAACGAGGCCGACCTCGGCGAACTTGGACTGCAGGATATCGCTGTCGAAGGGCTTCATCACGAACTCGTCCGCACCCGATCGCAGGGCTTCCGAAATGTGGTTTCGGTCGGTCTCTGTGGAGCAGAAGACAATTTTCGGCAGCGCACCGTCTTTTTCCCGGCGCACCGCGCGCAGGAAATCCAGTCCGTTCATCACCGGCATGTTCCAGTCCAGCAAGATCACGTCGGGCATGGCCTCGCGGCATTTGGCGAGCGCTTCGGCCCCGTCGACGGCTTCCAGAATTCGGAATTCAAGGTTTGCTACGATCCGGCCCGCAACTTTGCGAACCACACGGCTGTCATCGACGATCAAACACGTTTTCATGGGGACTCCACCCGAAATTCAGCTCCGGGCGGACGTTAGGCAGGCGAGGTTAAGGCTTTGCTAGCAAACCAGGCGGGCGCTATCCCTCGGCGCGTACGCCCTGGGCCATGATGATGATTTCTTCTTCACCGGCCTCATTGGCATGCAGCTCCGCGCCCAGTCCCTCGCTCAACATCTTGGCGAAAAGCGCCTGAATGTTGCGCGGTTCCCAGCCACCCGACGGGGTTTTGCCGGCCAGGGCAGCGCTTGTGTCCTCGCGCAGTTTTGCCCGGGTGCCCTTGGCGGTTACGGTGATCGTCATGCCGGACTGTTCATTGCGAATGCGCACGTGGATGACCCCGCCGCGCGGCAGGCTTTCAACCCCGATCATGACGAGGTTCATCATCAGGCGGACATGGGAAAACGACAAATGGTCGGTTTCAATGTCCCAGCTGATTGAAGGCTTGTGGGATGCGACGAAATTCTCAGTGAGGGTCTTGGCCTCGTGGATGTCAGCCGCCCCATCAGACAGGCCGACGGACCCGAAGGCATAGCGCAGGAATTGCAGCCGCGTTGAGGCGCTCCGTGCGCCATCCTTCAGCAGATCCTCCGACATCTGGCGCATCTCGGCGTCTGCGGGAGAATCCAGCATGTCCAGGGCATTGGTGATCGAAGACACCGGTGACACGAGGTCATGGCAAATGCGGGACGCGACATAGGCAGAAAGCAGTGCGGGATCGATCACGGCTGTGGCCTCCATGGGGCAAGACAATTTGAGTTTGGTCTACCAGATTCGCTTTGATCCCTAGGGCAATTCCATGGGGAAATCACCCGTCTGGGCCGTCTTCCGGCCTGTCGATTTCGTCATATCCGGCCCGGGAGCTGTAGAAGGTGAGCGCAAACAGGCCTGAGCCCACGACAATCGTCAGGAAAGCCCCAATGCCATAGGGCAGCCAAAGCGCGATTGGCAATCCGCCGGAACTGACGCCGCTCGCCAGGTAAGCCCCGATGGCGGCAAAAACCAGTAGAACGACAGCGCCGACAGCAAGGGCGATAGAGGTCTTCAACGGGCTTTGCGGACCCAGCGACCGCTCTCATCCATGTAGAACTGGCCCGGTGTCACGCGCTCAACCTGCTTTTCGCCGGTCACACGGGCGACCTGGGCCACGGTGGCGCCAGCATCTGCCGCGATCTCATCATAGGCGGCCCGGCGGCGCGCATTGATTTCATTGATACGGCGGCGCAGGGACGCATCCACTGCGCCATTGTCGACGATGCCGAGATAACCGTCGATCCGCTCGCCGACAACGCCAGCGGACTTGGCCGCGTTAATCTCAGCGCCCTGCGCCTCTGCAGGCTGGCTGAGCGTTGCAAGCGCGAAGGCGGTTCCGGCAATGGCCGCAAGCATGACGATGTAACGGATAAAGATCATGGCGCTAACTCTCTGCGTCGCTGCCGAACAGGTCTGGGTTGGCGGAAATCAGGTCGTCGACTTCATCACTGAGGCGTACGCGGACTTCCTGGTCAATCTTGACGTTCAGATTGATCGTGATCGGCTCTGTTGGGGCTTTGACCGCCACGGTACAGGCAGCGGGTCCGACCAGGAGGCTCGCGCCTGCAAGGAGGATTGGAACATTGCGTCTTGTCATGCCTCTCTGTGCCTCCTGCGGCCTGAACGTCAATTGAACGCCCTAGGGTTGGGCGGCGCCGCTGCGTTCCGCGGTCACTTGCGCCAGCCAGTCTGGCCCCGTTAACCGCCGCGCGGTTGTGAGGAGTTGGCCAAGCTGGCTGTCGACGGAGATATTGAAGTTGAAGGGGCTACCTTCAAGGACGTCCGGGTTTCGCCCTTCCAGCCGGGCGGTGACGGTGACATCCCCCAACAGGTCGCCATTGGCGCCCAGCTCAAGGACGGTGAATTCGAAATTCTCCAGGGCCTGGAAAGCCGTGGCAACGCTTTCATTCGTCGCTCCGGCTTGCGCGCCGACGCCGCCGGTATAGCGAAGCACGCCCCCGCGATCATCGGCCAGGAGCGAGGCATCCTGGATCAACACATGTCCGGGTTCGAAGATGATCGGGAAGCGTCCGGAGACCTGCCCTTCGGCCTGGAAGCCCGGCAGCTGTAGCGTATCGGTCAATGCGGCCAACCCGATCCGGTCTGCGCGGACCGTGAGCCGTCTGCGCTCTGCTCCAATGTTCCATTGCATCGGTTCAACCGCTAATACGCCGCCGGCGAATGGCCAGACAGCCTGTTCCAGCGCCGCAGACCCACCGCCCGTGAGTTGGAAGGCCAGCCGTCCGGTTTCGAGGGCCAGGCCCGGATCGATGGACTGGATCGTCATGGATTGTCCCGGTGGGCTTTGCAGTTTCAACAGATCGGAGAAGAAAACACCCCCATTTACGCCGCTGACCCGTCCAAGGGCGACGGTTTGGAAGCCCAGATCCCTGACGCTCAGATCGCCCGTGCCGGAGAGATTCCCCCGGTCAATTCTGATGCGCGCTTCGGCGTCCAGCGCGCCACGCGTGTCAGTGAAGAAACCACGCAGGCGCTCCGACAGGTCGCTGGGTTGAAGTCCTCCGCGGCGGAACTCCAGATCATGCCCGGTGACGCGGATCATTCCGTCCACCGAGGGAAACGAGACGTCGATTTCGGCATTTGCCACGTGCCTCCCGGTCGCTTCCAGGCGAACCGGTCCCATGAGGCGAACGTTGCCATCAGACAAATCCGCGCTCAGATCAGCCACCATGGGCGTGTACAGGGGGTCTTCGCGATAGTCAGACACACGAACGCTAGCGATGTCCGCCGTGCCCTCCAGTCCTCCCGCGCCGCCACCGCGCAAACGGAAATCAAAGCGCCCGGCACTGGCATTGGCCGGAATCAGAGAGCCATCAAACGAGACCTCCCGCAGGCGGCCCGACGCTTCCAGTCCGCTGCCGCCCAATATCACGGCGATGTCGCTCTCGCCCGCCGAAAGTGAAAGGTCACGCGGCCCGGTCTTCAGGTCCATTGCCAGCTTTGCAAGGCTGAGGTCCGTCGTCACCCGGTCGCTGAGGGACCAGTCCAGCGAACTGGCGGGCAGGCGAAGGTCTCCGGTACTCGTGCCAAGGGAGAAGGGTACTGAGATCGCATCCAGACGCAGTGTCCCGCTGGAGCCGTCAGCCGCCTGGCGGGCGATCCGGCCATCTTCCGGGCACAGCGACGTCGTCAGCGCGCCAAGCTCCAAACCGGGCAATGCCATGCGATCAAACGCCAGTGACAGGCACCGGCCGCCGCCGAGTTGGGCGCGCCAGCCCTCGCTGCCGCGCACCGCATCTACAGCGCCAAAAAGGTTCAGATCCCCCATATCCGCGCCGCCAAGCGCCCCATCGAAGCGAAGCGCACCCTGACCGGAAAGGGCCAGCCGCCCCGGCGCGCGCAAGGCTTCAAATCGCGATAGTCCCGCTCCGATCGCCGTGTCATTGACCGTCCAGTCTTCCAGGTCGAGGTCGCCAAGGCGGAGCGTTAACGCTCCATCCTGAACAGTGAAGTCATTGAGCTGGGCGGTAAGGTCCGGCGCGCCGCCGCCCGTCAGGCCAAGTGCGCCGCGCAGGGTCATGCCCGTTTCACCCGCCTTGAACCACGGACCGCTGCCAAACGGCTCAATGGCCAATGACAGACCGGTTTCTGCCATAAGTCGCGTCGCCCCTCGAGCCTCGATCTCCAGAGCGCCATCGGCGGACCGCACAGCCGTCAGGCGCGTGCCCGTATCAAACCCATCGAGGGCCCCCGCCAAGGTCTCCCGCAGCGCTTCACCGTGGGCTTTGGCCGGCGACGGCCAGGTGAGGGCCGGCACCAGCCGGTCGATCTGAGCTTGCGCCAGGGACATGCCCCGCGCCGTGACCTGTCCATCAAAGACAATGCGCCCCAGGGGGGCCGCTTCCAGGTCACCGGTCAGGGCCAGAGCGTCAGACGTTCCAACGCCCGAAAGGGTGGTCGTCGTTGCGGTGACGGCGATGGGGCCGGCCAGATCGTCCGTGCCGGACCGTTCCAGATCCAGATCCACCTCCAGGCCGCTTGCCGCGAGGCCGGGAGCCCGCAGCGTATCGGCAGCGAACGTTCCGGACATGAGTTTCAGTGCAGCGAGCGGATCCTCTGTGTTCAGGCGATTGCTATCCAACAGGACCGTGCCGTTGGAGGTCACGGCTTGCGCGTCGAGCCTGCCATAGGCAAGTGCGCGCGCTGCCAGACGGTAGACCAGCGCGTCTTCCGCGCCCGTGGCAGCGGGTGCCACCTCAGCCCTCAACAAAACGCTCTGGGCGTTGAATGCACCAAAAGCGCCCGTATCGATTTCAAGGTCCGCGATCCCGGCCAGCCGCCCGTCTGACAGAGTGAGATCCAACTCTCCGGCATTCAGCGTGAGCACGGACCGACCCGTGGCGAGTTCGGCGGGTTGGAGGCGGGCAAGCAGGCGCGCCTCTGACCGGCTGGTGACGGTTATGTCAAAGGTACCGTCAAGCGTGCCGGCGGGCGTGGTGAGCGCAACCTCGCCTTCGCGCACATCCAGCCTCGGGAGCGGGGCGCTGCTGCCGCCATTGCCAGCGAGCACCGCTTCCAGCCCGCCAAGGGTCAGATCTGTTCCATCGAACTCGGCCACCAGCCGGGGGCGGTGCGCCACGACCGACGAGACTTGAGGTGACAGGCCCTGCCAGCTCAAGGAGAGGTCCAGTTGAGGTACGGAAACGGGCGGGGCGCCGGGCTTTGCGGCAACAGAGACGTTTTCCAATGAGACGGTGCTGGCCTGCAAATTGGTGATGCTGAACGTACAAGACAGGCCTCGCGCCGTGCAGGCGCGCTGTCCGAAGGCCTCGGCGATGGGCACGCGGAAAAGCCAGACGAACGCTCCAAAGGCGACCAAAAGCACAAGCAAGGCCAAGCCAATCCATCGCCAGATCCGGCGTGGTTTTTGAAGAGTTGGGGCTTTGGTCACAAGTCTCGGATCGTCGGGAATGAGGAAAAGTCAGGGTCTGGAGTTGAAAATGGCACGGCTTTGGGGAAATTTAATGGCTGGTGGCGGATGAATGGGGTCTGATTTTAGTTTCGCCGCAAGACATTCGTAGAGTCACCGTCAGGTTCATTGATGCCCCAGCCTCTAAATCCCGCCCAGAAACGTTTTCAGCGCGCTGCTATGCTTGTGTCTGCGGCGGCCGGTCTTACCGTTCTTGGCGCAGCGGCCCTGGGTGCCCATTCAGCGCCGGCCGGGTTGACCTCATCAAGCCTGACCGAGGCTGAGCAAGCACCGTCACCCGCAACGGCAGAACTTCTGCGGCTTGCCCATGCGGATTTCGCAACCCAAGCCGATGACGTTTCCAGTGTGAGCGGCACACTTGGCCGAGGCGACACGCTGTCGGACCTGTTGATCGAACTCGGCGCCAGCCCGGCGGAAGCCCACCGTGCCCTCGCGCCGGTTTTTGAAGCTGACTACGTTGACCCGCGCCGCGTCCGCCCCGGCCTGTCAGCAACGTTGACCTTTGCGGAAGGTGAGTCGTCTGCCCGCCTTTTGGGCGTCAGTTTGCGATCTGAAGAAGATTATTCGGTTTTGTCAGCCACCAACGCGGCAGGCGACTTTGAAGCAACCAAGCTGGAGGCGCGGCTGAGGCCGCAGCTTTTGCGTGTGGCGGGCGAAGTCTCGTCCAGCCTGTATGTAGCTGCATTGAATCTGGGCGCAGGCGACCAGCAAGTCGTCGATTTCGCCAAGATTTTTGCCTACGATGTCGACTTCCAGCGTGAAATTCACCACGGCGACCGGTTTGAGATTGTCTATGAGAGCCTGGTGGACGAGCGCGGAAATCCTGTGCGACTGGGAGACGTGGTTTTCGCGTCCCTGGACGGGCGCGCGCTGAAGCGTGACTTCTATTTCCATGTGCCGAGCGATGATGGCGTCAGCGACTATTTCGATGCGGGCGGGGATTCCGCGACGAAATTCCTGATGAAAACGCCGATTAACGGCGCGCGCCTCTCGTCGAACTTCGGCATGCGGCGCCACCCGATCTCCGGCTATAGCCGCTTGCACAAGGGCACCGACTTTGCCGCCCCCACCGGCACGCCAGTCTACGCGGCGGGCCATGGCACCGTCGAACGCGCCTCTCGCTATGGCGGCTATGGGCATTATGTGCGCCTGCGCCACGCCAATGGCTACAAGACGGCCTATGCCCACCTGTCGCGCTATGGACCCGGTATCCGCTCGGGTCGCAGCGTGCGCCAGGGCGATGTGATCGGCTATGTGGGCTCCACGGGCGCCTCAACGGGGCCGCATCTCCACTACGAAGTCATGATCAATGGCCGCCATGTGAACGCCATGTCGCTGAACTTCCCAACCGGCCGCAAACTGTCTGAAGACGAGGCCATGATGGAAGAATTCCTCAGCCGAAAGCGCGAGATTGACCAGGTTCGCCGGGCCCTCGGCGCCGATATTGAAGTCGCTGAATCGTCTGACGCCCCGCGCGAGGGATAAGTTCGAATTTATCCGACCGGGATGGGCGCCATGTCAGCTTGGCGGCCATGGATACCCGTTCCCAACTCCTGCGTTGGCGCGAAATCGTGCACCCGTTCTTCTGGCCGGTTTTCTTTTGGAACCTGCGGAAGTTCGCGGCGATGCTGTCACGGCGGCTGGAGGAGAATGATGGCCAGGGCTTTATTTCTTACGAAATAACCTGGTGGGGTGGCATCCGCGTCTGGCGGATGGTGGATCCCGACGCACCCAGTTGGGATGCGAATTTGGAAGGATGTGCGCGGCGCGTGCGTCTCGCGACGCAGGATGTGAGAAATCCACACCTCTCATCACGCGCTATCTTCTCCCCTCAAGGAGACGAGGCGAATGCCCTGTCCTTGCTGAGAGCGCTCGCGATTTCGACGCCGTGCGCTCTCACTCCCTCTCCCGCTTGGAAAAGGCTGCGCTTTGGACCGGCATTGGGCTGTTTCGCGGAGCCTGCGCACCTCAACACAAGCTAAAGTCGCGGGCCGCCCGGTAATTCGCCCACGTCACCGCACCCCACCGGGTCTGCGGCCGCGGGTGTTGGCATACACGCCAAAGCCCGCACACACCCTTGATTTCCCCGCCGCTCCAGCCGATTTCACCCCTATGGCCGTCGATCTCTACCACAACCGCGTTCTGGAACTTGCCAGCGACATTCCGCATCTCGGCGCTCTGGAAAGCGCCCATGGCAGCGTCGAGAAAGTCTCTCGCATTTGTGGGTCCACCGTGCGGGTTGATCTTCAATTGTCGGAGGATGGCACGCGGGTCGAGGCCATTGCCGTTGACCCGAAGGCTTGCGCGCTCGGACAGGCTGCCACGGCAATCCTCGCTGAACACGCCATTGGCGCCTCTGTAGAGGAGATTGTGGCTGCCCGGGATGCGCTGAAAGCGATGCTGAAAGAGGGGGGCGCGCCGCCCGAAGGACGGTTTTGGGAGCTGCGCCATCTGGCAGGTGTCGCAGACTATCCACCCCGCCATGCTTCAACGCTATTGCCGTTTGAGGCGGCCGTCGCCGCCATAGAACAGGCCCAGGCAGCGCGCGCTACCACCTGAAATAGATGAAGAAAAACACCATGAGCAGCCAGAACGGCGCCATGGTGCCAATGCCGACAAACAAACCATTGGGTTGAAGCAGACCATCCCCGGAGTGCTTCGGGAAAAAACGGTACTGCTGTTCCAACCGTCCAGAGCGCGCGCGCAGCCGTGCCTTCATGGCTTCGGCGAGGTCCACAGGGTGGGGTTGTTCGTTCACGCGCTTGATGATCCGGGAGCGGACAATGTCGCTGGCAATTCCGGTTCCGATGTTCGTCAGAACAAGGAGCAAAATCGCGCCCAGGATAAAGATAATCACTTCCCGGCGCCGGGTGTTCACTTCGGTCACGAAGGGCAAAAATTCTATCAGGTTCAGCCCTGCGTTCCGGACGAAATCGATCTGAGGGAGAAAGAACGCGATCAGGAAGGCCGGGATAAATGTGATCACCAAAGATAAAACCGACCCGGCCGCATGCCAGCGCGCCAGATGACTGATCGCCTGGCGCAGGCTCTTTTCGTCAATCACGCTTCGAGAGTCTTCGGTTTGGGTCATCAAAGGGCCGTCTTGATCCACATCTGCCCCGTGTTAGGCACAACTATGTGCGGTTTGGAAAGCTCAAATCAAAAGGACTCTCCCAGTGAGCCCCGCGGCGCGGCGGGTTTTCTCCTGAAAGTCTACAAAGTCACGCTTTCTCCGGTGTTCTATGCATTTGGCGCGCGGTGTCGTTATCACCCAACGTGCAGCGAGTATGCCGCCGGAGCCATATCGCGCCATGGGCTTTGGGCTGGCATCTGGATGGCATTGGCGCGGGTGATGCGGTGTCACCCTTTCGGTGGCTCCGGCATGGATCCCGTACCGGATATTCCGCCCCGCGCGCGGTGGTATCTGCCATGGCGCTACGGCGTTTGGCAAAAGGTATCCGACGGGGATACGCACTAATCTACACTTCAGGCTGAACGAAGAGAAAACCCCGCTGCACGCAAGAGGGGAGGGGGGCGCGCAGCGGGGATAACCGGGTCAAGCTGGACTGCAGCGTTTACCGGCCAAAGGTGTAGCGTACCCCGATCGAGAAGATGTTTTGCTCATTCTCGATTTCGAGGGACCCGGGGAAGAGGCTGTTATCTACTTCGATGTCATCACTCGCCCGGTAGGCATACTCTCCGTAGATTTCCCAGGCATTGCTGACCTGAAACGCAGCGCCGGCTTTCAGTTGGTAGGCAAACTTGGTTTCTCCGTCGTCGATGATGCCGACACCCGACGGAGAATACTCGACGTCCACATCAACGAAGCCGATACCGGCGCCAACGTAGGGTTGGATCTGGCCGCCACGGTTGAAATCGTAATAGGCATTGGCAAACACGCCGACGGTGGACACCTCGCCCTGGCCATCCGCCACCAGGTCAGCAATGGTGACATTCAGCGGGTCTGGCGCGCCGGCGAGTGCAGCGGCATCAAGGCCGCCAATATCACCTCCGCCAAGCGTGACGCCGGTATGGGTGTCCACGTCTGCCTGAGTGTAGACCAGCTCGATGCCAGAGCGCAGACCGCCATCATACTTCAGGCCGGCTTCGCCGCTGAGGGCGATACCGCTGTCGAATTCCGTGTTCCACCCATAAGGCGTGCCGGCTTCGACGGCGAGCGTGGATCCATCGCCAAGATTGCCCGTTGTGAAAGCGCCTGTTTCGCCGGAATTGTCGCTATCGCTTTGGTTCACGATGCCGATCGAGCCGCTGACATACCAGTCTTGGGCCAGGGCCGGGGTTGCGGTGAGGAATGCGGCGCACGCCGCGGAAAGCCATGTTGCGAGTCTCATGGGGAGGGGTCCTTTCTTGGAAGCCGTCAGTTTGTGTCGCGCCGCATCCAGACTTGCGTTCTACCTGCTGGCGATCTGTCATTTATAATAACCTATACGATATAAAATACACAAAAACGTGAGGACGACCTGTTTCGGACTGACACCGCTCGATTGAAGCTGGCTCGGCGGAAGGCTCTTTGGGGAATTCCATTGCGTCGTGGGCGATTTTTCGTTGCTGCTTCTGGTGCCGAACTTGCTTGAAGACCATTGTTCCAATAGCGACGCATAAGAGTGATTTGGGAGCGCGGGTATGGATAAGACAGTTCTGGTGACCGGCGGCGCCGGCTATGTTGGTAGCCATTGTTGCAAGGCCTTTGCGAAGTCCGGCTGGAATGTCGTCACCTTCGACAATTTCTCCCGCGGATGGCGTGATCTGGTCCAGTGGGGCGATGTCATCGAAGGCGACATCATGGACCCTGCCGCGCTCAAAGCGGCGATGGAGCAGGTCAAGCCCGATGCCGTCGCCCATTTCGCAGCCTTCGCCTATGTGGGCGAAAGCGTCTCTGACCCGGGGATGTACTATCGCAACAACACGCTCGGCACGATCAACATCCTCGACGCCATGGTCGGCGCGAATATCGACAAGCTGATCTTCTCGTCCACCTGCGCCACCTACGGGGTGCCTGAACGCGTGCCCATGGACGAAACAATCTCCCAAAGCCCGATCAACCCCTATGGCTGGTCAAAGCTGTTCGTGGAGAAAATCCTCGACGATTATGATCGCGCCCACGGGCTGAAATCGGTGAAGCTGCGCTATTTTAATGCTGCAGGTGCCGATTTCGACGCGGAGACAGGTGAGCGCCACGAGCCGGAAACACACCTCATTCCCTTGGCCCTGCAAGGGCAGCTGAAAGATGGCTTCGAACTGACGGTGTTCGGTGATGATTTCGATACGCGCGACGGCACATGTGTGCGCGACTATATCCATGTGATGGACCTGGCCGACGCCCACTTGCGGGCTTTGGATTACCTTCAGGATGGCAATGCCAGCAACGTGTTCAATCTCGGCACGGGCACCGGGACAACCGTTATGGAGATAGTCGAAGCGGTCGAGCGTGTTTCGGGCGCGCCGGTGAAACGCGCTGTTGGTCCGCGCCGGGAAGGTGATCCGCCCGCACTCGTTGCGAGTGCAGACAAGGCGCGCGATATCCTGGGCTGGGTGCCGCAGCACTCAGATATCGACACGATTATTCAGACCGCATGGAACTGGCACCAGAAAGAGGCCAATCGGGGACGCTAAGCCGTTCCGTTTCGCCAGTTCTGATACCAGTCCACAAAGCGGGGAAGCCCATCATCAATTCGAGTGGTGGGCTGAAAACCATAGTCGCGCTGGATTTCGTCGATGCTGGCAAATGTGGTGGAAACGTCGCCCAGGGGCATGAGTTCCATCTGCAAATTGCCCGCTTTGCCAAGGCTGCGCTCCAGGACGTTGATCATGTCCAGAAGGGCTTCCGGTTTGCCGTGGCCCAGATTGTAAATCCGGTGCGGGCGGGCCGAATTTGGAAATTCAGGCGCGCGCTCGACCGTCGCCACCACGCCGCTGACAATGTCGTCGATATAGGTGAAGTCGCGCAGCATATTGCCATGGTTGAAGACGCGGATGGGTTCACCGCTCAGGATTTTGTCAGAGAACTGCCAATAGGCCATGTCGGGCCGGCCCCACGGGCCATACACCGTGAAGAATCGAAGCCCGATCTGGGGCAGCTTGTACAAATGTGCGAATGTGCTCGAGATCAATTCATCTGCACGCTTGGTGGCCGCATAAAGAGAATTTGGCGTATCAACCCGGTCGTCCTCCGAGAAGGGCGTCTCGGCCCGGTTCCCGTAAACCGAACTGGATGAGGCGTAGACAAGGTGGGAAAACCTGTCGCCAAGCTTGCGGCAAGCCTCAATCACCGAAGTGTGCCCGATAATGTTGGACTCCAGATACTCGAAGGGCGCTTCCAGCGAGTAGCGAACGCCGGCCTGGGCTGCGAGATGCACCACGACATCGGGCGCAAAGTCCTGAAATACACGCTCTAGGGCCGGGCGATCTACAAGGTCCAGTTCGTGGACATCGAGACCGGCGCAGAGCCTGGAGACCCGTGCCTTCTTCAAGTCGACATCGTAATAGGTGTTGAAGTTGTCGAGCCCGCAAACGGTATGTCCCCGGTCTGCAAGGGCGCGGGCAGTGTGAGCGCCGATAAAACCCGCGGCGCCCGTTACCAGTACGCGTTTATGCGAAGCGTCTGCCATGGCCATCAAGTGTGTCTTCTGGAGGCTGCCACGGATCGTTCCTCGTCAGGCTCTGGCAAGTTTAGCGCGCGCGGCACAGCTAGGAGAGTTAAGCGAGCTTGTCGAGCGATTGGTGCTGGCCGTGTGCACTTGGTCATGTAGGGGAAAGCCCAAGCCCGCGTCTGTTGGAGCGGCATGAAACTGGCAGGCAAGCGAAGCGTTGAACCTGCGCGGGGCGATGTGTCCCGATTGTGGTGCATATTTGCAGGACGGATCGGTCGATTGGTGCGGTCTGCGGAACAGAACGGAGCGATGAGATGTCATTGATATATCCAGTGATCATGGCGGGTGGGTCCGGGA
>JBCBGZ010000035.1:0-17869 GCA_038526245.1 Pseudomonadota bacterium
CGCATCGAGATCAGTTGGTATGGCTGGATCCATGTCGAGGCGATTGACCTGTCCGACGCAGGCAAGGATTTCCGCCGCCACATGATAGGCGCGGCGCGCGAGGAGGGGTGGAGTCTGCTTGCTGATACCGCAGAGCGGGTGGAGGCTTTGCTCGCCGTAGGGTGCATGGAGGGCGCAGCCCGATATGCACCATCTACCCCCGCCGCGCATGCCGACGGTGCATATCGCTTCGCTCCATGCACCCTACGCCCCGAACGTAATCGATCGAATGTGAGCACCGGCCCGCCCCTTGGCCACGCCCCTGTCTCGACCATCGAGGGAGGGGCGGCACCAACAAACTGCTCCGCCCAATCCCCGCCCCGCGCGGGCGCGTGTGCTGGCCGAAACGAAAGCGCAAAACGTTCGCGTCAATGACCCAGATTTCTGCCCGCAGACACGGCGGATTTCGGGCCGCGCCGACGTTTGTTGCGGCGGTTCCCGCCTTCGGCTTTCTGACCACCACCACCGCTTTCGGCGCGGGGTTTGCCGCCACCCTGGCCCTTGCGGTGGCCGCCGGGGCGTCCGCCCCCGCTCCCGCCACCACCGCGGCGACGGCCTCCGCCTCCGCCACCTTGGCGACGCGCGGGGCGCTCACCATCGACCGGCGCTGTGTCGATCGGGGCCGGGGCCTCAAAGCCCTCGGGCAGTTCCATCACCGGAATCTGCATGCGGATCGTTTTTTCAATGTCGCGCAGATAAGCGCGCTCGTCTGGCGCGACGAAACCGATGGTCACGCCGCTGGCGCCGGCCCGGCCTGTGCGCCCGATCCGGTGGACATATTGTTCGGGCACATTGGGCAGGTCGAAGTTCACGACATGGGTGAGCCCGTCAATATCGATGCCCCGTGCAGCGATGTCGGTGGCGATCAGGACCCAGATCTTGCCGTTCTTGAAGGCATTGAGCGCCCGCGTGCGCTGGTTCTGGGACTTGTTTCCGTGGATGGCAGCGGCCTCGATATCAACTTTGTCGAGGTGGCGCACCAGCCGGTCGGCGCCATGCTTCGTGCGGGTGAACACCAGGACGCGGCGCACATCATCTTGCTTCAGGATATGGGCGAGCAAGGCCGGCTTGCCCTTCTGGTGCATATGGATCACGGACTGGTCCACGCGCTCTGCCGTGGTGGAGACCGGCGTCACAGACACCCGGATGGGGTCGGTGAGGTACTGTTTGGAGAGGCCCGCAATCGCCTTGGGCATCGTGGCCGAGAAAAAGAGGGTCTGGCGCTCGTCTGGCACCAGTTCGCGAATTTTCTTCAGGGCGTGGATAAAGCCCAGGTCCAGCATCTGGTCGGCCTCATCCAGGATCAGGGTTTCGATCTGGCCGATATCAACGGCGCGTTGGTCCTGCAGGTCCAGCAAACGCCCTGGCGTGGCCACCAGAACATCGGTTCCGCGCGACAGGCTGCGGATCTGGCGGTTGATCTTCACGCCGCCGAACACGCAGTCGACCTTCACGCGCATATGCTTGCCATAGGTCTCGAAGCTGTCGGCGATCTGGCGGGCCAGTTCCCGCGTTGGCGCGAGAACAAGGGCGCGTGGGCATTTGGGGCGCAGGGGCTGTGGATCTTTCGCGATGCGGTGCAGGGTCGGCGCGGCGAAGGCCAGGGTTTTGCCCGTGCCGGTTTGCGCTATGCCCAGAACGTCTCGCCCATCCATGACGGGGCTGATGGCCTGGCTCTGGATCGGAGTTGGGGTGGTGTATCCGGCTTCCGTCAGGGCGCGCTGGATGGGGTCGGCGAGGCCGAAATCGGTGAACTGTGTCATCTTTTGTCTTTCACAAAGTCGCGCGCACGTCAGGCCAAGGCGGCCGGGCGCGCGGTTCAGGGGCGGGGCAGCCCCGCGTGAAACAGGGTGCGGTGTCTCAAGGGATCTGTCTCAAGGGTCCTGGCGCAGTCATGGGGCCGTTGCCCCGCGCGTGCTTCACGCCGCCAGCCCATGTGCGCGCTTCTAAATGAAAAAGGGCGCATCGACTGATCGCCTGATGCGCCCTGGAGCGTTGAAAGTCAATGAAGTTTGTGCGGTGCAAAAAGCCTGGGGCGTTGTTGGGTTTTACGCACCGAGAAATTTTCGAGCCGAGGAATTTATACCGCCTTGTGGAGTGCGCGCCACGCCCAGAAGCTCAATGCGACAGCTAATCCAGACACAATGGTCATCAGCGTTCCGGGAATGAAGTGCACGAAACCTGGAATGTCGACGAACAGGAGATAACCAATATCCAGAAGACCACCCACCATTGCCGTTACCCAGACCGAGGTGGTGTTTTCGCGCCAGATGAAACCCGCACCGATGATTGTCGCTGCGCCACCCCAGGCAAGGTTCCAACCATGCTGGTTCAATACGCCCGCGACAGCTGCATGGTAGTCGGCTTCGAGTAGATCTGGATCTACGGCATCGGCGATGGCCTGGAACCCACCCGATGCGTCCGACGATATGACGATGAATCCGGCAAGGACGTGCACCAGCCCCCAGATCACCCACAGGATTGCAGAAACCTTTAGCGCAATGCGATGATAGCCCACTTGCGATCTCCTCCGGACAGAGCGGGCCGCGCCATTGCAGTCCCGAACCGTTAATCCCGGTAGTAAATTTAATTGATAATGTCAACGAAATGACGCGCCCCATCAACGAAACACTTTCTCTGGCGATCCATATCGACCGGCTCATGCGGCTCATTCATGCCGAGCTCGAGCCAAGAGCGCGGAGAGTCGATGAAGAGAAAGTCGGTCCGTTGGGCGGCATGGTTTTGATGACGATTGAGGACCATGCCCCGGTGCCGCTGAATACGCTGGCGGCGCTGCTGGCCCGCGACAAGGGCCAGATGACCCGGCATGTTCAGATGCTGGAGCGAAAGGGCTTGCTAACGCGCGAACCGAGCGCGCAGGATGGGCGCGTTGTTCTGGTTCGTCTCACGCCAAAGGGGAGCGCCCGTGTGGACGCTTTTCGCGGCGCCTTGGCGAGCGTCGTTGGCGATATCCTGGACGGTCTTCAAGCAGAAGAGCGCGGCCAGTTTCTGGCCACGCTCATGAAGATCACTGGGACGCTTCACGACTAAGCCGATTGCGCCCGTTCTGGCCTGTTTTGAACCGGTTTAGCCCGCGATGTACTGCGCGCCATTCACCGTCATGGTCGCCCCATTGATGAAGGCGGCCTCGTCGCTGGCGAGATATGAGACCATGGACGCGATCTCTTCGGCCTTGCCGAGACGGCCTACGGGAATGGTCGCGATGATGCCTTCGAGCACTTCCGGCTTCACCGCCTGCAGCATTTCAGTGTCGATATAGCCAGGTGCCACGACGTTGGACGTGATCCCCTTCTTTGCGCCTTCATAAGCAAGCGCCTTGGTGAAGCCGATGAGGCCCGCCTTTGCGGCGGAATAGTTCGCCTGGGTGAACTGGCCCTTCTGTCCGTTGATCGATGAGATGTTGATCACACGGCCAAAGCCGCGCTCCCGCATGCCGCCCCAGACCTGGTGGGTCACGTTAAAGGCGCTGTCGAGGTCGACATTGATCACCTCATTCCACTGCTGCTTGCTCATCTTGTGGAACGGCGCATCGCGCGTAATGCCAGCATTGTTGACGACCACATCAATCGCGCCGATCTCTTCCTCGATCTTCGCGATGCCCGCGCCGACTTCTTCATAGTCGCCGACATTGAACTTGAAGCAGCGCACTCCGGTCGCTTCCTCGCACAGACGGGCAGCTTCATCATTGCCGCCAAAATTGGCGACGACGGTCATTCCATCGGCCTTGAGGCGCTCTGATATGGCGCGGCCGATGCCGCGGGTTCCGCCTGTTACAAGGGCAATGCGTGTCATGGATGTCTCCTCCCGAGAGTCAATTTTGTGCGCCTGCGAAAGCCAAGGTTAATCGTGGTGTGGTAAAGCCTTCATCAAGACGTTGGTCGAACGGCGTATTTTGTGCAAGACTTGTGCAACCCCAATGCGCTGATACGGCCAATAAACATTGCCGCGCGCAGACCAGACAAAGAGGCTTCCATGGCACGCCACAAGGGCGATGGTCCGATCATCATCAAGAAATATGCGAACCGGCGTCTCTACGACACCTCCACATCGTCCTATGTGACGCTCGACCATTTGTCGGAGCTCGTGCGGTCCGGCGCCGACTTCGAAGTGCGCGACGCCAAAACGGGCGAAGACCTGACGCGCTCCGTTCTCACCCAGATCATCTATGAGAACGAGACAAAGGGCGAAGGCGCGCTGCCGCTGAACTTCCTGCGTCAGCTCATCGGCTTTTATGGCGGCGGAGCCCAATCTATGCTGCCCGCTTGGCTTGATATGTCCATGAATCAGTTTGCCGAAGCCCAGGAACGCTGGCGCACGGCGATGGGCGGGGCAACGCCCATGGCGATGTTCGAGAAACAGGCCAAGCGCAATATGGGCATGTTTGAAAATGCCATGAAGATGTTCAATCCGGCGATGGCCGCAACGGACACAATGCTGGACGATGGCGACGCTGGCTCAGACGCGGCGGAAGAAGAAACCCCCTCAGACCGCGCCCTGAAGCTGATGCAGGCCCAAATGGCCGAAATGCAAAAACAGCTCGAGATGCTGTCGGGCAAGAAGTAGCCGCGCCCGAAAGCTGCGAAAATAAAAAGCCCGGCGATCCACTCGCCGGGCTTTCTGTTTCAGGGGGGTGCGCTTGCCTAGCCCGAGAAGCCCTCGCCGACAGCGAAGTCGCGGCGGGCCGAAACGATCGTGACGACGACGCCCGCCAGCACATCCAACAACGTCATCACAGTGAGGATGAAAAACGTCGACGTAGCGAAGTTCTGGCTCAGCAGGAAAAGGATCAGGCACGCGATGAACAGGATCATCGAGATCGCGTGGTTCATGATGGTCGCCGTGCCAGTCGACGTCGACTTCAGGATCTCCAGAAAGAGCAGCGCCAGGGCGAACAGGATCAGCAGGTCACCATTGGTGAGCTTCCATTCCACGCCTGAAATCATGTTCAGCGTGAGAGCACCGCTGTTCAAGCGATCGGCGAGCGGCGCCACGGCCGTTTCGCCGACAGCCAGGGTGTCGGCATCGATCCCGCCTGTGGTGAATGCCATGATGGCATAGATGGCTACCGGAATGACCAGTAGCGGAAATACTGAAAACAGAGCGCGCATGCCACTCCCTCCATTGTTACCAGACCCGCCGCCCGTGCCTTGGTTCCGGCGGCGCTTTTCTTCCAATTGGGCTGCCCCAATGGCTGACATGATTTCATTGCGAGCCACGAGCTTGGAGTCCCCTCAAAGCGGTTAACAGCCCGTGAATTAACGCAATTGTGCCTGCTGCGCGAGGGGAAAGGTCAGGATTGCTGGGGGTTTTCGGCCCCGTGGCGACGCAGCGCCCTTAAAACTCGTCTACGCCGGCCGGATTGCGGCGACGGCGGATGAGCCATGTGACCCCGCGTAAGTCTGCCAGGGCCGCCCAGAGCCGCCCGAAATTGGTGTATTTGGACTGGCCCGCCCCGCGTTCGCGATGGTTCACATCCAGAAACTCCACGCCATAGCCCTCGGCATTCATGATCGCCGGCATGTAGCGATGGATGTGGTCAAAGTAGGGGAGCGACAGGAACGCGTCCCGGTGCATCACTTTGATGCCGCAGCCACTATCGTCGCAATCATCCTTCAGCAGCCGTTTGCGAATGGAGTTGGCGAAGCGAGACCCAAAACGCTTCCAGGCCGTGTCCTTTCGGCTGGCGCGGCGTCCCATCACCATTTTCAGATCCGTCGGGGCGTCGGCGCGGGTCAATTGACGGTACAGGTTTGGGAGGTCTGCCGGATCGTTTTGGCCATCCCCGTCGAGCGTTCCCACCACGCGCCCGCGCGCGCCGCGAACGCCGGTCCGGATCGCGCGCGACTGGCCCGAATTCTTGCGGTGACCGAGCACCCGCAGGGCCGGGAATTGCTCTTTCAAGCCCACAAGAACAGCCCGCGTATCGTCTGTGCTGGCATCATCCACGAACACCATCTCATAGGCGCGCCCCTCGAGGGCGGCGGCGATCTCGCTCACCAATTGCTGCACGTTTCCGGCTTCATTGTGCACGGGGACCACGATGGAGAGTTCCAGGGCATCGGACATGGGTATTCGGCTTTCGGGGTATTCGCTCGTCTCAAGGCGCGGCTCTAGCCCAGCCCGGCGCGCTTGGCGAGGGGGCGGTGCATCAACCCTGCAAGAGCCTTGACTTCCCGTGGGGCCCGTCGCCGCAATGGTGCAAACAGAACAAGGAGGATCCCCATGCGCGTCGCCAGCCTGAAAAAACCCGGTGGCCTGGACAAACTGACCATCGAGGAGCGCCCGGATCCAACACCCGGTCACGGCGAAATCCTTGTGCGTGTGCGCGCCAGTTCCCTGAACTTCCATGATTTCGCTGTGGTTGCAGGCATGATCCCGGCCGACGATGGACGCATCCCCATGAGCGATGGTGCGGGCGAGGTGGTTGCGGTGGGAGATGGCGCGCACCTGTTCAAGGAAGGCGACCATGTCGTCTCGACTTTCTTCCCGGATTGGTTGTCGGGGCCGCCGGCCCTTGCGGATTTCAAGGGCGTGCCCGGGGACGGGATGGATGGCTATGCCGCCGAACTCGTCGCCATGCCGGAAACGGCATTCACGCGGATTCCCAAAGGCTACAGCTTTGCCGAAGCTGCGACGTTGCCCTGCGCGGCGCTGACCGCCTGGCGCGGCATGTTTGTGGAAAATCAGGTGAAGCCGGGCGATTGGGTCCTGGTGCAAGGCACCGGCGGGGTCTCGATTTTTGCTCTGCAGTTCGCCAAGGCGGCCGGCGCGCGTGTGATCGCCACGTCCTCCTCCGATGAGAAACTCGAAAGGCTGACTGCGCTCGGCGCTGACCATGTGATCAACTATAAGGATGAGCCGAAATGGGGGCGCAAGGCGTTCGAGCTGACTGGGGGACGCGGGGTCGATGAGGTGGTGGAGATTGGCGGGCCGGGTACGCTCGACCAATCCATCGATGCCTGCGCATTGGGCGCGCATATCTCCCTGATCGGCGTGCTCACCGGCGTTTCGGGCGAGGTGCCGACGGCGAAGTTCTTCCAGAAAAATCTCACCATGTCGGGGATCACCGTTGGCTCGCGGGCCCACCAATTGGACATGATTGCCGCGATCGAAGCCAATGGTATCAAACCGGTGATCTCCGACACTTTCCAGCTCGATGATATCGCCGCCGCCTTCACCCACCAGATCGGCCAGAAGCACTTCGGCAAGATCGTGCTGGAGGTCTAGGGCGCAGCGGTTTCAGTTCTGGCCATGGGCCTTTTCAACCTCGTCCTGCCAGTCGGGGCGAAGGCCCATGCGCAGGCGGTCCAAATCGATCGCCTCCTGGTGGCGCCCTTCAACAAAAATGCCGTTGTCGATCCCGAAGATTTTTGAGGGCGGGCGAGTATCACGCTGAAGATACCATTCGAGGACACTTCCATAGTCAGTTACACTGGCCAGTTGCGCAGCGCGCGCGTCGTCAATCTTGGTTTGCTGAGCTTCGGGGAGCGCCACAAACAGGGAAGTGGTCTCTGGACCAGGCAAGTCGGAGCGGGGACATCCCTCTTGGGGGACGCGACTGCGTTCTGCATCAAGACAGAGAATCCTGGTGACCGCTTGGGCGGCGCCGGGTGGGACGACCCCGACACCCTGCGAAGGGTTCGGCGCAGTATTGTCGTCAGCTCCGGACGTCGTGATTTCTGGCTGTGCGGGCTCTGACGAAATGCGAGCAGGCGCTTGAACCGTCTGCGGGAGATCAGATGTTTCGTCTGATCGTGCTGGGCTGGGTGCGGGTGGGCGAGCGAGCGGGGCTGGCCCTGTTTCAGGTGGCTTGGCCTGGGTTGGAGGCACGGAGGAAACCGGATCGAGTTCAATGATCACTAGACCGGGCGGTGTGTCCGGGGCCGGTAGGGGCGTGGACCCCATTGCGCGATGAAGCAGAGCCAATGCTAAAGCATGGGCAGCCAGCACACCGCACACGCGCAGCGTTGCCGTACCCGGACGGACTGTCTTCAATATTCCCGCTCGACCCATGAGGGGACCATAAAGATCGACCTGTGATCTGAGCATTAAACATCGGCAATGGCGCTAGCTGAAGCGGTATCAGCGGCCCGCCAACGGGAGAACTGAAAACGCCCATGGCTTGGGGGCCATGGGCGTTTCTGTGTGTTGGGAAGGCGTTGGCCTTACCAGATCCGGATGCGCTGTTCCGGTGGCAGGTACAATTCGTGCTCTTCGGTGACGCCGAAGGCTTCATACCATTCGTCGAAATTGCGCACGATGCCGTTCACGCGGTAGCGGGGCGGGCTGTGCGGTCCGCGCACCAGCTGCTGGCGCAGGGCGTCGTCGCGGTACATGTTCCGCCAGACCTGTCCCCAGGCCATGAAGAAGCGCTGGTCGCCGGTGAAACCGTCAATGACCGGAGCTTGCTCCTCGTCGCTGACCACGCCGTCACCATTGGTGTCGAGGTGCAACTGGTAGGCGCGGTAGGCCATGGAGAGCCCGCCCAGGTCGCCGATATTCTCACCAAGGCCGAGGGCGCCGTTCACGCAGGTCTCACCATCACCGAGCGGGCAGAACGCATTGTACTGGGCCACCAGTGCGCTGGTCTTCGCTTCGAAATTGGCCCGGTCTTCCTCGGTCCACCAGTTGCGCAGAACGCCATCGCCATCAGAACGCGAGCCCTGGTCGTCGAACCCGTGGCCGATTTCGTGGCCGATCACGCCGCCAATGGCGCCGTAATTGATCGCCGGATCCGCCGAGAGGTTGAAGAAGGGTGGCTGCAGGATCGCCGCCGGGAACACGATCTCGTTCCGGTTCGGGCTGTAATAGGCATTCACCGTTTGCGGCAGCATGAACCATTCGGTCTTATCGATGGGCTGGCCGAGCTGGGAGATCATGTCGTTCCACCCCCACTCGGAGACCGCCATGTCATTGGCAAAGGCGCTCTCTCCGACGGTGAGACCGTCATAGGTCTCAAAGATTTCCGGATAGCCGATCTTAGGCGTGAACTTGGACAGTTTTTCGCGGGCCTCGTCCTTGGTTGCTTCGCCCATCCATTCGATATCGTTGAGGTTCAGCGCCATGGCCTCGCGCAGATTCGCGACCAGCTCATCCATGGCGGCTTTGTTCTCAGCCGGGAAATAGCGCTCGGCGTAAACCTTGCCGACAGCCTCGCCGACCGAGCCTTCAACGGTCGAAACGGCGCGCTTCCAGCGCTCGCGTTGCTCTTCCTGCCCGCGCAGAGTCTTGCCGTAGAAGTCGAACACCGTGTCATCAAGGCGTGCTGGCAAAACGTCGGAATGGTCAATCAGCATCTGCGCCGAAAGCCAGGCCTTCCAGGCGTCGAGATCGTAGGTTGCAGCGACCTCAAAGATGCCTTCGATGCCACCACCGGAGAGTTTCTCGATCTGGTCCTCATTGAGACCCTGTTCCTCGATCTCTTCGGCGGTCGGGGTGACCTGGCGCACGACAAACTCGCTTTGGCCGGCCAGTTGCAGGCCTTCAAGCATGGTGGCCAGCGGGAAATCACCGGCCAGGGCGTCCATCTCTTCGCGGCTCATCTTGTTGTAGGTGAGGTCGCGGTTGCGGCCCGCGGCGCGGTCCCAATGCTTGGCAGCCAGCTCTGTTTCCAGGGCCAGGATCGAGTCCGCGGCTGCGCTGGCATCTTCATACCCGGCCTCGCTGAGAAGCGTCGTCAGCATGTCGGTGTAGGCTTCGCGATATTCGAGGTTTTTCTCGGTGTCTTTCAGGTAGTAGTCGCGGTCACCCATGCCGAGGCCGGCCTGGGTGACGTAAAAAATGTAGCTGTCGGTGTTCTTGGAATCGATATCCACCCAACCGCCGATCGGTGCGCTGAAACCGGTCTCGGCGAAGACGCCAGCGAGGTCCTCTCGGGTTTCGATGGCTGCGATTTGCTCAAGGTGCGGCTGGATAGGTGCCAGATCGGCCGCTTCGATGGCGTCTGTGTCCATATAGGCATTGTAAATCGCCGCGACCTTGCCCTCGAGCGTGGCGGGATCTGGCTCGGCCGCTGCGACGCCTTCAATGATGCCCCGCACGCGACCTTCGGATTTTTCCGCAAGCAAAGAAAACGAGCCATAGCGCGAACGGTCGGCGGGCATGTCGAATGTGTCGAGCCAGCTGCCATTCATGTACCGGTAGAAATTGTCGCCGGGCGCTGTCTCTGCATCCATCGTGTCCAGATTGACGCCCCAGTCGCCCCAGACGTCAGGGGTGGAGAGATTGATTTCAGGCTCAACAAAAGCGGTTACCACCGGGTCGGCGCCGCTGGCGGGTTCTGCCGTGTTGGTGCTTGCGTTGGTGTCGGCATCGGGAGCGCCGCATGCGGCCAGCAGAGCGATGCTCGCTGCGCCCAAAAGTAGGTGTTTCATATCAGCCTCTTACTCGTTTCATTTTGGTTTCGGTTCCACATTTCGGATCGCGAGGCCCAGCCTTCTCGCGAACCTTGTCCCCGAAGGCCGCCTATTCGGCGGGTTTCAGATCGCCGGGCGCGCTACTCGTCCCGATCAATTCTTCCTCATCAATGGTGGCGTGCCCTGAATAGGTGTCCCCGATCGTGCGATAGGGGCGGCCATGCCAAGACCAGTTGAAGAAGCGATGGATTTCCACGCCGATAGCATACATCGCCGGCACCAACAGGAGCGACACGAACAGGGCAAACGTCACAGCTGAGCCCAGGGACACCACCATCGGTTTCAGGAACTGGGCCTGGACCGAACGCTCCATGATCAGCGGCAATACGCCGACAAAGGTCGTCACCGAGGTCAGCAGGATCGGCCGGAAGCGGGAAACCCCGCCATCGACGATGGCCTGCAGCGCGCCAGCGCCCTCAGCGCGGCGTCTGTTGATGAAGTCCACCAGTACAAGGTTATCGTTGATCACAACCCCGCCCGCTGCCGCGATTCCGAAGAAGGAGAACATGGCCATAGGTACGCCCGTGATGAGGTGCCCCAACACAGCGCCGCAATAGGCGAAAGGCACAGCCGTCAGCAGGATGATGGGTTGGAAGTAGGATCGGAAAGCGATCGCCAGCAGGATGTACATTGCTCCCAATGCGACCCACAGGAACAGGACGATTTCTGCAAAGAACTCCTGTTCGGCTTCAAAGCCACCCGCATTGTTGCGCGAGACATCGGGCCAGCGTTCTTCAAAGCCGGGCCAGAAATTCTCGTTCATGTCGCCGATGATCTGGCCACGCACATCATCGGTCAGCTCGGCAAAGACTGAGACAGACCGCGTGCGATTGCGCCGAATGATCACGTTTATGCCGGGCGCGGTTGAGAATTCGGCCACCTGGTTGATCGGGATCTGACGGCCGTCAGGCGTGCGGATACGCAACTCGCCAATCGAGTCGAGGTCCCGGCGGGCCTCCTGGGGCAAGCGAACGCGTACTTCCACATCGTCGCCATTGCGCGGCAGGCGCTGCACGAGTACGCCAAAATAGGCTGCGTTCACCTGGCTGGTCACATCGGAGAGGGTCACGCCCAGGGCTTCAGCGCCCGGCTTGAGTTGGACGCGAATTTCATCTGCGGCCGATGAGAGGTTGTCGCCAATATCATAGGTGGTTGTGTAGGACTGCAACTGGGTTTTCACCTCCTCGGCAGCGGCGCGCAGGCGATCCAGGTCCGGATGGTTGAGGGCGAAGCGCACACCGCTATCGTCCTCGTTGAATGTCGCCGTGACTGAGATTTCCTCAGCATCCTGAATCGGGCCCATGGCCTCGCGGAACCGGTTTGAAATGTCTTCGGACGACAAGGTCTCCGGGCGCACTTCTGGCGGCGCGAGGGCGATCCAGGCCTGCACGTTGCGGCCAAACGCGACGATAGAGCTGTCCTCGATGAGTCCGCCGATTTCCGGATATTCCTGCAGGGTTTCCGCCTTCATCACGTCGATGGCGTTCTGAACTTGCTCTTGAACCTGCGCGGTGCGGGTGAAAGGCGTGCCGTCGGGCAGTTCCACCTGGACCTGAATGAGGTCGCTTTCGATCTTCGGCATGAAGCTGAAAGGCACATAATTGTTGCCGACCAGGCCAAAGGCGATGGCAAGGATGGACAGGAAGAAGGCGAGCGTGGCGTAGCGAAACTTCACGCAGGCCTCGAGGAATGGCCGGTACACATTGTCAGCAAACCAGAGCAGCGAGTCCGCGATGGAGCGCTGCACTTTCATGATGGAGCCGCCAGGCCCGTCAAAGTTCTGGGGCTTCAGGTGCGCAAGGTGCGCGGGCAGGATCAGCAGACACTCGATCAGCGAGAACGTCAGCGCTGCGACAACCACAAAGGTGATTTGTTCGGTAAAGGCGCGCGTCGGCCCGGTAAGAAAGGCCCATGGCAGGAAGGCAATAATCGTTGTGAGAACGCCGAAGATGACCGGCTTGAGCACCATCTGAGTGCCAAAAATCGCGGCATCAATGCCCTGGCGTCGCCCACTCTCGACTTCCTTATGGATGTTCTCACCCACAATAATGGCGTCATCCACCACAACGCCAATGACCAGTAGAACGGCGAACAGGGACAGGATGTTCAGCGACACACCGAAAAGCGGCAGCAAGAGAATTCCGCCCGCAAACGCGGTGAAAATGCCGATGGTGACCCAGAAGGCCACAATGGGGCGCAGGAAAAGCACCAGAACGATCAGGACAAGAATACCGCCCATGAGCGCGGATTGTCCGATCGTCGCCATACGTGCCTTGAAAGGCTCGGAGTCATCCCAGAGGATGTTGATGTTCATGGCTTCGGGCAGGATGCCATTGTTCGGATCGTTGGCGCGTTCGATGTAGTCTTTGAAGCCGTCCGTGTAGTCGACAATCTGCATGTCGTCGGGCGCGACCACCATGACGAAGGCGGCCGGTCGGTCTTCATGGGTCGCCACAAGGCTTTCGTCGATGAAACCATCGACCACATTGGCCACATCGCGCACGCGGATCGTGGCGCCTTCCGGGGTTTGGCTGACGATAATGCTTTCGAATTGTTCGGCCGTGTCCGCCAGTTGCCGTGCCTGGATAGACACATCGCCCGTATTCGTGCGCACGCGCCCCCCCGATGCGTTCAGGGATGAGGCGCGAATGGCATTGGCAACATCATTCAGCGTGAGATTGTAGCGCCGAAGCGTCTCCTCGGAGACCTCCACTGACACTTCTTCGCCAAGCGTGCCCTGGACCACGGCCAACTGCCCGCCCGCCATATTGGCAATGTCGTCGCGGACCTGGTCCGCCAGTCGCTTCATCTCGCGCGGCGTGGCTTCGCCATAAATGGCCATGCCAAAGTACCAATTGCGTTGTTCCCACTGGGTGATCTGCGGTTCGAAGGCGGATTGGGGCAGGTTGCTGATCTGGTTCACGCGGCGTTCGATGTCGCGGATGAACTCATCCATATCGATGTCGTCGCGCCCGCGAATGTTGACAATGCCGCCGCCCTCGCGCGCAATCGAAGTAATCCGGTCGATACCATCAAGATCGGCCACGGCCTCTTCGATACGCAGGATGAGCTGTTCCTCGGCCTCGGCGGGCGAGGCACCCGGCCAGGCCACTGAAACGGTTGCGCCCGCAACGGCCACGGTGGGGAACATTTCCCGTTCCAGGCTGAAGAATGAGAAAATGCCGCCAACGAAGGCGACAATCATGACCAGATTTGCAGCAATCGCATTTCTGGCAAACCAGGCAACAATCCCGTTCATTGCACAGCCTCCTCACCGTCACGCCCGGCCTCGGCCAGGGAATCCTCGCCAGTTTGCGGGCCATCAGGTTCATGGGAAATCACAGTTCCGTCAGGGCGCCGCTCCAGCACCTTGATCCGCATACCTGTAAACGCGGCCTGGATAGGCGACACCACAGCAAGCTCCCCATCAGAAACACCCGACGAAATGTAAGCGCCGTCCACGTCTGAATAAATCAGTTCAACGTCGCGGATCTCGAGGATCCCTTCCTTCGGCTTGCCGATGTAGACTTGGTCATTGCTGCGCAGACCCTCACGGGGAACAATCATGATGTCTTCAAGGGTCGCACCCTGGATTTCGGCATTCACAAAGAGGCCAGGCGCCATAGGCACGCCATTGTCAGAACCCGTTCCATAGGGATCTTCCAGTTCTGCGATGACGTTGAGCTGGCGCGAGCGTGGATCGAGGGCGGCCGCTGTGCGCGTCACCTCGCCTCGCCAGAAGCGCGTCTGTCCCGCGACGTCGGCTGAAAACACGACCGGCGGCCCGGGATTGTCCGCGGACGCGGCAAAGGCGAGCGGCAGACCGATCCGGCCAAGCTGGGTGTCTGTGATCGGCAGCAATACTTCGACGACGTCAGACGCGAAGATGCGGCCAAGCGATTGGCCGGGGCTGGCAAACTGGCCGATATCGGCGGTGCGCTCAAACACTCGGCCTGAGAAGGGCGCCACAACCGCCGTACGGCGCAGGGCCAGTTCCGCTTCAGCCAATTGTGCCTCAGCGCTGTCGAGAGAAGCCTGCGCTTCGGCGAGTTGGGGCTCGCGCCGGGCGAGGGGACTGGCGTCCGTGATGCCCAGATCGATCAGGTCCTGGCGGGCGATTTCCGCTTCCGCTTCCTCCCGCGCAAGGCGTTGCTGCGCTGAGGCGACCGCTGAGCGCGCCCGGGTGACGGACAGTTCGTAATCTGCGGCTTCCAGGCGGATCAGAACCTGGCCCTGGCGGATGAAACCGCCATCGATAAAGTCAGGGGACACGTAGGCGATACGGCCTGCGATTTGCGGGGACACAATGATTTCCCGCTTCGGCGAAACCTCGCCTTGCACGTCCACGCTCAGGGTCAGGTCCCCGACCTCAATGGGCTCGGCAAAGACGGACAGGCCCGCCGGCGGGCTGTCATTCTCTTCCGGTTGGGGCGCAAGAGCCCCGAGCAGAATAGAGCCCCCAAGCCCTAAGACAAGCAGGATCAGGATTGGAAGGACAATTGCGAGGACGCGTGTCATGGTGTCGGGCTCCCACCGGTTTGTCCGGCGTTGGATGATGATCGTGACAGAGAAACTCCGTCAGGTCCCCCTCCGAGGGCAAGATAATACTGAATACGGTTCTGAGCGCGATTGGATCTTGCCGAAACAAGCGCCGCTTCTGCATTCAATCTGCGCGTCTGCGCATCGATCAGGTTGAAAATGGAGATCAGGCCGTTCTGATACTGTCGCAGCGCCAGATCCTCAGCGAAAGCGGACTCTTCCAGGGATCGCTTTTGCGCATCCTCCTGGATGGCCAGATAAGTGTCCGCCGCCAGCGCGTCTTCCACCTCTTGCCACGCAACAAGTGTGACGGAGGCGTAGTTGGCCAGCGAAATCTCGATCCGCTCCAGAAAGGCATCGGCCCGCGCCTTCAACTGCCCGCCCGCATAAAGCGGTTGAGTCAGTGATGCCAGCGCGCTCGCGGCGATGAAGCTCGGATCAAAGGTGTTGGCGAGATCATCGGTGTTGGTGCCAATATCTCCCGTGATGCTGAGGCTTGGCAGCAGGGCGAGGCGTGCTTGCTCCGCGCGCAGGCCCGACTGGATCACGCGGGTTTCAGCAGCCGCAATGTCCGGACGCCGCGACAAAAGCAGAGTTGGGCTGGCAATCGCTTCAATATCAGACAGGCCGGGCAGGGTGGCCGGCGCCTCAATCTCCGCCGCAGGATAGCGCCCGAGCAGAACTTCAAGGCGCCGCGCCGATTCTTCCAGCGCCTGGGTGCGGGCTGCGATCTCCGCCTCTGCGCCAGCCAGCGCACTGCGCGCGAGGCGTACATCCAGCGCCGTGGAGAGGCCACGAGCGAACCGGCGCTCCGTCAGGTTTGCCGTGCGTTGGCGCGCTTCCAGCGTGGCCTGGGAAACATCCCTCAGCGCAACGGCAGCGTTCAGATTAATCCAGGCAATCGCCGTTTGGCTGGCAATAGATAGGCGGGCATTGGCCAGATCCGTTTCTGAAATGATCAGGTCGGCTTCGGTAATATCGACCCCGGCTGCCAGGCGCCCCCAGAGATCGGGTTCCCAACTGGCATTCAAGCCTAATCCATAGGACGGGTTTTCACTGCTGACGGCGTCACCATCCATGCCTTCGAAGACGCTGCGACGGTAACCTGTCGACACAGCGCCAGTTACGGTGGGCAACAGGCTTCCTCGCTGGGCACGGGCGTCGGCTGTTGCGGCGCGAACCGTAGCGAGCTGTGCGGCCAGAGAATAATTGTTTTCAAGCGCTTCATCCACCAGCGCCATCATGGTCGGATCATTGAAACCCGACAGCCAGTCGCCCTGTTCTGCTGTGCCGGCCACGCCTGCCGCAGCCCACGTGGCGGGGGCATTGGGGGCCACGGGCAATGGCTCGATTTCGCCCATGGTATAAGCATCGATGGACGCACAGCCCGTCAGCACGAGGGAACCGACCAAGAGGGATGAACGCTTCATACGAGTTTTCCATTCTTCAATTCAAACTCGGCTTACGCCCGTCATGATTGACTGTCAACGAGGAATTATCGATTTTCAATAATTCGGCGCCCGTTGGATTGAACCCGTTTCCCGCTGTCGTTTCAGGGCCACACAGACCGGTTGGAGTCTAAACACACACGGGCCTTTTGGGGCGGGCAGGGCTGGTGTAAGCGATGTCCATGGCCACATCCAAGCCGCCTTCGCCACAGGGCGACTCACAAATGCCGGCACGCAGCACGCCGCGCATTCGCGATCTTGTGGTCATTGTTGCGATTTCCGCAGGGGTGTTCGCCCTTCTCGCCATTTCGGGCGCGCTCGGCTGGGTTGAGGCGATTACGGCCACCGTTGTACTTTCGGCAGCTGCGCTGGCCTATTTTGCGGGCACATCACAGTCTCCCGAAGCCGCCGAAACGCGTGGTGAAGGGGCTTTGCCTGTCAGCAACGCGGTGCCCGCCGATCTCTCTGACATGCTCGAAGCTTTGCCCATTCCGGCACTTCATGTGGACATTGACCGCCGAATCCAGGCAGCAAATGGCGCCGCACAAGGGCTTCTGCGCATTCGGCCGGATCAGAAGAGTCTCGCAGCATCGGTCATTCGAAATCCGGCTCTCTTGGAATGCTTGGAGTCCGCGTTGTCGGAACAGCCGCGCCCCGGCCGGGTGGAGTTGCCGCTCGGTCCGGGAACGGACCAGTTGTGGCTCGCCCATGTCGCGCCCTTCCGCTCCGAAGCGGGCGGCGCATTGGTTGTTATGGAAGACCATACGGCCCTTCGCCGCGCGGAAAGGGCCAGGGCCGATTTCCTCGCCAATGCGAGCCATGAATTGCGAACGCCCCTGACATCCCTGGCTGGCTTTATCGAAACAATGCGCGGGCCAGCCAAGGACGATCCGGAAGCGTGGAATCATTTTCTGGACATCATGTTCAAGCAGACGGAGCGGATGAAGCGCCTGATCAAGGACCTCCTGTCGCTTTCGCGCATTGAATTCAGCGAACATAAGCCGCCCCAGACCGTCACGGATGTCGCAGACCTGCTGGTTCACGTGATGGCCTCCATGGCGCCCTTGGCGCAGGAGCGCGATATCAAGCTTGTCTCCTCATCGCCCGGAGAGGGGCTACGCGCTGTGGCAGACTCCGATGAGATGACCCAGGTAGCCCAGAACCTCATCTCCAATGCTGTGAAGTACGGCGCTGAAGGCGATCAGGTCAGTGTATCCATCGGCGTGGAGAGATCCATGGAAGAAGCCCAGGCCAGGGCCGGACGCCAGTGGACCAGTGTAGGGCGTATCACCCTCCTGCAGCCGAGCTTTCGCGGGGACGGGCCCGGACTTTGGATGCGAGTCGAGGACACGGGGCCCGGTATTGATCGCCAGCACCTGCCCCGCCTCGGCCAACGCTTCTACCGCG
>JBCBGZ010000035.1:17969-27064 GCA_038526245.1 Pseudomonadota bacterium
GGGCCCGGTATTGATCGCCAGCACCTGCCCCGCCTCGGCCAACGCTTCTACCGCGTCGACGAAAGCCGTGGCGGTGAAGTTTCGGGCACGGGACTGGGCCTTGCCATCGTGAAACACATTCTGGCGCGCCACCGAGGCGGGTTTATCGTTGAGAGTGAGCCAGGTCGCGGGTCTGCGTTTGGCGTGTGGTTCCCGGCCCTCGAGTACACGGCGCTTGAACGCACAGCCCAAGAGCCAGAGGCGGCGCAAACGGCGGCCCCTATGCAAGTTCCCGATGATGGTTTAGCCAAACTCCTCTGAACAAAGCGGGATTTGGCCTGCTGAAAGGGTGCGAGATGGCTGTGTTGCGTTGGGTGAGTGTTCTGGTTCTGGGATTGGTGATCGGCCTCGCGGCCGTCGCAGACGACCATGGCGGGGCGTCCAAACCCGTTGACGTGCCTCCGCCTTACGTCCTGACCAAATCCGACAGTCTCAGTGTAGGTGGGCGCAACGTGTCTTACCGCGTCACGGCTGGCGAGACCTATCTGCGCTCCGACAGTGGTGAGCCTACCGCGTCAATCTTCTCGATTTCCTATGTCGAGGACGGGTTGGACGATCCTGCAGAGCGACCCGTTGTCTTTATCTTCAATGGCGGTCCGGGCTCTGCTTCGGTTTGGCTCCACATGGGGGCCTGGGGCCCGCGCCGTGTCGTGACACCGCCTGACGCAACGGGGGCGGGCGCCGCGCCCTACACGGTGGTCGACAATGAGCATTCGCTGCTGGATGTGGCCGACATGGTGTTCATTGACCCGGTCGGCACCGGGTATTCCCGCGAACTGGGCAATACTGACGCCAAGGAATTCTATGGCGTGAACGAAGATGCCGAGAGCGTCGCCGAATTCATCCGCATATGGTTGACCCGCAATGGCCGCTGGCAGAGCCCCAAATACCTTGCAGGCGAAAGCTATGGCACGACGCGAGCCGCGGCAGTATCCGAGAAGTTGCAGGGTGGCTGGAACGGCATCGCCCTGAACGGCGTAATCCTTGTCTCGGCCATTCTGGACTTCCAGACCGCACGTTTCGCGTCTGGTAATGATACGCCGCACATCGCCTTTTTCCCGACCATGGCTGCAACCGCCTGGTATCACGACCAGGTGGACAAGGAGCGCTGGGGCGGGGACTTCGACGCGTTCATCGAGGAGACGCGCACCTTTGCGACCTACACGCTGCCTTCAGCGCTGATCCGCGGAAACCTGATGACGCCTGAAGAGAAAACGATGATGGCGGAGCAGATGGCGGGATATCTCGGCGTTTCTGCAGATTGGATCGAGGATGCCAACCTGCGTGTCGAGGCCACTCACTTTCGCAAGGAACTCTTGCGCGATGAGGACCTCACCGTGGGGCGGTTCGACAGCCGATACACCGGGATTGATAGTGACAGCGTGGGCGATAGCCCGCAGAATGACCCGTCCGGCTATGGCATGGACATCGCCTATACGGCGGCGGTGAATGACTATCTTACCCGGGAACTCGGGATTGATTTCCGTGCGCCTGAAGACGGCGATACGGGCCGGGCCGAACCCCTCGACCGTCGCTATAAGATCCTCACGGGCGAACCCGGGCGCAACTGGAACTGGAGCGTGAATGGGCGCGGTTGGCCTGCCTATGTGAACGTGACGCCATGGCTCGGCAAATCCATGCGCGAAAACCCCGACTACCGCGTTCTGCTGGCATCTGGCTGGTACGACCTCGCGACGCCATTCTTTGGCGCTGAGATGTCTTTGATGAAGAACGGCGTTGTGCCCGACCGGATTGATTATACGTACTATCCAGCCGGCCACATGATGTATCTCATCGAGGAAGAGGCGAAAAACCTGTCTGACGATGTGAGGATCTTCATCCGTGACGAATAAGCCACGCCGGCTTTCTTAACCTTTTGAAAACCAATAGACTTCCAGAGTGATTTCACAGCCTGTGGAATTCTCTGGGCGCACGCGTTCGCGCGAAGTCCGCAAATGTTCGTGATCTTTTCAGGATGCTGATCATCCCTGTACGGTCTTTCGGTCTGATTTGCCCATTGGCTCCCATGCTGTCCCATGTTAGCCCATACAGAAGTAGGGTTTTTCCAAACGGCTGATGTGAAAAGGGCGGGACAGTGTTCGTCTCCACCTATGAAAGTGCGATTGATGCGAAGGGCCGCGTAAGCGTGCCTGCGCCCTTTCGTTCGGCCCTGGGTGGCGGCTCGCGCATTTTCCTTTGGCCAGCGCTCGACGGATCGAAGTGTCTTGAAGGTGGGGGCGAGGAATTGATGGCCATGTACCGTCAGACGATTTCCCGCCTGCCGCCCCAGTCGCGCCAGAGAAAGGCGCTGACCCTCGCCATCATGTCCCGCACAGCGGATTTGAAGATGGATGATCCCGGGCGGATCAAGATCCCGGAGGAGCTGCTCGCCAGCGTCGGGATCACTGACAAGATGGTCTTTGTGGGCGCCTTGGAGAGTTTCCAGATCTGGAGCCCTGAGGCCTATGCGGACTACGAGGCCGAAATGGCCGAAGCGGTGAATGATCCCGATGTGATCAATGCTCTGGCTGCCCCGTACGATGCGACCATCGCAGCGGGCGGCGTGCCAGGCCTTATGGTGGCGGGAGACGAATAGGCACCATGGCGCATGTTCCCGTTCTCCTGAATGAAGTGATCCGCTTCCTCGCCCCGGTGGATGGCGAGGTCTACCTCGATGGCACCTTTGGCGGTGGTGGCTATGCCGGGGCCATTCTGGATGTCGCCAAGTGTACGCTGCTCGGTGTTGACCGGGACCTGGGCGCCATTGCCCGCGCCGAGCTTATGGCGGAGAAGCGCCCGGGCTTGGTTCCCCTGCTGGGCCGGTTTGGTGACCTTGATGAACTTGCGGCCTCAGCGGGAAATACCGCGCTGGATGGCGTTGTGCTGGATCTCGGTGTGTCGTCCTTTCAGATTGATGAGCCGGAGCGCGGCTTTTCCTTCCAGAAAGACGGGCCACTGGACATGCGCATGGGGCGGTCCGGACCCAGCGCTGCTGATGTCGTGAACACGCTGGCGGAGGCAGACCTCGCCAACCTGATTTTCCGGCTGGGTGATGAGCGAGCCTCGCGGCGAATTGCCAAGGCTATCGTCGCGCGCCGCGCCGTCACCCCGTTTGAGGCGACGATGGATCTTGCCGAATGCATCAGCGACGCCGTGGGCGGACGCAAGGGCTCGCGCACCCACCCGGCCACCAAGGCGTTCCAAGCCATTCGCATATACGTGAATGACGAGTTGGGCGAGCTTGCCCGGGCGCTGGTCGCGGCGGAGCGGATTCTGAAGCCTGGCGGGCGACTTGTGATCGTCACGTTCCACTCTCTCGAAGATCGAATGGTGAAGCACTTTTTCCGCCAGCGCATCGGCGGGCTGGGGGCGGGTTCTCGCCATGTGCCGGGCCTCGCGCCGCAAACCGAGGCGAGCTTCGAGCTCATCACACGCAAGGCGGTTGAGCCGAGCGAAGACGAATGTGCGACCAACCCGCGGGCAAGGTCGTCGCGGCTTCGTGCGGTGCGGCGAACGCAGGCGCCGGCCTGGCAAGATGCTCCTGCAGCCACCTTCGATCTCCCGCCCCTAAGTCGATTGGAGCGCGCGTCATGAGCAAGACCGCTTTTGCCTTCGGCCTCGCCATCGTGGCCCTGCTAATCGTTGCCCTCTACCGGGCAAAATATGGCGCCACTGAAGCCCGCGCAGAAATAGCGCAACTTAACGAGCAGATCGCCGACGCCGAGGAGCGCCTGGCACTGCTGGAAACAGACCTGTCGCACATGATCCGGCGGGAATGGATTGAGGAATATGCCCGCCGAGAACTTGGGATGGGGCCGCCCCGTGCGGACCAGTTTGTCTACACCCACGAGCTCGATGACCGTCTCGGATCTGTAGACGGTGTGGGCGGGGAGGTTGCGCAATGAGTGGAGTGTCGGCCTTCTGGACTGCTGATCGGGCCGCAGGCGCCCGTGTACGCGCGGTGTCCGTACTCATGTCGGTCCTTTTTGTCGCTGTCGCGCTGAAGGGCGGAGCACTCGCCTTGCAGCCCGCTGGAGACAGGGCGGGGGTCTCCAGCGTATTTGCGGAAGCGCCCCACCGTGCGGATATTCTGGACCGTAATGGTGAGCTGCTGGCCACCTCGGTGACGGTCTATTCCTTGTTTGCCGATCCGCGCGCGATCTGGGATGCGCAGGACGTCGCCGATCAACTCTCTACCGTCTTCGATGATCTGGATGTCACTGCACTGGAAGCCCGTTTGGGCAACCGTGATCGCGCCTTTGTGTGGGTGCGCCGGGGACTGACCCCTCGCCAGCGCCAGGCGGTGTTTGATCTCGGGCTTGAAGGTCTCGGGTTTCGTGAAGAGCGCCGCCGAGCCTATCCGCGCGGCACGCTGGCTGGCCATGTGCTCGGCTACACCGGGGTCGATGGGAATGGTCTTGGAGGCGTTGAACTGGCCATGGATGAGCGTCTCGCGCAATCGGATGAACCGCTCACTCTGACACTCGATTCCGGGTTGCAATTCGTTCTGGAGGCTGAGTTGAATGCGGCCGCGCTGGAACATGATGTCGAAGGTGGCGCGGGCGTTCTGATTGAGGCTGACACGGGCGATGTGCTTGCGATGGCCAGTTGGCCGCCAATCAACCCCAATCGCGCTGGTGGGCTTGCCAGCGATGATCCTGCCCGGTTGGACCGGGCTGCGCGCGCCGTTTTTGAGCTTGGCTCGGTTTACAAGCCGCTGACCGTGGCCCTGGCCCTCGACTCCGGTGCCCTGAATTTGGACGAGACCTTTGATGTCAGCGAGCCGATCGAGATCCGCGGCCGCCAGATCTCCGATGATCATCCGATCCGCGGTGGCCAGGCGAGCGTGACGACCGTGGTGTCTGAGAGTTCCAATATCGGGACTGTGAGAATTGCCGAACGGGTCGGACCGCGCCGCTTGAGCGCATTCTATGAGAGTCTTGGTTTATTTGACCGCGCGCCGGTTGAGGTTGCGGGCAGTGCAGCGCCGCTCCTGCCGGCCGAGTGGGATAATCTGTCGATGGCGACCGCCAGCTATGGCCACGGAATCGCTGTCAGTCCGCTGGCGTTCACCGCCGCCTTCGCCAGTTTCGCCAATGGTGGGGAATGGGTCGCGCCCGGCCTCGTGCCTGCCTCGCCTGAGGGGCGTGCGCGCCACCGCGTCATGGCCGCGCCGACGGCTGAAGTGGTTGGTGCCATGCTGCGCTTTGCAGTGGTGGATGGCACGGGGGCGAACGCTGAGGTCGCGGGCTACCGCGTTGCCGGGAAAACCGGGACGGCAGAAAAGCCCGTGGCTGGCGGATATTCAGAGACAGACAATATTTCCAGCTTTGCTGCAATCTTCCCTGCGGACCGCCCTGAATATGCCCTACTGATTGTCCTCGATACGCCAAAGGTCTCCGATGAGCGAGAGGCCGACGGAGTGGTGACGGGTACAACGGCCGCCTATAACGCCGCACCAACGGCGGGACGGGTGATTGAGCGCATTGCGCCGCTTTTGGGTATCACGCCGCGGTTCGACGAAGCCGCGCGTGACAGCGTGCCGACCTACTCCGTGTCTGAGACAAGGAGTACGCTGTGATCGCAGATAGACTATTGGGCGCAAATCTGCCGCCAGGTTTGACGGGCCGAACGGTGACGGGGCTGACCTCTGACAGCCGCCGCGTGAAGCCGGGCCATATCTTTGTGGCGCTGAAAGGATATGTCGCCGACGGGCACGATTATGTGCAGGCGGCATCGGACGCGGGCGCCATGGCCATTGTGGCTGAGCGCGCTGTGGATGCGGGTGGCGTTCCGGTTGTGGTAAACGCCCAGGCGCGGCGTTGGCTGGCCGAAGCGGCGTCGCTCTTTTTCGGCGCCCAACCGGCTCACGTTGTCGCTATCACGGGGACAAACGGAAAAAGCTCGAGCGTCGACTTTCTGCGCCAGATCTGGGCGCATTCTGGCTTGAAGGCAGCTTCGATGGGCACGCTTGGCGCGATTGGGCCGGAAGGCTCAATTGAGCTGGGTCATACCACGCCGGACCCCGTTGCAATTCACGAGACCATGGCCAAGCTTGCGCGCGGCGGGGTGAGCCACATGGCGATGGAGGCCTCATCCCACGGGCTGGAGCAACACCGCCTTGATGGAGTGGCCCTCTCGGCCGTGGCGTTCACGAACTTCACCCAAGACCATCTCGACTACCACGAGACAATGGACGCCTATCGCGCGGCCAAGACGCGGCTGTTCACCGAATTGGCGCCCAAGGGCTGCCCGGCGGTCATCAATGCCGACAGCGCCCATCATGAGCACTTTGAGAGCGCGGCGGTGCATGCCGGATTGAAGCCCTTGTCTGTGGGCTGGCGCGGGCGCGACTTGAAGATCGCTGAGCTCAGCCCAAAGGCGACCGGCCAGCATCTCACTCTGAAATGGGACGGTGCCGAGCATAAGCTTATGTTGCCTTTGATCGGGGAGTTTCAGGCTTTGAATGCGCTGACGGCAGCAGGCTGCGCCCTTGCGCTGGGCATGGACTTTGACACCGTGATGGCGGGCATGACTGCGCTCAAGCCAGTGAAGGGCCGCCTCGAATATGTCGGCCAGACCGGCGCTGGCGCGGCGGTCTTCGTCGATTACGCCCACACGCCGGACGGCTTGGAAACGCTTCTGCGCGCGGCGCGTCCGCACACGGCAAGTAAGTTGTTTGTTGTGTTTGGCTGCGGCGGTGACCGCGATGCCTCGAAACGCCCCCTTATGGGTGAAGTGGCCGCGAAACACGCTGACATGGTGATCGTGACCGATGACAATCCACGCTCCGAGGACCCGGCCACCATCCGACAGGCGGTTCTGAGCGGCGCGCCTGAGGCGAGTGAAATCGGTGACCGCGCCGAAGCTATCCGGACGGCTATTTCGCAGTTGCAGGCCGGCGACACGCTCGTCATCGCCGGTAAAGGGCATGAGACCGGACAGGTCGTCGGTGACACCGTTATCCCATTTTCCGACCAGGACGAAGCGCACAAGGCGCTCGTGGAGGTGACCCATGTCTGATGTGCTCTGGACGTCTGAAGATCTGGAAGTAGCCACGGGCGGGACTGCCAGTGCGCCCTTTGCCTGTTCCGGTCTCTCCATCGATACGCGAAGCCTGATCCCGGGGGATTTGTTTGTCGCCCTGAAGGATGTGCGCGACGGGCATGATTTTGCGGCGGCAGGATTTGAGCGCGGCGCAACGGGCGCATTGATCAGCCGCGATGTGGATGCGCGCGGTCCATTCCTGAAAGTGGACGATGTGCTTGGCGCGCTGGAGGCGCTAGCGGTTGCGGCCCGGGCCCGCTCCGGCGCCATTCGCACCGCGGTGACAGGGTCTGTCGGCAAGACCAGCGTGAAAGAAATGCTAGCGCGCATCTTTGCGGCGGTGGGGGCGGCGCATTGGCCCGAGAAGAGCTTCAACAATCACTGGGGCGTGCCACTGACCCTCGCGCGGATGCCGGAGGACACCCAGCGCGCAGTGTTCGAGATTGGGATGTCTACGCCCGGCGAAATTGCGCCTCGGTCCAAACTTGTGCGCCCGCACCATGCTTTGGTCACCAAAATCGCTCCGGCGCATTTGGAGGGCGTTGGTTCCATCGACGGCGTCGCAGAAGAAAAGTCAGCGATTTTTGCCGGGCTTGAGGCAGGCGGAACGGTCATCGTGCCTGAAGACGATGCGTTCCGCGACTATCTGGCAGACCAGGGCAGGGCCTATTGCCCGACGTCCACGGTCGAGAGCTTCGGCACGGGGCAAGGCGCAACCGCACGCCTCGTGGAAGCAACAACCGATGGATCAGCCTCGCGATTTGTTATTGAGGTTGCCGGCCAGCGCGCTGCGGTAAGTCTCAACGCTGTTGGCGACCATTGGGGGCTGAATGCTGCGGCAGCCATCTTGATGGCGACGTTGACGGGCATATCCGTAATTGATGCTGCGGACGCGCTGAACGGATTTGGCCCGCCGCCCGGACGCGGTACAGCGCAGACCCTGCAATTGCCCGGTGGTGGTACGTTCACGCTCGTCGACGATGCCTACAATGCCAACCCTGAAAGCATGCGCGCGGCCCTGGCGGCCATGGCGTCCAGGCCAGCGACACTAAAACTTCTCGCCCTGGGGGAGATGTTGGAGATTGGCGCTGGCAGCGAATTGGCCCATGCCGACCTTGCACAGCCCGTTTTGGCCACTGGCGCGGAGAAAATCTTCCTCGCCGGCCCTGCCATGGCCGCATTGGAATCATCCTTATCCGGACAAATAGAGACTGAGTCAGAAAGTCGCGCACTGGACCTGCTGGAAAAGGTGAAAAACTCCTTAACAGATGGCTGCGTCCTCTTGATCAAAGGCTCGAATGCCTCCGGGATGGGCTTGCTGGCAGATGCGTTGCGCGAGTGGGGCGCTGTTGAGTCTGCAACCGTGATGGGTGCCCGGGCAGAAAGCGACGGGCGGGTATAAAAATGCTATATGAGTTCCTCGCCGCCGAGAGCGGTGTGTTCAATTTGCTGAACTACATCACGTTCCGGACAGGCGGAGCGGTGATGACCGCATTTCTGATTGCGTTGGTGTTCGGCTCGCCGATCATCAATGGTCTGCGCAAGTCCCAGGGTAATGGACAGCCCATCCGCGATCTTTCTTTCGAAGACCAGATGGCCAAACGTGGCACGCCGACCATGGGCGGCTTCATTATTTGGCTGGGCCTTTTTATTGCTGCGCTGCTTTGGTCGAACCTGTCCAATCCGTACACGTGGGTTATCCTGTTTGTGACGGGCAGCTTTGCGGTGATCGGCTATCTCGATGATGCTGCAAAGGTCGCGAAGCAAACCGATGCTGGCGTATCCGCGCGCATTCGATTGCTACTTGAATTCCTCATAGCGGGCGTCGCGGTTGCCTTCATCATGGGGCTTCATGGCGCCCACACGCCTCAAGGGCATGCCGAATGGGGACCGTTGAACTCGGTGGCCCAGCAAATTGCTGCTTTGGCACCCCCCACCTCCGTCGAGCCGAACGATCAGGCGTTTTCCGGCGGCGTGGCCGTGCCTTTTCTGAACAACTATTTTCTGCC
>JBCBGZ010000036.1:0-25317 GCA_038526245.1 Pseudomonadota bacterium
GGCCCGCCCGCCGCCTCCGCAAGGCGCTCGACCGCCGCCAATGTGTGGGCATTGTGCGTAGCAAATTGCGGATAGATATCCGGTGCAGCCTGCAGCAGGGCTTTGGCGCAGGCGAGGTAAGACAGGTCTGTGCCCGGCTTCGTGGTGAACACGGGGAAATTCGGGAACCCCATCTCCTGGGCATGTTTGATTTCCGTGTCCCAGTAAGCGCCTTTGACCAGCCGCACCATCAGTCGTCGCCGACTGCGCCGGGCCAGATCGACGATAGTCTCGACAACGCCCAGCGCGCGTTTCTGGTAGGCCTGCACGGCCAGACCCAGACCGGTCCATCCATCCAGTTCGGGCGCCGTGCAAAGCCGCTCGAGCAGCTTCAGAGAGATCACAAGCCGGTCGGCTTCTTCCGCATCCAGGCAGAGGTTGATGTTGGCCTGGGCCGCCATGGTGCAAAGGTGCAGCAGCTTCGGATAAAGCTCCGCCATGACCCGCGCCTCGTGCAGCGCGTCGTAGCGCGGATGCAGCGCAGACAGCTTGACCGACACGCCGGAGCCCACCTCGGGCGCCGCCGGGCCGCTATCGGTTGCCGCAACTGCTTCAATGGCGCGCTCATAGGCGGCGAAGTACCGCTCCGCATCGGCCGCCGTGCGCGCCCCCTCGCCCAGCATGTCAAAACTGAAATGGGCCGCCTCGCCGCGTGTCACCATCCGCGCGCCGCGCTTCATGGCGGCCTCGACGCTGCGGCCCAGCACGAATTGCTCGCCCATGATCCGCATGGCCTGCATCATCGCCGCGCGAATTACCGGCTCGCCACTTTCCCGCACCAGCGAGGAGACAAACGCTCGCGGCCCCTTCTGGGCACTGTTTGGCGCGCCGATGACACGCCCGGTGAGCATCAGCCCCCAGGTCGACGCATTCACAAGCCAGCTTTCCGATTGCCCTCGGTGGCTGCCCCAATCGCCCGACCGGATCTTTTCGGCAATCAACTCGTCTCGGGTCTCAGCATCGGGCACGCGAAGCAGCGCCTCAGCCAGGCACATAAGCGCGAGCCCTTCGGAGTTCGACAGACCGAACTCTTCCAGGAAGCTCTCCATCATGCCCTTGCGGCGCCCTGCCCGGCGCGCTTTTTCAACTAGCTCGAGCCCTCGCCGCAATGCGGCAGCCCGGCCGGCCTCGTCAAAGTGCAGCGCCTCAATCAGGCCGGCGACATGGGCCTCTTCGTCCACAAATTTGTGCGCGTCCAACTCGTCCCAGTTTATTGAAAAACTGTCTGTTGTGGCTGGGATAGGCTGGGGCATGGCGATCTTTTCCTACGGGTCTTTTCGCGAGACCATACTGCACCAGAGTTTGCAACACAGCGCGATCCTTTGTATCGCCCCTGAGGCGGGAAAACCGGCGAGGCTGTAATGAAAATCATGCTGGTCACCGACGCATGGGACCCACAGGTCAATGGCGTCGTGACAACGATGAAACGCGTTATCGCTGAGACGGAGGCCATGGGCCACGAATGGGCGATTGTATCCCCAGCTGACGGATTCCCGACAATCCCCCTGCCGACCTATTCGGAAATCAAGCTGGCGCTCTTTGCCCGGCGCAAGATTGAGGACAGGTTTCACGAGTTTGAACCTGACGCCGTCCACATCGTCACCGAAGGCACGCTGGGCATGGCCGCGCGGGCCATGTGCATCAAGCTCAAGCACCCGTTCTCGACCGCCTATCACACACGGTTTCCAGAATATGTCTCCGCACGCATGCCGATCCCGGTGAGTTGGGGCTACAGTTTTGTGCGCTGGTTCCATAAATACTCCGGCAAAGTGATGGTGCCGACGCCGTCCATGGTCGAGGAACTCGATGGACGCGGCTTCCGCAACACGGTCGCCTGGTCGCGCGGAGTTGATACGGAGCGCTTCCACCCTTCCAGACGCGTTGAGGAAGGCGCCGAGGGAGATCCGTTCGAAGGCCTGCCACGCCCCATTTTCATCAATGTGGGCCGCGTGGCGGTCGAGAAGAACATCGAGGCTTTCCTCACATGCGACCTGCCCGGCAGCAAGGTGGTGGTCGGCGACGGTCCCCATCTGGAAACGCTGAAGCAGAAGTTTCCGAATGCGACCTATACCGGCGCCAAATTTGACGACGAACTGGCAACAATGTTCGCGAGCGCCGATGTCTTTGTCTTCCCAAGCCTCACCGACACGTTCGGCCTCGTGGTTCTCGAAGCCATGGCATCTGGCACCCCAGTATCAGCGTTTGACGCGACAGGCCCGCGCGACGTGATCCCCGGCTCTGGCGCAGGGCTGATCGCCAAGGACGCATCCGGCCTGGCTGAGGCTTCAATCGGCTGCCTCGACCTTCACCGTGCCCGCTGCCGTGAATATGCTGAAGGGTATAGCTGGCGCGCCTGCGCGGAAGATTTCGTGGAAAACCTGCAACCTCTCCCAGCGCCAGAGCACAAACGGTTCTGGCAAAAGATCCGACTCATCCGCCGCGGCCGCAACGCGAAAGTCAGCGAACCCAGCGTTTAAGATCACCCAAGCCCAGATAGGATTCGGCAGGCGTACCGAAGCGCACTACAGTTCCATGAATTGGGGTGACATGAGGACGCCATGGGACGACTGATCGCTGTATCAAACCGAACCGCAGCCGACCCGAGCGCACGGGCTGGGGGGCTGGCCGTCGCCGTTTGGGAATCCCTGAAAGAAACCGGAGGCATCTGGTTTGGCTGGTCCGGCGAAGTGGTGGAGGAAGCGCCGCGCGGCGTAGAAGTGGTTCGAGATGAGGGCGTAGAATTTGTCCTCACCGACCTGACGGAGCAGGAACACCACGACTATTACCTGAGCTACTCCAACTCCACGCTCTGGCCCATTTTCCACTACCGGATCGATCTCGCCTCCTTCGATTCCGATGCGTTCAACGCCTACGCCAGCGTCAACCAGAAGATCGCCAAACTAGTGGCAGACCGCGTGGAGGATGGCGACACGGTCTGGGTCCATGACTACCACTTCCTCCTGCTGGGAGACTATTTGCGACGTAGCGGCTGGGAAGGCCCGATTGGCTTTTTTCTGCATATCCCGTTTCCGCCACCTGAAGTGTTCCGCGCCTTGCCGGAGCACCAGTGGATTGCACGCGCCATGTGCAGCTATTCCGTGCTCGGCTTTCAATCCAAACAGGACCAGCTGAACTTCATCCGATACCTGGTTGAAGACTGCAAAGGCACCGCCCTGGACAATGACGTCGTCGAGGTGTTTGCGACGAGGGTGAAGGTCGCGTGCTACCCCATCGGGATTGATGCCGAGAGCTTTGCGGCTGCCGCAGGATCGGAGAATGCGCAGATTGCATCTGAGCGCATCGGCCGTTTTCTGGGCGGGCGATCCCTGGTAATCGGCGTTGACCGGATGGACTATTCCAAGGGGCTGCCTGAGCGGTTTGAAGCCGTTGGAAAATTGTTCGACGACTATCCCGAGCTCCACGGAAAAGTCTCGGTCACGCAGGTCGCGCCGCCGTCTCGCAGCAAGGTCGAGGAATACCGTCAGTTGCGCCAGCAGCTCGATTCCCTGGCGGGGCGGATCAATGGCGACTATGGCGACCTTGACTGGATTCCGCTGCGCTATCTCGCCCGCTCCTACGACCGGGAAGAACTAGCGGGTCTCTTCCGAACAGCCAGCGTCGCACTGGTCACCCCCCTGCGCGATGGGATGAACCTGGTGGCGAAAGAATTCGTCATGGCCCAGGACCCGGAAGACCCCGGCGTGCTCATCCTGTCAGAATTCGCTGGCGCCGCCGAACAGCTCACCGCGGCGCTGATCGTGAACCCCCATGACACCGGCAAGCTGGCCGAGACCATCAAGATGGCGATCGAAATGCCGCTGGAGGAGCGCCTCATGCGTTGGCAGCAATTGCGCGAGATCGTCACAAATCAGGACGTGCGTTGGTGGCGCACCCTGTTTCTGAATGATCTGGTTGATCTGCCCACCGGTTAGCGCCAAGCCTGCCGCCATGACTTCAAAGCCCTCTTCCTTGCCGCCGTTGACGGATCAGGTCGCCCTCTTCCTGGATTTCGACGGCACGCTGGCGCCCATCCAGGACGACCCCGAAACGGTCGCCCTGCCGGAGGGTGGCGGCGATCTGCTTGAAGCACTGGCACACCGTCTGGGCGGTGCTCTGGTCGTCATCAGTGGGCGCGATATTCGCGATCTCAGCAAGCGTGTGCCCCACACGCTCTGGCGCGCCGGAGGACACGGGCTGGAAACCTGCGCGCCCGGCGAAGCGCCCGGCTCTGAGCCACCCGCTGGTCCCGTTGCCCTCGCTGAATCCCTTGCAGAGATCGTCGCCGAACATCCCGGCACGCGTCTTGAACCCAAAGGCGCCGTATTCGCGATCCATTACCGCGCAGCGCCGCATCAGGGACCATCCCTTCAGGCGGCGCTCGCGCCGATTGCGGGCGAAATGGAAGACTACAAGCTGCAAAGTGGAAAAATGGTGTTCGAGCTGAAACCCACCGCTGCCAATAAGGGCAAAGCCCTGGCCCGCATCATGGCGCTGCCTGACTTTGCAGGCCGAACGCCGATCATGGTCGGCGATGATACAACCGATGAAGACGCGATGACCGTCGCGGCGCAGCTCGGCGGATATGGGATCAAGGTCGGCGCCGGAGACACCGTCGCCCATCACCGCGTTGATGCGCCGGAGGATGTTTTCGCCTGGCTGAAGGAGTGCGCAGAATGAGCGGTGGTCTGGAACTCGGCATTCTTGGAAATGGCACCGTCGCTGCCCTCGTTGACGCACAGGCCTCCGTGACCTGGATGTGTCTGCCGCGCCTGGATGGCGAGCCCATATTCAACACCCTGCTCGGCGGAAACGGAGCCTTCACCGTTCAACTGGATGGCCTCTCGAAAAGCCATCAGAGCTACGTCAAGAATACAGCGATCCTCGAGACCATCCTCGAAGCCGAAGACGGCTCAAGTGTGCGCGTGACGGACTTCGCCCCGAGATTTGAAGATCGCGGGCGCATGTTTCGCCCGGCCTCGATTGTTCGGATCATCGAACCCATTCGCGGCATGCCAAAGATCACCGTTTCGGTGCGCGCAGAAACGGGCTACGGCGCCACCGCCATGCACCGACGTCGCGGCGTAACCCATATCAGTTTCGAGGATGAGACCAGCGGGTTCCGCGTTACGACCAATGCACCCGTATCCTACGTGATGGATGAACGGGAATTTGTTCTCGATGGCCCGATCAGCTTTATCCTTGGTCCCGACGAGTCCCTGTCGGACAATCCAGTGGACATGGCCGCAAACTGGCTCCAGCGCACCCAGAACAATTGGCTCGATTGGTCTCGCCGTCTGGCCACGCCGCCCGAATGGCAGGATGCCGTTATCCGCGCCGCGATCACGCTGAAACTTTGCGTCTATGAAGAAACCGGCGGCATTGTTGCGGCGCTGACCACATCGATTCCAGAGCATGAGGGCTCCGAACGCAACTGGGACTACCGCTTCTGTTGGTTGCGCGATGCCTATTTTACAGTCACGGCGCTGAACCGGCTTTCGGCTGTCGGAACGCTGGAACGCTACCTCGCCTATCTGCGCAACACCGTGGCCCAGACCAAGGGCGGGCACATCCAACCCGTGTTCGGCATCGCGCTGGAGAACGACTTGTCTGAATCCTTCGCAGACGCCCTGCCCGGCTATCGCGGTATGGGCCCCGTTCGCGTTGGCAATCAGGCCGCCGAACATATCCAGCATGATGTCTACGGTCACGTCATCCTCGGCGCGAGCCAGGCTTTCTTCGACGAGCGCCTGTTCGCCAAGGCCGGAAAACTCGAATTTGAGCATTTCGAACAGGTCGGCGAGCGGGCCTACCAAGTCTACCTCACCCCCGATGCCGGGATCTGGGAGTTTCGCGGCATCGCCCACATCCACACATCCTCGGCGATCATGTGCTGGGCCGCTTGCGATCGCCTCGCCCGCATCGCGGAGCATCTGGACCTGACAGACCGCGCCGCGCTTTGGCACAGCCGTGCCGGAGAAATGCGAGATATCATCCTGGAGAAAGCCTGGAGCGAGGAGCGCCAGGCCTTCACCGGTGCCTTCGGCGGAGATGCGCTGGATGGCTCGGTTCTGCTGATGGCGGAGATTGGGTTTATCGACCCAATGGACCCAAGATATGTGAAGACGGTGGAGCGGATCGACGAGGAATTGCGCGAAGGCAACCATGTCTACCGCTACCGCGTCGAGGACGATTTCGGGAAACCCAAGACCGCCTTCACCGCCTGCACATTCTGGCACATTGATGCGCTCGCGCGGATCGGGCGCAAAGACGACGCCCGCGCCATGTTTGAAGCCGTTTTGGCCAAACGCACGTCCCTCGGCCTGCTCTCTGAGGACATTGATACGGAGACTGGCGAGCTCTGGGGCAACTTCCCCCAGACCTATTCCATGGTCGGTATTATCAATGCGGCTGCGCGCCTCAGCCAGTCCTGGGAAGAAACGGTCTGACCGCTACTCCGCAGGCGTTGCATCGGCATTCGCCTCGGCTTCAAGTCGGCGCGCGACATCTCCCGGCGAGCCGGACCCGCGCGCAATCAGGGCATAGGCCGTTGGCACGAACAGAACCGTAACGACAACTGCGGCGACGACACCGTAAAGAATGACGACACCGATGGCGCTCCGGGTCTCGGCCCCAGCCCCGCTGGAAAGGATCAGAGGCAACGCCCCGGCCGCCGTGGTGAGTCCTGTCATCACGATCGGACGCAGGCGCGCCATCGCTGCTTCCTTCAAGGCGGCGTGGAATTGCTCGCCCTGATCGCGGAGCTGGTTGGCAAACTCAACGATCAGAATGCCATTCTTCGCCGCGAGGCCCACCAGCATGATCAAACCAATCTGGGTGTAGATATTCAGACTGTTTCCCGTCAGCCAAAGCCCCAGCAAACCGCCCGCGAGGGTCGCCGGAACGCAGAGCATGATGATCACGGGATGGCGATAGCTCTCAAACTGAGCAGCCAAAACGAGGAAGACAATCACCAGGCCAATGACAAACACAAACAGGATGGACGAGCCCGACGTCTTGAAATCCAGGGACTGCCCCTTGAAATCAATCGTCGCCTCCATCGGCAACACATCGCGTGCAGTCTCCTGCATCGCATCGAGGACTTCGCCCAGCGAAGCCCCGGGCGCGAGACCCGCTTCAATCGTGATGGCACGCACCCGGTTGTAGCGGTTGAGCGTGGGGCTGTCGGCAATCGCCTGAACCGAGATCAGGTTTGACAGCGGGATCAGTTGGGCAGAGCGGGCAGAGCGAACATAAATATTCTCCACATCGTTTGGCGTGTTCTGATCGGAGCGCAGTCCCTCCAGAATGACGTCATACTCTTCGCCATTTTCAATGTAGGTGGTCACACGCCGGGAGCCGAGCATGGTCTGCAGCGTGCTGCCAATGTCCGCGACAGTCACGCCGAGGTCGGCGGCCCGGTCATAATCCACCTTAATCCGGTATTGGGGTTGGGTTTCCTTGTAGTCCCAGTCGATATCCACCAGACCCGGATTGTTCTCTTCCAGCGCCGCGACATAGGTATCGCGCCACTGTGTGAGGACCTCATAGCTCGGGCCACCGATCACAAACTGGACGGGCTTGCCGGTGCCCCCGCCCAGCCCCTGGCGCATTCTCGCGAACCCGCGCACGCCCGGAAGATCCGAGAGGCGGCGGTTGATTTCACCGATGATTTCATCCGCCGGTCGCCGCTCGCTCCAATCATTCAGGACCACGATCGTGAACGCCTGATTGAATGAGGAGGATCCAAAACCCGGCGCGCGAATGAGGAGGCGATTGACTTCCGGCGGGTTCCCGTCCTGGCTTTCCGTGTAGGGCAGAAGGCGCCGTTCAATCTCATCTATATACCGTTCCATATAGGCGTAAGACGCGCCCTGGGGACCGCGCACAGCGACGAAGAACGCGCCGCGATCCTCCCGCGGGACGTACTCTTCCTCCACGGTTTGAGACAGCTGCCAGGCGCCAGCGAAGAGGCTCAAAAGCAGCACACCCATCAGGATTGGCCGCAGGATGATCCGGTCAAGCAACCAGCCGTAGCCCAACCGAATGACTCCAAAGCCGGTGTCCACGGCGCGCGGGATCGCCGAGAGGAGCGAGGTCTTTTCGCTCGAGGGTTTGACCAGTTTAGACGCCATCATCGGTGTCAGGGTCAGCGCGAGCAAACTGGAAAAGACGACCGCCGCTGAAATGGTCAGGGCGAACTCCGTAAACAGGCGGCCCACATCGCCTTGCAGGAAGGTGATGGGCACGAATACCGCCACAAGAACAAGTGTTGTCGCGACAACGGCGAAGCCCACTTGCCGTGTCCCCCTGAAGGCGGCCACGAGAGGTGTCTCACCATAGGCATTCATTCGCCGGGAGATGTTTTCCAGCACAACAATGGCGTCATCCACGACGAGCCCGATCGCCAGCACCAGCGCCAACAAGGTCAGCAAATTGATCGAAAGTCCCAAAGCGTAGAGCACGATAAACGTGGCGACGATCGATATCGGAACGGTGATTGCCGGAATGATTGTGGCTCGCAGGCTCCCCAGAAAGAGGAAGATCACAAGCGTAACGAGGCCGACGGCAATGAGGAGTGTGTTGAAGACCTCGCGGATCGACGCCGAGATGAACACCGAGCTGTCGAAGCTGCGCGCGATGACCATGCCTTCCGGCAAAGTCTCATTCAGGCGGTCCGCGAGATCTTTTGCGGCGTTCGCCACATCGACGGTATTGGCTGTGGATTGTTTTACAATACCGAGGCCCACCATGGGCACGCCGTTGCCGCGGAACATGTTTCGGTCTTCGACGGTTCCGCGTTCGACTCGCGCCACATCGCCCAACCGGACGAGGTAATCGTCGCCTTCGGCTATCACCAGTTCGGCAAAGTCCTGGGGCGTTTGAAAGGTCCGGTCGATGCGTACGGTGTATGCACGCGTCTGGGATTCAATCTGGCCCGCCGGCGCTTCGATATTCTCCCGGCGCAGGGCTTGTTCAATGTCATTCACCGTCAGGCCGCGCGCCGCGAGCGCGCGCCGGTCGATCCAGACGCGGAGTGCATAGTTTCGAGAGCCTCCAACGCGCACGCGGGCAACCCCATCCAGGGCGGAAAAACGGTCGACCAGATAGCGGTCGGCATAGTCTGAAAGCTCTGGCGTCGTCAGGTTTTCAGCGGCCAAATTCAGCCAGATGATCACGTCGTCATTGGAGTCCGCCTTCTCGACCTCTGGCGGGTCAGCTTCTTCCGGAAGATTGTCCAGGACGCCTGAGATACGATCACGGATATCATTTGCGGCAACATCAATGTCCTGATTCACGCCAAATTCGATTGAGATGCGTGAGCGGCCATCGGAGGAATTGGAGTTGATGAAACGGATACCCTCAACCCCTGCAATCCTGTCTTCGATCACCTGGGTTATGCGCGTTTCCACCACATCCGCGGACGCGCCCGCATACCGCGTATCCACGGTCACAATTGGCGCATCAATGTCGGGATATTCGCGCAGGCTCAGCCGGTCGAAGGCAACGACGCCGAAGATCACCAGAACCAGGGCGATCACCGAAGCGAAGACGGGTCTTTTGACTGCGGTATCCGACAAGAGCATCGCGTAGTCGCCCTAGTTTGCCGAAGCGCCGGTGGTCGCGCCGCCGGACGCGCCATTGCCCGCAATCGGCTCAAACCGAGGCTCCAACATCTCCTCGTCACGGATGACGACCGGCGCGCCCTCGCGCACGCGGATGATCCCCTCGGTGATGACACGTTCGCCCAGCGCCAGACCGTCGATCACCTCAATATAGCCCGCACTTCGCTGTCCAAGCTGCACCTCGGAGCGACGCGCCACCAGGTTGCCGCCCTCCTCGATGACTTTCCAGACAAACGTCTTTGGTCCAACGGGTTGCACGACTTCTTCAGGGATCGCGAGACGAGTGCGCGGTTCGGCCCTCACGGTGACGCGCATAAACGTGCCTGACCGCAAGAGCGCCTCGGGATTCGGCAGGCTCGCGCGCGCGCGAATAGACCGTGTCACCGGGTCAATCCGGTTGTCCAAAGTCGCCACGGTCCCGATGAAAACCTCGCCCGGCAGGTCGTCGGTTTCCGCGATAATCTCGGTGCCAGGCTGCACAGACCGCAAGAGCGTAGATGGCACGTCAAAGTCCAACAGCATTTCGCTGTCATCAATCAGGGTCGCGACCACGTCGCCGGGCCGCACAAACGAACCAACGCTAACCTGCCGGAACCCCAGGACACCTTCGAATGGCGCCACCAGAACGCGGTCTCGCTGGCGCGACTGTAGCGCGCGCAAATTGGCTTCAGCGCTATCGAGGTCACGGCGCGCCGAATCAAGCTCCGAAAGGGAAACAGCTTCGGCTTCGGCCAGACGCTCTACCCGGTCGAGCTGTCGGCTGGCCTCGTCCACATCGGCTTCCGCCGCTTCAACCAGGGCGACCTGCTCCCTCTGGGCCAACGATACCAGCGTCTTGCCGGCGCGCACGCGCTCGCCATCCTCGAAATACAATGCGGTGATCCGGTCTGACGCGTTCAGGGTGAGGTCGACTTGCTCGCGCGGAGAGAGCGTTCCGAGCGCCTCAATCTCGCGAGAGAATTCTCGTTCTGCGACCGGCTCGACAAATACGCTGGCGGGGCCTCCGCGCTGGGCCAGCGCTGAAGGCGAGACAACAACAAACGCCACCGCGAGTGCAATGAAACTGAAGAATGCAGAGCTGCGATCAGCCATTCGGGGTGTCTCCTGTTGCGCGGGTCTCGTTGATCTGTTCTGCAGACCAGATGCCGCCTAGGGCTCTGTACGCAAATATAGCCTGTCTGGTTGTTTCGAGACGACTGATTTCCAATCGGTCCTGCGCATCAAGCTGAGCGCGTTGGGCATCGATCACGTCGAGAAAGTCATCGACCCCTTCTTCAAATCGTAGTCGCGCCAGGGACGTCGCCCGCTCAGCGGACGCTGCCGCCGCTTCCAGATCCGCGCGCCGGGCACGTTCAAAGGCATAGCCGATGAGCGCCGTTTCCACCTCGCCCAGGGCCTCAACGACAATACGCTCATAATTCTCGATGGCTCGCCGGGTGCGCGCATCGCTTACATCGATATCGGCGCGAACGCGGCGCAAGTCAGGGCCTTCCCAGCGGATTGCCGGCCCAATCCCGAAGCCGAAGCTGTCACCAATATCGTTGGTCTCATTGAAGAGACTGAGCAGATTGGCGTTGAACGTCAGAGTTGGAAAAAGGCGTGCACGGTCGGCCTCTCCCAGAGCAAGCAATTGGGCGATCTCTGCTTCGGCAGCGCGAACGTCGGGCCTCCGGCGGATCAAGGCCACTGGCGTTTCCACTGCCAGGACGTTCGGCGGGCCAGGAATGGCGCCCGGCGCGGCGAGCGCACGCTCCACCAAAGGTATCTCTGAGAGGCTGGTTTGTCCCGTCAGCGTGACGAGGTTCGCCGCTGCAATACGCATTCGCGCTTCAATCTGCGGCACAGAAGCCAGCGTCGTGCGGAACTGGGATTCAGCGCGCTCCAGATCAAGGCGCGTAGCCCGGCCATTTTCAAACAGAGTTCGCAGGAGCGCCAGACTATCACCCTGGAGCTCGGCATTGGAGCGGGCCACGGTAAGCCGGACCTGGCTGCCGCGAAGTTCAGCATAGGCGAGTGCAGTATTGGCTGCCACGGTTACGGCGAGGTCGCGCTGCAGTTCTATCTCGCTGTCCAGTCCCGCTGCGGCCGCAGCGACCAGCGCATCTATCCGCCCGAACGCGTCATACTCCCAACTGGCGCCGAACTGTCCCGATCCGCTGAACTCTGCGTCAGCGCCGTCGCGGGGTGCTTGTCCGAACTCAGCCGAAGCGCTGCTGTACGTCTATATGGTTCGTTCAAGGCCCTCGGCCACCAGGCGTGCGCGTGCCGTGTGGATGTCAGCCAGCGCCACGTCGAGGTCCCGGTTCTGTTCCAGCGCGGCGGTGACGAGGTCCCCAAGCATTGGATCATCGAAAGTGCGCCACCAATCGCCTGCAACGGCCATGGCCGCCAAACCGTTTCGGTCGCCATGGTCGAAGGTGGACGGAGACGCCAGCTCAAGTGATGGCGACTGGAGGGCGTCTGGAACAGCTACGCAGCCCGCTGCAAGCGCGGCGGGCAAAACCACCGCAGAATTGAACCGAAATCGTTTCATGGCCATGCAGATAAGCCGATCACCGCAAATACCAGCTATCGAGACCGAAAGTCTCGATTGAGCGTTGCTAAATGCGACTGCAAGAGAACTGTCGGCAGTTGGCCAAAGCGGGACCTATTCCCACTCGATCGTTCCCGGCGGCTTGCTGGTGATGTCATAGACGACGCGGTTCACGCCTTTCACCTCGTTGATGATACGCGTTGCAACGCGGCCAAGGAAGGCGTGATCAAAGGGGTAATAATCCGCTGTCATGCCATCGGTCGACGTGACAGCGCGCAGGGCCAGCACGCTTTCATAGGTGCGCTCATCTCCCATCACGCCGACGGTATTGACCGGGAGCAATACGGCAAACGCCTGCCAGATCTCGTCATAGAGGTTATGGGTGCGCAGCTCCTCCAGATAGATCGCATCGGCCTTGCGTAGCGTGTCAGCCTTCTCGCGCGTGATCTCGCCCGGGATACGGATCGCAAGGCCCGGCCCCGGAAACGGATGGCGGCCAATAAAGGCCTCCGGCAGGCCCAACTCCCGCCCCAGGGCGCGCACTTCATCTTTGAAGAGCTCACGCAAGGGCTCGACCAGTTTCATGTTCATGCGCTCTGGCAGGCCACCCACATTGTGGTGGGACTTGATGGTCACGCTCGGCCCGCCCAGCGCACTGACGCTCTCAATCACGTCTGGATAGAGCGTGCCCTGGGCCAGGAAATCGGCCCCGCCGATCTTCTTGGCTTCTTCCTCGAACACATCGATGAATAGCCCGCCAATAATCTTGCGCTTGCGCTCGGGGTCGCTGACGCTGGCCAGCTTGCCAAGAAAGAGCTCTGAGGCGTCCACATGGACGAGCGGGATGTTGTAGTGCTCGCGGAACAGGCCCACGACCTGCTCACTTTCATTGACGCGCATGAGGCCGTGATCGACATAGACGCAGGTGAGTTGCTCGCCGATTGCTTCGTGGATGAGCACAGCGGCCACCGAACTGTCGACGCCGCCTGACAGGCCACAGATCACTCGCCCCTGCCCCACCTGGGCGCGGATCTTTTCAATCGCCTCGGCGCGATAGGCTGCCATGGTCCAGTCGCCCTTGAGGCCGGCAACGCCATGGGTGAAATTGCGCAGCATTTGCGCGCCGTGGATGGTGTGGACAACTTCGGGGTGGAATTGGGTGCCATAGAAACACCGCTCGGGATCGGCGATGACCGCATAGGGCGCGCCGGGCGAGCGGGCGATAACGCCAAATCCGGGCGCCATCTCCGCGACATGGTCACCATGGCTCATCCAGACCTGCTCGCCGGTTTCGCCCAGGAAGAGGCCTTCGAGGATGGGGTCGTCCACGACGCGCTCAATAAAGGCGCGTCCAAACTCCCGGCTTTCGCCGCTTTCAACGCGTCCGCCAAGCTGCTCCATCATAACCTGCTGGCCGTAGCAGATGCCAAGCACGGGCACGCCCGCAGCGAAGATGGCGTCATCGGCGCGGGGACTATCCTCCCAGGTCACGCTGGAGGGGCCACCAGACAAGATCACCGCCTTTGGGCCATAGGTCGCCAGAAATGCCGCATCGACCTTGTTGAAGGGGTGAATCTCGCAATACACGCCGCTCTCACGCAGGCGCCGGGCAATCAGCTGCGTCACCTGGGAGCCGAAATCGACGATCAGGGCGCGTTCATGTTGGTGTTCTGACTGGGTCACGCTGCGTCCTCTGCGGTCTGCAGGGCGCCTGCTGCCGCCAGATCTGCATGCAACGCCCAGGGGGCAAGGTCGAAACCATTTGGCCATGTCGGCGCGCCTGCTTCGAGAAAAACGCGGGCAAAATAGTCTGGGTCTGCAAGGGGCGCGGTCATCGCCGTGTCCCTTGCGATCATTGGCGAAAGGTCCACTTCGCCAACACTGCCATTTGAGAAGCGCAGGCGGAGTACCGGGTGCTCTGCCGAAATCAATTCCAGCACTTTAATCATCGTCCAGACCTCCAATACGTTCCAACGGCTCCAAAGCTTCTGCCCGACTCCAATTGGCTTCAAGCTCCGCCCTTCTCTGTTCGATCCATTCCTGGACAAGCCTTTCCACACGTCTTGGCAGGCTGCCGCGGAGCACCTCTCCATTCCTGATACCAACAAGCGCCTCGAACCCCGAATACACCACATGGATATGAGGTGGCGGATGATCGCCAAAATACATACGCACGGTTATGCCGAGGAATTGGGATATGATTGGCATAGCGCGGTTTAGCCGAGTCCCCAGCTGCGCCGCAACACTGCAAAGAAGAACCCATCTGTGCCTGCGCGCTTGGGCGTCAGGCGCACGCTGCCTGTGGGGCTTTCATTGGCTTTCACAATCCGTGCGCCCTCGCTGGTGAGGAGGCCGCTGGCGATCGCGGCATCGGCGCCGCTTTCTCGTGAGAAGTCCGGCATGTCGGCGAGGAAGCTCGCGACCTGGTCCTCGTCTTCCTCCATCAAGAAGCTGCAGGTGGCGTAGAGAATTCGCCCTCCGGGCTTCACGTATTTCGCGCTCTCGCGGAGGATTTCAGCCTGCTCCTCCTGACGCTTGGCGAAGGATTTCTCGGTCAGGCGCCACTTCGTATCCGGCTTGCGCCGCCATGTGCCCGTGCCGCTGCAGGGCGCATCTATGAAGACGCAATCCATCTGCCCTTCCAGAGGCGCCAGCACGTCTGGTTCGTCTGGGTGGCAAAGCTGAACATTATGGGCGCCGGAGCGCTTCAGCCGTGGGATCAACGCGCTCAGGCGCCGCCCGTCAATATCATAGGCGAAGACCTGGCCTTTGCCGTCCATCGCGGCGGCCATGGCGAGCGTCTTGCCGCCACCGCCCGCACAGTAGTCCAGCACCTGCTCGCCCGGCTTCACATTCGCCGCAGCGGCTGCGATCTGGCTGCCGGCATCCTGCACCTCCACCCAGCCCTTGGAATAGGCCGGGATCGCCTCCAGTGAGGCTTCGCGCTGACTCGGGTCCGGTGCTGGGATGTGGAAGGCATGCTTGAGCAGCGGTGACGGTTTCGCCTTGGCCGAATAGAGAGCCTTCTCCGCTTTCTCCAAATCGGCCTTCAGCGTATTCACACGTATGTCGACCGGTGCCCGGGCGGCCATGGCCTGGCCCTCCATCACCGCATCTTCCGCAAAGACGCGGGCCATTTGGGGCGCTAACCATTCGGGAAAGTCGCCGATGACATGAGATGGCGCGGCTGGGTCCGGCGCCAGCAGCAGCCCTTCGCGCTCCGCATTTGTCAGCGGCGTAGGCCCGTGGTCTTCATAACAGGCCTGTTCCAGCGTGCGCAGGTCCATGTCCCAGGCGAAGCGCGCTGCGGCGAACACCAGAGCGCGGGCATCCTCGCTGCCCATGGCATGGCCGAGCGAATTGCGCCGCCGAAGCGCGTCCAGCACCAAACCCGACACCCAGGCCCGATCCTTTGACCCGGCATACCGTGCGCGCTTGCCCCAATCGCGCACGGCGACCTTCACCGGCTGGCGGCGCTGCATCACGTCTTCAAGCACATGGATGGCTGCGGACAGCCGGCCGCCGAGTTTCATTGGGGCGCCTCAGGTCTGGATTGGAAAGCCTCGCGTGGTAGCGTGCCGTGCGGGCAGACGCAAATGGGAGACGCCGTATGCCGATCAATATCGACATGCCTGCTGAACAGCGGCGGGCACAGCCGGGCGAATGGCGCCTTGTCGGCGACATTATCGCTAAGGCCTTCGCAAAGGACCCCGTAAACCTCCACGTGTTCGGAACTGAGCGGGCAATTCAATCCTGCATGCGCATTCTGGCACGGAACGTTTATGTTCCGGCTGGCCATAGCTTTTTGCAAGGCGAAGACGGCGCAACCATGTGGCTGCCGCCCGGCGTGGCCGGCAATTTTGGAGGGTTGGCACAGCTGAAGTTCACAGTCGCCATGGCGCGGTTCGCCACAAAGGGAGCCATGAACCGCGCATTGGACCTTTCAGCGCAAATGGCAGAGCATCATCCCACCGAACCGCACATGTATCTTTTCACCATCGGTGCCGTGCCGGAGGCCCGGGGCAAAGGCGTGGGAAAGTCACTGCTGGCGCCGGTGCTCGCCGCGTGCGACCGGGACGGTATCCCGGTCTATCTTGAGAATTCAAATCCGGTAAATGGCGGCTTTTATCGCGCCCACGGGTTCGAGACGATTACAAAATTTCAGGTTGGCGGCGACGGCCCCGTGATGGAACCCATGTGGCGATTGCCACGTTAAAAGTTCACACGGTTTGACAGCGCGCCATCGACGATGAGGTTTGCACCCGTCGTATAGGATGACGCCGGGCTGGCCAGGAATACTGCAGCATTCGCGATTTCCTGGGGTGTCGCCATACGCCCGGTGGGGTTTCGCTTACTCGCCTGCTTGAAGAAGTCAGGCATCCCTTGCTCGACCTGGTGCCAGATTCCGCCTTCGAAATAGACCATGCCGGGCGACACGACGTTTGTGCGGATGCCACGGGAGGCGTGCTGGCGCGAGAGGCCCTTCGCCATGTGGATCAAGGCGGCTTTGATGGGACCATAGCTTCCGGCATTGTCGGCTTGGGCCGCAGATATCGACGCGATAATAATGAATGCCGCATCGCCGGACGCTTCGGCTGCCGCGCCGAGAAGCGGCTCTGCCGCGTCGAATGCGTTCACAGCGCCGAGCACATCCAGATTGAAATTCTTTTCCCACGAGGACGGGTCATTGCCCTGCGCCATGGCGCCGGCATTGGAAAACAGCATATCGATGCCGCCCAACGTTTCGCCGGCAGACCTGATCCAGTCTTGCAGCGCGCTGGCATCCATAATGTCGACTGAGGCGCCGGTTGCTTTCACGCCTTGTGCTTCCAGTGCTAAAACCGTTTCGGCAACCTGCTCTGCATTGCGCGCGCACACGCCAACATGGGTGCCTTCATCAGCCAGGGTTTCTGCGATTGCACGCCCAATGCCCCGCGTACCGCCCAGCACGATCGCTGACTTACCTTTCAAGCCGAGGTCCATCTCGCCGTCTCCCTGTGTTGTGTTGCCTGCCCATCACACGACCATCGATCCACGCTGGGAGCAAGTCTGGCCCGGCCTTTGCTCGTCTTGTCGAAAACTTTCGACGAATTCACCAGAAATCACGCAGGAGGCGAGAGATGTGCGAACGTGGGACGACGATCAACTGTAGGGACTTTGAAGCCGAACTGGCCGAGAGTTATCAGGAATTTGCCGCAAAGGCGGGTGTGTCTACTGTGACGCTGCGCAAATTCTTCCGCGGCCACGCCCCTATCCGGCGAACAACCTTCAACCGGATTTCAAAGACGCTCCGACAGGACTACGCCGTCGACATCGAAGCGGAAAAGCACTTCTATCCGGGGCGGTAGCCAAGGTCACACCGGCCCGGACGCTTGGCCCTTGACCTTTAGCCAACCACCCATGACGAGTAGGTCATGGAAGCAGAAACCGTTCGCCGCATAATCTCCTACTTGATGGGCATGTACGCCTTTGTGGCAACCATGTGGGCCATTGCTTTGCCCGCCATCAAGGAAAATGAGGGTCTGGGTGCGCGGCAGCTTCAGGCCACACTCCGCGTCATAGCGGCAGCACTTTTGATTTTGTTCATCGGACAAGCTTTTGTCGGCGCGGCTGACTCTTCGGAAAGAGCTGACGTCTCAATCGCGGAATCCGCGATAATAGTGTCCATATTAATCGCGACGATTGTGGTCGCCACGACAATCGACAATGTCTTCTATAAGCTGAGCAAACCCGCAAAGCCAAAAGCAAACGACGAACTCACCCCCTAGGAATACTGTAATTCGGCGTTTCGCGCGTCATGGTCACATCATGCACGTGTGACTCCCGCAGCCCCGCGCCGGTGATCTGGATGAACTCGGCTTTCTCGTGGAGTTCAGCAATCGTCTTCGCGCCCACATATCCCATGGCCGCGCGCAGACCGCCGACCATCTGGTGCACAATCGGCCCGATCGGCCCTTTGAACGGCACCTGCCCCTCAATACCCTCGGGCACGAGCTTTTCCTGGCTCGCATCTTTCTGAAAATAGCGATCAGCGGAACCGCGCGCCATCGCGCCAAGGCTGCCCATGCCGCGATAGGATTTGTAGCTGCGCCCCTGGTAGAGGAAGACCTCGCCGGGCGCTTCTTCCGTGCCGGCGAAGATTGACCCCATCATCGCGGTCGAGGCGCCCGCAGCGATTGCCTTGGCGAAGTCGCCCGAAAACTTGATGCCGCCATCCGCGATGATCGGCGTTCCCGTGGTGCTGGCGGCCTCGGCGCAATCCTCAATGGCAGTGAGCTGGGGTACGCCCACACCTGCCACGATCCGGGTGGTGCAGATTGAACCTGGCCCGATGCCGACCTTCACCGCGTCGGCGCCCGCATCGATCAGCGCTTTGGTTGCATCGCCCGTGGCGACATTGCCAGCAATGATCTGCACTGAGTTCGAAATCGTCTTGGCCCGCGTCACGGCCTGTGAGACCGCAGCGCTGTGACCATGGGCTGTGTCGATAATTACGGCGTCTACACCGGCTTCAATCAACGCCGCCGTCCGTTCAAAGCCTTCATCTCCCACGGTGGACGCGGCAGCCACGCGCAAGCGACCGGCCTCATCCTTGGCGGCATTCGGGTTCACAGCCGCCTTGTCCATATCCTTCACAGTCAACAGGCCGACACAGCGATCATTATCATCGACGATGATCAACCGCTCGATGCGATACTCGTGGAGCAAGCGCCGTGCATCTTCAATCGGCGTGTCCATGCGCACACTGATCACTTCGCGGCTCATCAAGCTGGCAACGGTTTCGCTTTCATCTTCGACAAAGCGCGTATCACGGTTCGTGATGATGCCGACAACCTTGCCGCTCTCCTCAACGACCGGAATTCCGGAAAAGCCCGTGCGGGACTTCAACTCGCGCAATTCACCAAGGGTCGCTGTAGGAGAGATTGTGACCGGGTTCATCACAATGCCGGACTCGAATTTCTTGACCTGGGTCACCTGCCCGGCCTGTTCCTCAACGCTCAAATTCCGGTGGATAACGCCGATGCCGCCGGACTGGGCCATGGCAATGGCGAGACGTGCTTCCGTGACCGTATCCATCGCAGCTGAGAGCAGCGGGATGTTCAGCGCAATGTCTTTGGTCAGCCGTGTCGACACATCGACCTGGGCGGGCATGACCTCGCTGGGGCCGGGTTGCAGCAGAACGTCATCAAAGGTGACAGCCTGGCGGATTTTCATGTTGGGAGCTCCCTTTTTGGCCTCCTAAGGGAGTCCCGCCGGGAAGCCAAGCCCCTTTCCACGCTTTGAACTGCGAAGGACCTAATCCACGCAAAGTGTCGGCGTGATACGGCCCTCTTCCACCGCTGTATTGCACCCAAAGAGACTGTCATTCGGCGCACAGCGTCCGCCTGTGGTCAGTTCGCCAAAGTGTCCATCGCCTTCAGCCAAAAAGCACATTCCCAAACAATCGTCTGAACCGGAACAAGCTTTTCCAGCATCAGCAAATGGTTGGATACAGTTCTCCCAACCGCGCATGCCAGCACGCCTGACATCTCCGCCCACCGCCTCGCACCGGGCGCGTTCCTCAGCGGTGGCCTTTTCACTCTCAAAGACGATCCGTTCGTAGCGCGATGCTGCAATCTGATCGGACGATGCCACGGGCGTTTCACACGCCATCAGTCCGAATATTGCGATCGCGAAACAGAGTTTCTGCAGCATGGTGATGTCCTTCCAGATGCTATTTGTGGCCAGCCTGACGCTTAAAGCCCTTCGCTACGACAAATATCTCCGGGCTACCTGCCCGGCTGGCTGGCGGCTTAATGTGTTTAACGTCGGAGAAATGCGCTTTCAGCCGATCGAGCACATCCTTGGTTGCCCCGCCCTGGAACACCTTTGAGATAAAGGCCCCGCCGGGCGCCAGGTTGGCCACGGCGAAATCCAGCGCCAGTTCGACCAATGCAACAGTGCGCAGATGGTCGGTCGATTTGTGCCCGGTCGTATTCGCGGCCATATCTGACAGGACAATATCCGGCGGCCCGGAAAGCCCTGCTTTCATGGCTTCGACATCCGCCATTTCTGCGATGTCGCCTTTGATGATGAGGATGTCTTCGACCGGCTCCACATCCAGCAAATCGATGCCGACAATTTCCGCAGCGCCGAACTCGCGGGCAACCTGTAGCCACCCGCCGGGCGCGCAGCCAAGGTCCACGACCCGTTTGCCGCGGAAACTGATCTTGGCCTTCTCATTAATCTCCTTGAGCTTATACGCCGCACGCGAGCGATACCCAGCGTCCCGCGCCTGGCGCACATAGGGGTCCGCCAATTGCCGCTCGATCCAGCGTTTTGAACTTTCTTTCTCCGCATTGTGGGCGATGATTTTGCGCTCGCCCATCTGGCGGCCGGAGGAGCGTTTTTTCTTGTCGCTGGACGGACCCTTCCACCGTCTTTTTTCGTCGCCACTCATTCGCTTTTGACCTTCGTTTCGCTTTTGTCAGAAGCGTTCTTCGACGAGACCGGCTTTCCGCGCCGCTTTCCGCCGCGCCGTCGACGGTCCTTGCGCTTGGGTCCGTGGATCATGGTCAACAGCAGGCCTTCCCGCAAGCCACGATCGGCGATGCGCATCCTATCGGTCGGGAACGTCTCCCACACCGCATCCAGAATGGCACAGCCCGACAGCATGAGTTCGGCGCGGTCTGTGCCGATCGTGGGCAGCTTTGCCCGCCCTTTCGGCCCAAGCGTGACCAGTTGTTCGATCGCGGCCCCGGCTTCACTTCGGTCCATCCACACACCGTCCACATCGCTGCGCCGGTACTTTTCCAGTTTCAGGTGCACCCCCGCCAGGCACGTCACAGTCCCCGATGTGCCGATGATGTGTCCGCGGGTTCCAATCGCTTCGGCAGCGCGGCCAGAATGCTTCCAGTTTGCCAACACGTCGACGGCATGGGCGCGCATGGCATAATAGGCGTCCGGCTCCGGCAGGTGTTTGAACGCATCCCACAATGTCACGACACCGAGGGGCAGCGAGCCCCACAATTCGATCACGTCGGCGCTCACAAGTGCCTTCACACCGCCTGCTTTTCGAACCTTGTTCGCGTTCACCAAGGAAAGCTCAGTGGACCCGCCGCCGATATCCAGCACGACGACGTGTTGACTGTCCCCTTCAAACAGGTCGTGGCAGCCGACCATCGCAAGACGCGCCTCCTCGCCGGGTCCGATGATCTTGAATGTCAGCCCCAGTTCATCTCGCACCCGGGTGATGAAGTCAGTTCCGTTTTCGGCCCGCCTGCAGGCCTCGGTGGCGATACACCGAACATGGGCCACTTTTTTCGAACGCAGCTTGTCTCGAATTTTCGTGAGCGCATCCATGGCGCGTTCAATCGCGGCATCCGAAATGCGCCCCGTATGTGCGAGATCCTCACCCAAACGCGCAATCTGGCTGTGGCTGTCGATAATCCGAAAGCCAGTTCGGCCGGGCTTTGCAATCAGCAGCCGGCAATTGTTTGTACCAAGGTCGACCGCCGCATAGAGCGGCGGTGCCTTTCCGGGCCGGCCAGGTTTGGCGCGTTTGCGCCCCTGGCCAGCATTTTCGCTCGCCATGGTGTGGCCCAAATCTTGTTCGTTGATGTAAGGTGTAGCACAAGGGCGGGTAATGAGTAGTCCAACACGCTTTCTGCAGAAGCTCGCGGGAAAATTCCGCCGCGAGGAAACCGTCTCCGCAAAGGAAGAGGCGACCGCCGCCTATGGCGAAGCGCAGCCAAATTTTCTCGCCCGTTCGCGCCAGGCCAAATATCAGATTGGCCAGGTTGTGAAACATCGCGTCTTCCCGTTCCGGGGCGTAATCTTCGACGTCGACCCGGAATTTGCCAATTCTGACGAGTGGTACGAGTCCATCCCAGAGGAAGTCCGTCCCCATAAGGACCAGCCTTACTACCATCTCTTCGCAGAGAATGAGCGCACGCACTACGTCGCCTATGTCAGCGAGCAAAATCTGCTACCCGACGACAGCGAAACGCCTGTGAGCCACCCAGATATCGGCGAAATGTTCGATATGAGCGCCGGCCACTATGTTCTCAAAGGCGGTATGTCGAACTAGGCAGGATCAGGCGCGTCCGGCTGCGACTCGGGCGCGGCAGCTTCAAAAGCTGGCAGGGCTCTCGCAGCAGCATCGATTTCGAGAAGTCGCGGATAGGGTTCCAGCGGAACCGCGAAACGGCGCGCATTGTAGAGTTGCGGCACGAGACAAATGTCGGCGAAAGTGGGCCGATCGCCAAAGAGAAACTGTGTGTCTGCTCGCGCCCTGGCCATTGTCTCCAGAGCCTCAAAGCCGCGCGTCATCACACCGTGTATCCAGGCCCGAACGCCCTCATCGTCTGCGCCGTAGTCTGAACGAAGCGAGGCAAGCACAGACATATTCTGAACAGGGTGAATATCGCTCACAATGGTCTGCGCAAATGCGCGGCACCGCACCCGCGCCAAGGGCTCAACGGGCAGCAGCGTCGGGCCGGACAACGTCTCCTCAATCCACTCGAGCATGGCCATGGACTGGGTCAAGGGTTCGCCATTCACCAGTAAGGTTGGAACGCGCATTTGCGGATTGATCGCTCGGTAACTGTCCCCACGATGCTCAAGCACCTTTGGCGCAATGTTCACCGCGATCTGTTCATACGCCGCGCCTTTCAGGTTCAGCGCGATTCGGACTCGATAGGCCGCAGACGAACGCCAATAGGAGTAAAGCGTCAGATCCATTCTCGCCCCCCTCAAGCCAGACTTGGCAGGTCAAGCGCCGCCACAATCGCCTCGTAAGCCTCGAGTGCCTCTACTGCGAAATCGGGATCGGCAAAATCTGAAGGCGACAGCGCGTCTCGGTAGGTCAGCCGTACCACGTCTTGCAACTTATTGATCTTGGCCTCATCCAGGACCACGCCGCCATGGACGCCTGCCAGTTCCGCATCTGTCAGCACGACACGCAGCCGCAAACACGCTGGCCCACCGCCATTGCGCATGGATTGGCGCACATCGACATATTCCACGCGGCCGATGGGGCCGTTGCCCGCGACCAGAGCCTCGCAATAGCGCGCGGTTGAAGTCGTATCGCGCGTCTCCGTAGGCGCCACGAGCACAAGCCGGTCTTCACCGGGCATCTGCAAGAGCTGAGAGTTGAAAAGATAGCTCGACACAGCATCCGCAAGGGGCACTTCCGCATCGGGCACCATGACGGGTTTAAGCTCATACAAGCCATCGCCTGCCCGGCGCAGCGCATCCAGCGTACCGTCGGTGTCTTCGAATGCATGCTCGTGGAAGAACAGCGTGTCGAGCGTGCCCACGCAGACGACATCATTGTGAAACGCCCCCGCATCAATGGCGCGGCGCGCCTGACGGGCAAACACCGTGCGTTCCGGTCTTAGGCCATGGGCCCGCGCAACGGCCTGGCTTGCCTCGAGGGTCTGTCGCGCAGGAAATCCCGCTGTGCTTTCTCCGGCCCGGCGGCCATAGACGAACAGTTCAGCGCCTTCATCGCCATGGGCGGCACACAGGCGAACATGGTTGGCCGCGCCCTCATCCCCAAAATCTGGATGCGAGTGTATCGCCGGGAAAACACGCCCCACAGAAGTGCTCGATGTGGACCTGAAAACCTGGCGCAAGACCTCAGCGGTTGTCTGGTGTTCGAAACTGCGGTGCAGCATGCTGGTGAGGTTTGCCGCGGTCAGCTTCAACTCACCGTCCAGTGTGTCGGCAGACGGCGACACCGTCGCTGCGTTTGCCGCCCACATGGAACTGGCGCTGTAAGCTATCTTCAGAAGGCGGGGGTCCGCCCTGGCAGCCGGAGGAATGTCTCGCGCGGCATCGAATCCGGTGTGTTCCCCGGTCAGGCGCGTGTCGATGAAAGTCCAGTCGTCGGGCCGGGGTTGAGGCGGCAGTACGCCCTGGGTCAGCCCTGAGCGCACCATCATCCGCATCTTCTCAAGGCCTTGAAGCGCAGCCTCGCGCGGATTCGACACATCACCAGCGTTCTTGGCGCTGGCGAGGTTGCCGTCGCTCAGCCCACCATAATTGTGTGTTGGCCCGATCAGACCGTCGAAATTTACCTCGACGGCGCTCATGAGGGAAAGCCCTGGGCGGAGAGCCGTTCAGCCTTGTCAGCGACCTGACTTGCCTGCGGCCACGCGCAATAATCGGCCGCGTACCATGCGCTGGGCCGATGATTGCCGGACAAGCCAGGTCCACCAAAGGGCATCGTCCCGCTCGCGCCCGCGGTGGGACGGTTACGGTTCAGGATTCCCGCACGCATCTGCTCGCTGGCGGTGATCCAGGCCATGTCATCATCGCAGACGAGCCCGCCAGCAAGGCCGTAGCGCGTATCGTTGGCCACTTCGATCGCGCGCTCAAACGTCGGCACGCGAATAATTTGCATCAGCGGGCCGAACAGCTCCTCATCGGGAATGCCTGCACCGCCCGACACATCCATTACGCCTGCGGTGACAAAGCCCTTATCGCTATCTGCCTGGACCAATGGCGACAGGATTTTCCCACCTTTGCTCTCCAGCATCGCCTGGAAATCAACTGCGGCCTTTGCGGCGGCCGGGGAAACCAATGGGCCCATGAATATTCCAGGCTCGTCCCAACTGCCGATTTTCAACCCTTCGGCCCGCGCGATGATCGCATCGACGACCTGATCACCCCAACTCCCCTCGGGTAGGATCACCCGGCGCGAACAGGAACAGCGCTGACCCGTTGTCAGGAAGGCGCCCTGGGCAGCAATATCGGCGGCCGCGTCTACGCCTGCTGGTTCCCATATGATGAGCGGGTTGTTCCCACCCATTTCCAAGGCCAGCAGGATCTCCGGCCGACCTCCGAAATGCTTGTGGAAAAAAGTCCCTGTCTTCGCTGATCCAGTGAACAGGAGGCCATCGATATCGGCTTCCAGAAGTGCGGCGCCCGTTTCGCGTCCACCCTGAACAACCGAGAGACATCCCTTGGGCAGTCCGGCGGATTCAAAACACTCTACCATGATGGTCGCAACGGATGGCGCCAACTCAGACGGTTTGAAAACGCACGTGTTCCCGGCGAGCAGGGCCGGAACGATGTGTCCATTCGGCAAGTGACCCGGAAAGTTAAACGGACCAAACACAGCCATCACGCCATGGG
>JBCBGZ010000037.1:0-25176 GCA_038526245.1 Pseudomonadota bacterium
AAATCGCAAGACGCTGTTAATCACACGCGTTACACTACACCCCTATGACACAGACGAATCGTATTCTCGGGATCGACCCTGGTTTGCGTGCCACGGGTTGGGGCGTTGTTGATCAGGTTGGTGCTCGGCTCATCCATGTGGCCCATGGCGTGATCAAAGTGGACCCCAGTGCCCCCCTGGCCGTGCGACTCGCGGGCATCTTTTCAGAGGTGTCTGCTCTGGTGCTGGCCTACCGACCCCATGCAGCGGGCGTTGAGGAAACGCTCGTGAATGCGGGTCCGCGGAGTGCGCTGAAGCTTGGCCAGGCGCGCGGTGCAGCCATGGCAGCTCTGGCGCGTGAAGGTGTGACCGTCTCCGAGCATGCCCCGCGCCAGATCAAGCTCGCCGTGGTGGGCACGGGTGGGGCAGACAAAGACCAGGTCGCGTTCATGGTCCAGCGCCTTCTGCCCCGGGCCGGAAAGGTCACGGCTGACGCCGCCGACGCGCTTGCCTGCGCCATTTGCGCAGCACACTTCCACAATGTGCCGGGGAGGGTGGCATGATTATCGGTCGGCTGAAGGGCGAGATTGCGGCGGTCGGCGCAGACACCGTGTTAATCGATGTCAACGGCGTCGGATATGTGGCGCAGGCTGGCTCGCGCCTGCTGGCCAAGCTCAGCCCAGGCGATCAGGCCGAGCTGCATATCGAGACCAAGGTCACGGAAAACTCGATCACCATGTACGCCTTCCCGACGGATGAAGAGCGCGCATGGTTTGTTCGCTTGCAGGATGTCCATGGTGTGGCGGGCAAGGCGGCCATGGCCCTGCTGGATGCGATCAGCCCGGCCGAACTCATGGACGCCATCTCCCTGGGAGACGTGGCCACGGTCACGCGCGCCAAGGGCGTCGGTAAGAAGCTGGCAGAGCGGATCGTGGGCGAACTGGCCGGCAAGGCCCCGCCGCTGGGCCGGTTCGGTAGCTTCGGCGTGAAGGCTGCGCCGGGCCTTGCCAGCCAGGCCACAGCTCCCGCTAGCGGCGCGCGGCAGGAAGCTATCTCGGCGCTGCAAAACCTCGGCTATGGCCCTACAGATGCCGCCCGCGCTGTGGCTGCCGCCGCGAAGTCTGATAGCGAGGCTGACACCGCTGCCCTGATCAAAGCCGCGCTCCAAGAGCTTAGCCCATCATGAGCCGGGAAGGATCGATCACCGACCCCGAGGCGCAGATCGGCGAGGCGCTGGACCGGGCACTGAGGCCACAAACCTTTACCGACTATATCGGTCAGGACACGGCGAAATCGAACCTGAAAGTGTATGTTGAGGCGGCGCGGGGCCGGGCCGAAGCGCTCGATCATGTGCTGCTGTTTGGCCCGCCAGGGCTCGGCAAGACGACGCTGGCGCAGATCCTGAGCCGCGAAATGGGCGTGGGCTTCCGCGCCACGTCGGGTCCGGTCATTGCCAAGGCCGGAGACCTCGTCGCGATCCTCACCAATCTTGAAGCCAATGACGTGCTTTTCATTGACGAGATCCACCGCCTGCCCGCCGCCGTGGAGGAAATCCTCTATCCTGCCATGGAGGACTATGCGGTTGATATCGTGATCGGTGAGGGGCCGTCTGCGCGGTCTGTCCGGCTGGACCTGCAGCCCTTTACGCTGGTTGGTGCAACCACACGTGCTGGCCTGCTCGCAACGCCCCTGCGCGACCGGTTTGGCATCCCGGTTCGCCTGCAATTCTATGAACCGGAACAGCTCGCACTGATTGTGCGCGCGGCTGCTGCAAAGTTGCAGGCTCCGATCACCGAAGATGGCGCGGTGGAAATCGCCCGCCGCGCACGTGGGACCCCAAGAATTGCCCTGCGGCTCCTGCGCAGGGTGCGCGACTTTGCCGATGCCGAGGGCACGAAGATTGATCGCAATGCTGCCGATCGCGCGCTCGCTCGCCTCGAAGTCGACGAAGAAGGCCTGGACGCCCTCGACCGGCGCTATCTCGATGCCCTCGTGAAGACCTATGCAGGCGGCCCCGTCGGTGTCGATACCCTGGCCGCCGTGCTCAGCGAAGCGCGCGACAGCGTCGAGGACGTCATCGAGCCATTTCTGATGCAAAAGGGCTATGTCGCACGCACGCCTCGCGGCCGTGTGGCGGCGCCGCTGGCCTATCAGCGCATGGGTCTCAAGCCGCCCGGGCAAATGCAAGCCGGCCTCTTTGAAGACGAGGACCCTACCAGCTAAGGGAAAACCCTCTGATTGGGGACTTCAGCAAAACCCCGCGCGCCCGCCAAAGCCCGTAAAGCGCCAAAAGGTTAAAGGCTGCCGCGCCAAGCGGGCGGGCGACGCGCCAGGGCCCGTGCAAGTACCACTCCTGTCCGGTGAAACCGCTGACGAGGACGAGCAGTGAGAACAGGCTGAGAAAGATGGCCAGCGGGGCAAAGGCGCGGGTGTAGAGACGGCGCAGTTCCGGTGCGGCCTGTGTCCCGAGCCAAGCATAGGCCACAAGCCAAGGCAGGTAGAAGTGCGGGTGACCGACTTTATAAGTCATCAGGATCAGGAGGATGCCCGTGCTCGTGGCGACCCGCCAGTCGAGACGCGCCAAAGTCGCGTAGAGGGCAAAGAGAGAGGCCACGGCCACAACGAGAAGGGAGTTGAAGTCGATCAGCCACTCCACCATTGCTTCGCCTCCCAACCGCGCGGATGCCGGGTCCAGCAAACGCAGGATCGACAACATCTTCGGGGCTCTCTCAGTGGCGTAGAGGAAGGGCGCAAAGATATCCGCCCCCCAGGCGAGATAGGCAGCTCCCATCCCACCCAGAAAGACAGCGGTTGCCGAGATGAAAGTCCGAAGTTGGACTCGCCCGTCTGCAGAAAAAGCGAAAAGCGGGACAAATAGGAGGGGGTAGAACTTCACCAGGGCTCCAATGGCCAGGGCCGTTCCGGCCAGCGCAAAGCGGCCGTTCGACCGCATGCGCAGGGCCACGGCCACCGAAAGCGCGGCCAAGGCGTCATTGGACCCGAACCCGTACACGTAAACGGCCGTGAGTGGACACAGCGCAAGCAGGAAGGCTGGCGAAAGAAGTCCGTCGCGGCCGCGTGTGCCCTGCTGCGCAGACTCATCAGAGAGGATCAGCGCGACGAGGAACATCGCCAAAGACAGGCAGATCTTTGGCGCCAACGCGTGGAGGGAAAGTGCGGGAGCGAGGGCGAGATTGCCCGGCCCATAGGCGTTGAAATCGATCGGTTGACCCAGATGTTCGCTGGCCCACGGATTGGCGGAATCGAGCAGCAACTGCCAGTGTTGGACATAGGAGCTGTAGTCGTGGTTCACGCCTGAAAAGAGCGTGAGGCCCAGCGCCGCGAGGCTAAACAACAGCCACAAAAAGAGGGTCGCGCGCGGCCCGGCCCGGCGCTTCGAAAGTTCCATATTGGGTATCCCCGCGTCTCAAACTCCCAAAAGCACAACTCGCGGGTGGCGGGAAACTTTCGCGCGAAATTTCACCAAAACGGGGAAAGTTGGGTCCGCGTTTCTCCATTCTGACGAGTTTGAGCTTGCTGTGCTGGAAGCGACAGAACAAGCTTGGAATGTCGTAAGTTGGGGAAAATGGAATGAGTGATTCATTGAAGGGCAGCTGTTTCTGTAAAGCCGTTCAATATGAGGCGGGCGGGCTTCTGTCTCCGTTGGGACACTGCCACTGCGAAACCTGCCGAAAAATCCATTCTGCCGCCTTCAACACCACAGCGCTTACAGCGTATGAAGGCTTCCAATGGACTGTCGGCGGCGACGTTGTTGCATCTATCGAATCCAGCCCCGGAAAGTACCGCTACTTTTGCCCAAAGTGCGGTACCCATTTAGTTGCTCTGTATCCCGAGCAAAAACGCGCAGTTCTACGTATCGGAAGCTTGGACAGCCCAGTGCCCGCGGACCCGGTTGTCCATATCTGGACTTCGGAAAAAGCGCCCTTCTTTGACTTCGACGATGGGTTGCCGAGGTTACCTAAGGGCGTTCCAAAATCGTAATGTCATACCACCCGGCGAAGGTGTGGTTTCGCAGTCTGGGCAACTGAACCGGCCGCCTCTGGCGCGAACCTGTTGATGAACTCATTCACGCGGGGCACGATCTCAGAGCGGAAGCGCGACCCGTTGAAAACGCCATAGTGGCCGACTTCTGGCTGGATGTAGTCCAGCTGCATATGGTCTGGGATGCCGGTGCACAGCGTATGGGCCGCCTGGGTCTGGCCGATGCCCGAAATATCGTCCTTCTCGCCCTCGACAGTCATCAGGGCGACGGTCTCGATCAATTCAGGCTTCACCAGCCGACTGCGATGCTTGAAGATACGGCGGGCGAGGTGGTGCTCCTGGAAGACGCGCTGGATGGTCTGCAAGTAGAACTCTTCGGTCAGGTCAAGGACCGAAAGATACTCATCATAGAAGCCGCGGTGCTTCTCGATGCCGTCGCCATCGCCTTCGACCAGATGGTTGAAGAAACGCCAGTGAGCGTCGACATGGCGTCCCCAATTCATGTTCATGAAGCTGGAAAGCTGCACAAAGCCTGGATAAACGCGCCGGCCCATGCCGGGATAGGGCGCGGGCACTGTGTAGATCATGTTCTGCTCAAACCAGCTGAAGTCGCGCTCTTCAGCGAGCAGGTTTGGAACGGTTGGGGATTTGCGGCAATCAATCGGCGAGCCCATGAAAGTCATCGTGGCCGGCAGATGCGGGCTGTCGTCTTCTGCCATCAGGGCGATTGCGGCAAGCGAAGGAGGACCCGGCTGGCACACCGCCAGAAGGTTTGCGCCTGCACCCACTTCACGCAGCATGATCTGGATATGGTCGATATAGTCATCAAGGTCGAACCGACCCAGCCAGATCGGCGCCATGCGTGCATCGGCCCAGTCGGTGATATAGACTTCATGGGTCGGCAGGAACGCTTCGACGGTGCCGCGCAAGAGGGTTGCGTAGTGACCTGAGAGCGGCGCAACGATCATCAGACGTGGCTGCGGCGCGGCGTCTTCTCCGCAGGCGAATGCCATGGAGCGCTCATCGCGCTTGAAATGCACCAGCTTGCACCAGGGCGATGACCAGGCCGTTTCGGGCGTGACGGCCACTTCGACTGAGTTGATACGGGTCGAGGCGATTTGCCAATCGGGCTTTCCGTAGAAGCGTGTTGCGCTTTCGAAAACGTCGGTCATCGCGCCGAGGGCGCGGCCGTAATCTGTTTTTGCAAATGGGTTCAGAGGGCTTTGGGCGGCGATGCGGCTGGCCTTGGCCGCCATGCGCAAAGGGGCCATGGCCGCGCGGTTTAATTCAACGAGCGTGTACAGCATTCGATTTTCCTGGCCCCAGACATCAATATGTTGCGGTGCACAATATGTGGCCTTTGTAAAAATGCAATGAACTTCCCCAGCGGGGTGAGATCGAACCCCAGCGACGGTCTGTGTTAATCAATAGCGCGGGTGCGAGCCGATGGCGCCGTGCCGCCGCGTGGAAGCACGCTCACCGCGTTGAGTTGGGCAGAGACTTCGATTGGCGAAATCCGCGTCGTATCAATCGCTTTGAGCGCGCTTGAGGCCTGGGCTTCCTGGCCATGGTCTAGCAGCCAAACCGCAACGCTTTCAGCGCGGGCCTGAGCCAGATCGGCAGTCGACGCATCGGAGAGCGCCACGTGACCGGTGATGTCCGCGCCCGCCGCCTGCCAACGGGCAAGCGTCCAGTCGATGTCTTCCAACACGTCCACGGCGGATTGTGTCAGTTCCGAAGAATTCTCTGCGAAGGGCACGCTTGGCAGGTCTGTCACCGGTGGGATCACCGTCAGGTTCCAGTCGTTGAAATTGCGCGTCAGGCTGGCTTCGATCTCACGATAGGCGCGCAACGTATAGGCGTCTGAGCTGGATGCGACGAACACAGCGATCTTCAGTTCATTGTCGATCTCGCGGGCTTTGACTGGAAAGGGAATTGCGGCTGCGAGGGCGCGGTCAGTCGCGTAGCGCGTTGCGATGTTTTCAACACGTTGAATCTCCGCGCGTAGGGGCTCTGCGAGCGAGTTATCCGCCATGGCGAGCAGCTGTTCGGCCTCCAGAGAGCGACCTTCATTCATGATCAACTGGTCCAACCGAACTTGTACAGGTCGGTCGAACCTTTGATTGAGGGTTTCCTCGAGACGGGACGTCGCATCGGGCACGGGGCTGTGCGTCATTACCGTGGCAGTGACGCGAATCTCTCCTGGTGGAAAAACGATGTTGAACTCGGACAAGCGGGCATCGTCCGATGGGAAGGGTTCCAGAATCCGGCTGCGGATCTGGTTCGAGACCGTCGTCTGATAGGCGATATCGCTCAAAGCCACGCCGAGCGGAACCGACAACGCACCAAACACTGTGAGGATGAGTGTCGACTGCCAAAGTGTGTGGCGGGGGCTGTGTTCCTCGCCGAAGCCGTAGAGCTTGGACAGCGCCACCACGCAGAACGCGATGGCCAAGAGGTTTGTCATGAACAGGAAAAAGGCGCCGCCTGCCACGCTCCAATTGCCCACGGCCAGACCGTATCCCACCACGGCGAGCGGTGGCATCAAGGCAGTGGCGATGGCGACACCGACAATGGTTTCGCCCTTGCGGTGGATCACCGCGTACCCACCCGCAAGGCCCGAGAACACTGCGACGCCCAGATCGAACAAGTTCGGGGCAGAGCGCGCAACGATTTCCTGGGTCACCTCTTTCAAGGGTGAAATCCAGACGAGTAGAAAGGCGATGGCGACCGCCGCCACCACGCCGCTGACCTGGGCTACTAGCGCCCGGCGGAGGGCAGACCATTCCAGGATGGTGAGGGAGAATCCCAGGGCCATAATCGGCCCCATCAGGGGAGAGATCAGCATCGCGCCGATAATGACGGCGGGTGAAGAGAGCAAGAGACCAAGCGTAGCCACCCCGCAACTCATCACCGTCATGAAAATGTACCGGCCCGTGACGTGGCCTTCCTCGCGGACGTGTTCGACAACCTCAGAGTGATTGATCGGGCGTGCCAGGCGCCGACGCAAGAGCATGAGGTACCGCCACCATTGCGGTGCACGCGCTCGTTTTTCCGGGACGGGGTCGACGGCGGCCATGGCATATCCTTGCGACACTGCGGGGCAGCTTTAGCGTCCTGAGATAGGACGAAGGTGCGCCGCAGCAATTCCATCGCGGTTGACCCGCCCGGACGAGCACAGCCTAATGGGCTCGATCACGGGATGGAGCCGAGGCCATGGCACACGCTACTCCTTTTGAAATTGCGATTGAAGACGGCGTGCTCGATCGCATTCGCGCGCGGGTGGAAGACTATCGCTGGCCGCACGAAGCGGAGGGCGCCGGCTGGGCGTACGGCATGGACGGCGAGACCCTCCGGGATCTGCAGGCCTATTGGCTCAGCGTATATGATTGGCGTGCGGCTGAGTCCGAGTTGAATCGATATCCCCACTTCAAAGCCGCGGTCGATGGGCTGGACATCCACTTTGTGCACGTGGTGGGTGAGGCTGGCGGGCGACGTCCGCTCATTCTCACCCATGGTTGGCCAGGATCGGTCTTCGAGTTTTGGGACGCCATCCCCAAACTCGCCTTCCCAAGCGAGCATGGTGGGGACGCCGCCGATGCCTTTGACCTGATCATCCCGTCGCTCCCTGGGTACGGTTGGAGCGGAAAACCCAAGGCGCCGCTGGGGCAGCGCGCGACGGCGGCACTCTGGGATGCGCTCATGCGGGATGTTCTCGGGTATGAAACGTATCTCGCCCAGGGCGGTGACTGGGGCGCAATGGTGACCAGTCATCTCGGGCTGAACCATGGCACCCACAACGGAAGGGGCGGCGTGCGCGCCATTCATCTCAACATGATCGGCTTTCGGCCAACGCCGGCAACGCCGCAGTCCGAGGAGGAGACAGCCTGGATGCAGCGGACACAGGCCGCGATGCAGGCCGGTGGGTCATACTTTATGCAGCAGGCGACAAAGCCCCAGACGCTGGCTTATGGCCTGCATGATAGCCCAATGGGCCAACTCGCCTGGATTGGAGAGAAATTCCATGGCTGGAGCGACTTGCGGAACAAGTCACTCTTCGAGGTCTATTCGCGGGACCAGCTTCTCACCAATGTGATGATCTATCTGGTCAATGACGCCTTCACGACGTCGGTTTGGTACTACAACGCTTTCTTCCAGGAGGGTGGACCGGCGCTCCCCGAGGGCGTTCGATGCGAGACACCGACAGCTTTTGCCAATTTCCCGGGCGAAGCGCTTTACAGCCCGCCACCGCGCAGTTGGGTTGAGCGCGCGTATAATCTGACGCGGTGGAGTGAGGTGCCGCGCGGTGGACATTTCGCGGCCATGGAAGAGCCGGACCTGTTTGTTGAGGATGTGCGCGCCTGGGCGCGGGAGTATGATGGATGAGTGAGACGCGGTTCATCGACGGCCCCAAAGGAAAACTGGCCTATCGCCATACTGCCAGCCGGTCTGGCAAAAGCTTTACCTGGCTGTCCGGATTCAATTCTGACATGCAGGGCACAAAGGTGCTTGAGCTTGAAGCTTGGGCGATCAAGGCGGGTCACGGCTTCACAGCGTTTGACTATTCCGGGCATGGGGAATCGGAAGGGGAATTCGCCGATGGCACTATCGCAGATTGGCATGCTGATACTCTGAGCGTCTTTGATACCGTTTCAGACACTGATCAGGTGCTCGTCGGCTCGTCCATGGGGGCGTGGATGGCGCTTTTGGCGGCAAAGGCGCGGTCCGGCCGCGTCGCCGGGATGGTTCTGATCGCCCCGGCGCCGGATTTTACGTCCCGGCTGATGTGGCCATCAATGCCGCCCGAGGGGCGGTTCGCGATCACCCAGGATGGCGTCTGGATGCAGCCATCGGCCTATGGTGACCCGGTGCCGATCACACGGAGTTTGATCGAAAGCGGGGCGAAATACAGCGTGATGGGCGCCCCGTTCGAGTTTGAAGGGCCCGTGCGGATCCTGCAGGGCATGCGCGATGAGGACGTGCCTTTTTCCCATGCCCAGGCCCTCGTAGAGACGATTACCTCGAGCGACCTCACCTTCACGCTCGTTAAGGACGGGGATCATCGCTTGTCCCGCCCGCACGACATCGCCCGACTCATCGCGACGTGCGATGAAATCGTGCAGGACTAGTCCAACAAAACTTTGGTTTCCGGGCCGTATAAAAGCCAGATCCCTTGGGAAATCCGGGGTGTGGATATCGGGGGCAAGAAAAATTTCTTGACAGATCGAAAAAACTTGCACGGGCGCACTTGCGTCCTTGTGGGCAAGGTGTTAACGACCCCGGCTTGCGGGAGATCACGGGAATCAGTTTACGGGGCCTCCCGCTTTCCTGTCCGAGACCATAGGCTGCTTTTCCAAGCGGTAAGTTTCCTTCTGGAATGCCTATGCAGACGGGGTGAGGCGAGACGAGGGGACGCGCAGGCCGCTGAGGTGGTTGCATCCCTTTCCGATCAAGGCGCCCCGGGCAGGTTGTCGGCAACGGCCTGATTGGGCCGGGGTTGGCGAACACCCGGGCGTCCGAATGGTCGGTCGCTCTAGTTATGGAGACCCGTAATGGATCGAGCTGGAAAGCAGGTCGCACGGCAAGAACTCGAAGATATCTTCGAGACCTCTGGCGCTGTGATCGTCACGCATTATTCCGGTATGAGCGTTGCGGAGTTGACGGACCTTCGCTCCAAGCTCCGTGAAGGCGGTGCGCGGTTCAAGGTCATCAAGAACCGGATTGCCAAGGTTGCCCTTGATGGCAAGGGCGGCGATGCGGTGGCAGACCTCTTCAAAGGACCTGTCGGCATTGCCTATGGCGAGGATCCAACGGTCCCTGCCAAAGTCACTTCGGAGTATGCGAAGGACAATGAAAAGCTACGCCTCGTCGGCGCGGTTATGGATGGTGAAGCGCTAGATGCCAATGGCATCAAGGCTCTGGCCAACCTGCCGTCTCGCGAGGAACTGATCGCCACGGTTGTGGCCCGTCTCATGGGTCAGGCCAGCCAGATCACCCAGCGTCTCAACGCGCCTGGGCAGCAGCTTGCTGGTGCGATCGATGCGATTCAGGAGCAAGCCTCGGCTTAGCGTCAACTTTCCAACGAACACCTCTCAATAGCCTCAACTGAAGAGTACAAAGACAATGGCAGATATCGCAAAACTCGGTGATGAGCTCCTCGGCCTCACCATCCTCGAAGCCAAAGAGCTCAACGACTACCTCGAAGAGCGTGGCATCAAAGCCGCTGCAGCTGTTGCTGTGGCTGGTCCTGCAGCAGGCGGCGGCGACGCTGGCGGTGCGGCAGAAGAGAAAACTGAATTCGACGTGATCCTTACATCCGGCGGCGAAAAGAAAATCGGCGTCATTAAAGTGGTTCGCGAAGTGGTTTCCGGCCTCGGCCTCAAGGAAGCCAAAGAGCTCGTGGAAGGCGCGCCCAAGCCGATCAAGGAAGGCGTTTCCAAGGAAGAAGCCGAAGAGCTCAAGAAGAAATTCGAGGACGCAGGCGCAACCGTCGAGATCAAGTAAGATCCCGTCGGTCGCAAATTCTGCGGCCTTGTAGAGTAAGGGCCTCCGTCTGCGCGGAGACGGATGGCTCGGTTAAAAGCGCGGCGATGCCTCATCCGGGGTGTCGCCGTTCCGCGTGACTGGCGGAAATCTGCCGGTCGGAGTTTGCCAGGGCGCCGCGACCAATGGAGGTCGCGAAGCAGCCGGGGCTTCGATCGCAGGCAAATAGGGATGCAAAATGGCGCTCTCCTTCACGGAAAAAAAACGTATCCGGAAATCATTTGGGAAAATCCCCGAAGCCATTGAAATGCCGAACCTGATCGAGGTTCAGCGAGACTCCTACGAACACTTTTTGCAGATGAACGTGCCGCAGGCTCAGCGCACGGAAGATGGCCTGGACGGCGTCTTCAAGTCTGTATTCCCGATCCGCGACTTTTCGGAGCGCGCGGTGCTCGATTACGTCTCCTACGAGTTCGAGCCACCGAAGTTCGATGTCGAAGAGTGTATGCAGCGCGACCTGACCTATCAGGCGCCGCTTAAGGTCCGCCTTCAGCTGGTGGTTTTCGACATCGACGAGGAAACCGAAGCCAAGTCGATCAAGGAGGTGAAGGAGCAGGAGGTCTATCTCGGCGACATCCCGCTGATGACCGACAAGGGTACGTTCATCGTCAACGGAACCGAGCGCGTTATCGTTTCGCAGATGCACCGTTCGCCAGGTGTGTTCTTCGATCACGACAAGGGCAAGACCCATACGTCCGGCAAGCTGCTGTTCGCCGCGCGGATCATTCCCTACCGTGGATCCTGGCTCGACTTCGAGTTTGACGCCAAGGACATTCTGAATGTTCGTATCGACCGGAAACGGAAGCTGCCAGCGACAACGCTGATGTATGCGCTCGGCCTGTCCACCGACGATATCCTCAACCGCTTCTACAAAACCTCACTTTTCCGCATGCATAAGGCGGGCTGGGTCACCGGCTTCAACGCCGATGCCTGGAAGGGCCAGAAGCCCGATTATGACCTTACCGACGCAAAATCCGGCGAGGTGATTGCGCCGGCCGGCAAGAAGATCACCGCCCTGCGTGCCAAGCGCATGGCCGAAGCGGGCACGGATGAAATCCTGATCCCGTCTACGGCGCTTGAGGGCAAGTTCCTCGCTGAGGACATTGTGAACATGGAAACCGGTGAGATCTGGGGCGAAGCCTCCGACGAACTCACCGAGGAATTGATCGCCACCCTGCGCGAAAATCAGGTCAAGACGATCTCGATCCTGGACATTGATGGCAATGCCCGTGAAGGCGGCGCCCGCGGTCCTTGGCTGCGGAATACGCTCGCGGCTGACAAGAACGAGACACGTTTCGAGGCGCTGTCGGATATCTATCGCGTAATGCGCCCCGGCGAACCGCCAACCGAGGAGGCGGCAGACGCCCTGTTCAGCCAGCTCTTCTTCGACTCCGAGCGCTATGACCTGTCTGGGGTCGGGCGCGTCAAGCTTGACCAGCGTCTCTCAGTCGCGCTGGACGAATTTGAAGAAGGCACCGACGAGACGCGTATCTTGCGCAAGGAAGATATTCTCGGCGTGGCTGAGGTGATCCTGAACCTCAAGGACGGTGTTGGTGAAGTCGATGATATCGACAACCTCTCCAACCGCCGCGTCCGCTCCGTCGGCGAGCTGATGGAAAACAACTATCGCATTGGTCTGGTGCGCATGGAGCGCGCGATCAAGGAGCGTATGAGCTCTGTCGATATCGACACGGTCATGCCCCATGACCTGATCAATGCGAAGCCTGTTGTGGCTTCTGTGCGTGAGTTTTTCGGGTCATCGCAGCTGTCTCAGTTCATGGACCAAACCAACCCACTGTCGGAAATTACCCACAAGCGCCGTCTCTCCGCGCTGGGGCCAGGCGGTCTCACCCGCGAGCGCGCAGGCTTTGAAGTGCGCGACGTGCACCCGACCCACTATGGTCGGATTTGCCCGATTGAGACGCCGGAAGGCCCGAACATCGGCCTGATCAACTCGCTGGCCACCCATGCGCGCATCAACAAGTACGGCTTTATCGAAAGCCCGTACCGCAAGGTGGAAGACGGGAAACTCACCGACGAGGTGACCTATCTTTCGGCGATGAAGGAAAGTCAGTATTCCATCGCGCAGGCCAACTCCACGGTTGACCAGGCTGGTGGGCTCGCGAACGAGTTTGTCCAGGCCCGTCGCAATGGTGAGGCCATGGTCCTGCCTGCGTCTGAGATCGAGTATATGGACGTGTCGCCCAAGCAGGTTGTTTCCGTTGCTGCCTCGCTCATTCCCTACCTGGAGAATGACGACGCCAACCGCGCCCTGATGGGATCGAACATGCAACGCCAGGCTGTTCCGTTGGTTCAGGCCGAGGCTCCCCTGGTCGGCACGGGCATGGAAAAAGTTGTGGCCCGGGACTCCCGCGCCGCGATCGTGGCCAAGCGCGATGGCGTGATCGAACAGGTCGACGCCACCCGGATCGTGGTGCGCGCCACGGCAGATTTCGACAAGGAGAAATCCGGCGTCGATATCTACCGCCTGGCGAAGTTCCGCCGCTCCAACCAGAACAGCTGCATCAACCAGCGGCCAATCTGTAAAGTGGGCGATGTCGTCTCCAAGGGCGATATTATCGCTGACGGTCCTTCAACGGACCTTGGCGAGCTGGCGCTCGGCAGAAACGTGCTCGTCGCTTTCATGCCGTGGAATGGCTACAACTTCGAAGACTCGATCCTCATTTCCGAACGCATTGTGCGCGACGATGTCTTCACGTCGATCCACCTGGAAGAGTTCGAGATCGCCGCGCGCGATACGAAGCTTGGCCCGGAAGAAATCACGCGGGACATCCCGAATGTCGGCGAGGAGGCCCTGCGCAATCTCGATGAGGCGGGCATTGTTGCCGTCGGCGCCGAAGTTCAGGCCGGTGATATTCTGGTCGGCAAAGTGACACCGAAGGGCGAGAGCCCGATGACGCCGGAAGAGAAACTGCTCCGCGCCATCTTCGGTGAGAAGGCGTCCGATGTGCGCGACACATCTCTGCGTGTTCCGCCCGGTGATGCCGGTACGGTCGTCGAGGTCCGTGTCTTTAATCGGCACGGCATCGACAAGGACCAGCGAGCCCTGCAGATCGAGCGTGAGCAGATCGAGCAACTGCAAGAAGACAAGGAAGACGAACAGTCTATCCTCGAGCGCAACACCTATGCGCGTCTGCAAGACTTGCTGGTCGGCAAAGAGGCCGTCGCGGGACCTAAGGGCTTTAAGGCCGGACAGGTTTCTGCAGCGTCTCTGGAAGATCTCGCCCGCCACGATTGGTGGGAAGTCGCCCTGAAGTCCGAAGCCGCCCAGGCCGAACTCGAAGCGCTGAAAGACGATTTCGACGAGTCGATTGCCGAGCTTGAAGCGCGTTTCAACGACAAGGTTGAGAAAGTCCAGCGCGGTGATGACCTGCCACCCGGCGTGATGAAAGTCGTGAAGGTCTTCCTGGCCGTGAAGCGGAAGCTTCAGCCCGGGGACAAAATGGCTGGTCGTCACGGCAACAAGGGGGTGATCTCGAAGATCAACCCGCTTGAGGACATGCCCTTCCTGGATGACGGTACGCCTGTCGATATCGTGCTGAACCCGCTCGGCGTGCCATCGCGCATGAATGTTGGGCAGATTCTGGAAACCCATACGGGGTGGGCCTCTTCGGGGCTCGGCCGCATGGTTCAGGACGCGCTTGAGGCCTGGCATCACAACAATGATGCAGACGCATTGCGCAAGACCCTGACAACCGTGTACGGCGATGATCAGGAACTGCCTGACAGTGAAGACGAAATCGTTGAACTGTCATCCAACCTGACCCGCGGTGTGCCGATCGCGACTCCGGTTTTTGACGGCGCACGCGAGCCCGACATTGTTGAAATGCTGGAGCGGGCAGGTCTGCATGGCTCCGGACAGTCCGTGGTATTTGATGGCCGGACCGGCGAGCAGTTTAAACGGCCGGTTACGGTTGGCTACAAATACCTTCTCAAGCTCCACCACCTTGTGGACGAGAAGATTCACGCTCGTTCGACCGGCCCGTACTCGCTCGTCACCCAGCAGCCCCTTGGCGGTAAGGCGCAGTTCGGTGGTCAGCGCTTCGGTGAGATGGAAGTCTGGGCCCTTGAGGCCTACGGCGCCGCTTATACGCTACAGGAAATGTTGACGGTGAAATCGGACGACACGGCCGGCCGCGCGAAGGTCTACGAGGCCATCGTTCGCGGAGACGACACATTCGAAGCCGGTATTCCTGAGAGCTTCAACGTCCTGGTCAAGGAAATGAGGTCCCTGGGTCTCAACGTTGAATTGATCGAGGAAGATAGCGACGAGGACGACGAACCCCCAATAGCGGCCGAGTAGCGGTCGCTATCGAGTAAGCCTGAGAAGGCAAGAATACGAAAATTGGCCGGGCGCTGCCCACGTTCGGCCATCACCTCCTAGAGGAACGGAAAGCACACCATGCGCCAAGACGTTGCCAGCATTTTCAATCCCAACACACCTGCCCCGACTTTCGAGGCCATCCGCATTTCTATCGCTGCGCCGGACAAAATCCGGTCCTGGTCTTCCGGTGAAATCAAGAAGCCCGAGACGATCAACTATCGCACGTTCAAGCCCGAGCGCGACGGCCTTTTCTGCGCCCGTATTTTCGGGCCGGTGAAGGATTATGAGTGCCTCTGCGGAAAGTATAAGCGCATCAAGTATCGCGGGATCACCTGTGAGAAGTGCGGCGTTGAAGTCACCCTCGCCAAGGTCCGCCGCGAACGTATGGGCCATATCGAACTGGCCGCGCCGGTCGCACATATCTGGTTCCTGAAGTCGCTTCCGTCCCGGATTGCAACGCTGCTCGACATGACGCTGAAGGATGTGGAGCGTGTGCTCTATTTCGAAAGCTACATCGTGACCGAGCCCGGCACGGTGGTTGATCTCGAGCCGATGCAGCTCCTCTCCGAAGAGGAGTATATGAACGCCCAGGACGAGCACGGCGAAGATGCGTTCATCGCCATGATCGGCGCCGAGGCGATCCACGAGATGCTCAAGAATCTCGAGCTGGAACAGCTCGCTGAGGACCTGCGCGAGGACTTGGCCGAGTCCACTTCCGAGCTTAAGACCAAGAAGTACTCCAAGCGCTTGAAAGTCGTGGAGAGCTTCCTGCAATCCGGCGCCAAGCCAGAATGGATGATCCTGCAAGTGGTCCCCGTGATCCCGCCGGATCTGCGCCCGCTTGTGCCGCTGGACGGTGGCCGGTTCGCAACCTCGGACCTTAACGATCTCTATCGCCGTGTGATCAACCGGAATAACCGCCTCAAGCGTCTGATGGAGCTTCGCGCGCCGGACATCATCATCCGGAACGAGAAGCGGATGCTTCAGGAGTCCGTGGACGCACTGTTTGACAATGGCCGCCGCGGCCGCGTGATTACGGGCACCAACAAACGTCCGCTGAAATCGCTTTCTGACATGCTCAAGGGCAAGCAGGGCCGGTTCCGCCAGAACCTGCTCGGCAAGCGCGTCGACTATTCCGGTCGATCGGTGATCGTTGTGGGCCCCAACCTGAAACTGCACGAGTGCGGCCTGCCCAAGAAAATGGCGCTCGAGCTGTTCAAGCCGTTTATCTATGCGCGCCTCGATGCCAAGGGCCTTGCCGGTACGGTCAAGGCTGCCAAGAAGCTGGTGGAAAAGGAGAAGCCCGAAGTCTGGGATATTCTGGACGAGGTCATCCGGGAGCACCCCGTGCTCCTGAACCGCGCTCCAACGCTGCACCGTCTCGGTATCCAGGCGTTTGAGCCGAAGCTTATTGAAGGCAAGGCGATCCAGCTTCACCCGCTGGCCTGTGCGGCCTTCAACGCAGACTTTGATGGCGACCAAATGGCCGTGCACGTCCCGCTGAGCCTCGAAGCCCAGCTGGAAGCGCGCGTCCTGATGATGTCGACCAACAACATCCTCTCGCCCGCCAACGGCAAGCCGATCGTGGTGCCGTCCCAGGATATCGTTCTGGGCCTCTATTACCTGTCGCTCGACAAGGAAAACGAGCCGGGTTGCTATGCCGAGGACGAAAATGGAGCCCCGGTCCGCGGGCTTTATTCCGACTTCTCGGAAATCGAGCATGCTCTGAACACTGGCGTCCTGTCGCTCCATGCGAAAATCAAGGCGCGGTTTGAAGGCGTGGATGCCGAGGGCAATCCCGAAACCCGCGTGATTGATACCACGCCAGGCCGCTTCATGATTGCGTCCATCCTGCCGCGCGAAAAAGGCATGTCGGCAGAGCTGACAAACACGCTGATGACGAAGAAAAACGTCGGACGCCTGATCGATGAGGTTTATCGGAACTGTGGTCAGAAGGCGACGGTGATCTTCTGTGACAAGCTGATGGAGCTGGGCTTCCGCGAAGCTGCCAAAGCCGGTATTTCCTTCGGTAAGGATGACATGGTGATCCCGCCAGCCAAGCAAAAGTTGGTCGAAGAAACCCGTGAGCGGGTCTCCGAATACGAGCGGCAATATGCTGACGGCCTGATCACGCGCGGCGAGAAGTACAACAAGGTTGTTGATGCCTGGTCGACCTGTACGGACAAAGTGGCCGACGCCATGATGGACGTGGCAGGCGAGGCCGAGATCAACCCTGAAACGGGCCTGCAAGAAGAAACCAACTCGGTGTTCATGATGGCCCATTCCGGCGCGCGGGGGTCGAAGAACCAGATGAAGCAGCTGGCCGGTATGCGCGGCCTGATGGCGCGTCCGGATGGTTCGATCATTGAGACGCCGATTGTGTCGAACTTCAAGGAAGGCCTGTCCGTCCTTGAGTACTTCAACTCGACCCACGGTGCGCGGAAAGGTCTTGCCGATACGGCTCTGAAGACCGCGAACTCCGGTTACCTGACCCGTCGCCTGGTCGACGTGGCACAGGACTGCATCATCAACGAGGATGATTGCGGCACGGACAAGGGTATCCAGATTTCGGCCGTTATGGACGGCGCCGATGTCGTCGTTCCTCTGTCGGAGCGCATTCTGGGCCGTACGCTGGCCGAGGACGTTTCCACACCCGATGGCACGCTGCTTTATCCTTCAGGCACCTATGTGGATGAGACCATTGCGCTCGCCATTGAAGACGCAGGCGTCGATCAACTCAAGGCGCGGTCACCCCTGACCTGTGAGACGAAAAACGGCGTTTGCGTTGCCTGTTATGGCCGCGACCTGGCCCGCGGAACGATTGTGAACCGCGGCGAGGCTGTTGGCGTCATTGCGGCCCAGTCCATTGGTGAGCCAGGCACACAGCTTACGATGCGGACGTTCCACATTGGGGGCGCTGCAACCGTGGCTGACCAGTCCTCCGTTGAAGCAACATTCGACGGCACGCTGAAGTTCGACAACGGCGCCGTTGTGGCCCGCGAAGATGGCACATTTGTCGTCATCGGCCGGTCCATGGAAGTCATGGTTGTTGATGGCGACGGGCGCACGCGCCAATCGTTCAAACCGACCTACGGCACGAAGCTCTTCGCCAAGGAAGGCGCGAAAGTGGTCCGCGGTGACAAGCTTGCCGATTGGGATCCGTTTGCACAGCCCATCGTTTCGGAAGTTGCCGGTACCGCCCGCCTCGTGGACGTGATGGATGGCGTGACGGCCAAGGAAGAGACCGACGACCTGACGGGCGTTGTCTCGCGTCACATCATCGATTGGCGCACGGCCAGCAAGTCGGCTGAGATCAAGCCCTCCGTTATGGTTGTGAATGATGCCGGTGAGCCTGTGACTCTGCCGAACGGAGCGGAGGCGCGTTACCTCTTGCCCGTAGGCGCGATCCTGTCGCTGGCCGACGGTGAAGAGGTCAAGCCCGGTGATACCGTGGCCCGGATCTCGACCGGTGGCGCCAAGACGAAAGACATCACCGGTGGTCTGCCCCGCGTGGCCGAGCTCTTCGAAGCTCGCCGTCCGAAAGACCATGCCATCATCGCTGAAATCTCGGGCCGTGTGGAATTCGGTCGCGACTATAAGAACAAGCGCCGCATCCACATCCACCCGGAGGAAGAGGACAAGGAGTCCATCGACTTCCTGGTGCCCAAGGGCAAGCACATGGCGGTGCAGGATGGCGACTACATCAAGCGCGGCGAGTATCTGATGGACGGTAACCCCGCGCCGCAGGATATTCTCGCAACACTCGGCATCGAGGCGCTTGCCGACTACCTTATTGATGAGGTCCAGAAGGTCTACCGACTGCAGGGCGTGCCGATCAACGACAAGCACATCGAAGTCATCGTCCGTCAAATGCTCCAGAAAGTGGAGATTACGGACGCTGGCGACACGACGCTTCTCAAAGGTGAGCAGGTCGACCTCATCGAGTTCGAGGAAGCCAATGCAATCGTGCGCAAATCCCGTAAGAAGGATCAGCGCGAGGCGACGGGAGTTCCGGTGTTGCTCGGTATCACCAAGGCATCGCTCCAGACTCGCAGCTTCATCTCGGCGGCATCGTTCCAGGAAACGACACGCGTGCTCACCGAGGCCGCTGTACAAGGCAAAGTCGACACGCTGGACGGTCTCAAGGAGAACGTCATCGTTGGTCGCCTGATCCCGGCGGGCACGGGCGGTGGCCTGCGCCACTTCCGCCGCATCGCCACGGATCGCGATGCCAAGCTGAAGGCCAAGCGCGCAGCAGTTGCTGCAAAGGCCGCTGCAGAAGCAGAAGCCGCCGCTGCGGCGGCTCTGCCGGCTCCCGAAACAGAGACGGAAGCGCCTGCAGAATAGGCAAATTCGCCTGATATGAGAAAACGGAGAGGCCGAACCTGAGTGTTCGGCCTCTTTTTTTGTAGCGTTGCCCGGAATCCATGTCCGCGGCCCTGTGCGCGCGAGTCGATTGTGTTAATCATACTGTCCATCGAGCGGGCCGAGCAGGCGAGGCAATGGCGAACAGAACACGGCAGCGTATCCGGCGGCGCAGTGCGCAGGCCATTCACGGTCGATTGCCGGGTGATGACGGCTCCATGAGTGAGGTTGTCAGCCGCCTGTTCGGTGATGTGCCGCATGCGGCCAGCTCAGATGGGGGAGTAACCAGCGCTGACGAATTTCCAGTGGAACAGATCAAAGCTGTCGTCTCTTCCATTGTGGCGTCCAGTCGGCCCATCGCTAGAACTCCGGAGCCGGTCCAAATCAACGAGATTGATTCGCCTACTGAACGGCACGAAGTCTCTTCCGAAGCGGCAAAGCCTCCGATGGTGGCCGAAAAACCGACCGGCGAGGTTCCATCTCAACTTTTGCTGATTGCAGAGCCCGAAGATCGCCCAGAAAAAGTCGCTGTGCCACGCCAAAGGCGTTTGGCCAAAGCGGTGATGGCGCTCGCTGCTCTGGCCGGGCTTTCATTGTCCGCCTTGGCGGCGTTTCTTGGCTTCCAAGACGGCGCAGCGGTGGACGATAGGCAAGATGGACCTTTGCTGGCCGGCGTGGCGCCTGCGAAACCTGGACGGCTTGGACCCCAACAGGAAACTTCGGCCCAGTTGTCTACCACGGCACCAGAGGCAGCCCCTACGACTGGAGCCTCAACAGAAGACCGACCCCCCCGTACAGCCCAACAGACCAGCGAAACACTCATCGTTGCCGAGCCGGGTCTGCCCGAAGGGTTGAACTCGACCCCACCTACAGGTGCCGCTGTCGAAAACGTAGACGTGGTGCCCCAAAGAGACCCACCCAGCCTGGCCCCACCATCCCTGAAGACGACACCTCCAGCGCCGCGCGAAGCCGACATTGTCCGGTTCGCACGTCAGGCGGCAGAACCGAGTCCATCTTCCGAGGTCCAACTCGCCAGTCTTCCACAACCGATGCGGGACATTACGCCGGGACCCATCCTCCCCGAGCGCCAACAGCTTCCCTTGCATTCTCACACGGGGCCGGTGCTTGCTGGGTCTGCCGCAGCCATTGTTCTCGAGTTGATAGAGACCAGTGGAGAAACGCTTGACCGGGACGCGGCCAACGAAATTGCAAGCCGTATCGAAAGAGCGCTGAGCGCGGAGCTTGATGGGCGTTCAGCCCACCTGAAAACGCCCGAGGGCCAGATCGCGAAGGTCGACTTTGTGTCGAGTCGATTGGCGCGCCAGACGGTTTCCGTTCCGCGCGCGAACACTGTAGCTCTGTCTGATACGAATTTTGCGATTGAGGGCGGTTGGTTCGCCGCGCCCGACGCTCTCAGCGTGCGGCCTTTGCCGGATTTGCAAACGAATATGGAAGCGGGTCAGGCCGATGCCGGCTCACTTTTCCAGAGGATCGCCACCGTCACCAGTGCCTATGGGGACCGGTGGTATCTGGTAGGGCAGGCGGGTGTGGCCCATGGCTACGTTTCGGCGGGGGATGTGGTGCCCGCCGAGACCTTTAATGGTCCGCTCGGACGGGTCCATGGCGGACCCGTTTGGCAGCCTGTCGTCGAGACGGTTGACGCAACAACGACGTGCAGAACCTTCACGGTTTTCCTCGGAGCGGACCTGTCGCGGCAAGGGGATGTTTGTCGTCACTCTGCAGGAGGCTGGTTCGCTCAAGCCTTGCCAGAAGCGCAAGGCCCTGCGTCGACGCGGATAACGGAGGCAACGTCTCTTGAGCCTATCTTGGCCCGCCTGGATGTGGCCGCAGATCCGATCGAGCGCAACCAGTTGGCAGATCAGCTTGAAGGCCTTGTCGAGCAAGGTGCGCAATCCGCCGAGCTCGAGATACCCACCCAATCGGGCACCCTCTCGGTCGGTTTTGGGGAACGGCTAGAGCGCCGGCGCACCATCAACATTCGCAGGGCGGCTGAAGTGGCCCCTATTCAGGACGATTTGACCGTTGGTCACGGCTGGGTCGAGGTCATCCGCGATACCGAGTTGCGGCCATTGGCGTCGGAACGGACCCGCCTTCAGAACGGTGACTTGGCTCGCGGCACTCGGCTGGAGATCATGGGGATTATTGGCCCGGTCGAAACGGCGCGTTGGGCCCTGCTTGGGCGGGGCGGCGTGGCCCAAGGCTATGCTGAGCTTTCAAGCTTGCGATGGATCGATGCGCAATCGGACCTGAAGTACACCGCAATGACCCGCTCGCACGGCCGGGTGATCCAGGACGTAGTTGTTGCGCAAACCGTTTGCCAGACGGTGGCGATTGCAGGATCGACACTTGAGCAGTGTGCCCGAACCGATGGCGCCTGGGGTATCAGCCGGGAAATGGCCAGCGACGCACAGGCCCCTATCCGCGTTGCTTTTGTTCCATGATTGGCAACGCCCTGCCGCGTGACGGTTGACGTAAGCGTTCGCCGGACTTATTACGCGTGATCGCTGGCCGGACGGGTTGCAGGCGCTTTTAGTGTTTTGCGGTCGAACTGGCCCGGAGATATCCGAGAGCGAACCGTTTGTCCGGAGCCCTTCACGGGGTATCTGGGCGTTTTGTTTTAACCGGCCCCCTATTGGAAACGTGGGCCAGAACTGAAGAGACACTGGCCCCATATGCCCACGATCCAGCAGCTCGTCCGTCATCCGCGCAAGCCAAAGCCGACGCGGTCCAAGACCCCGGCCCTGAAGGCCTGCCCCCAGCGTCGCGGTGTATGCACCCGCGTTTACACAACCACTCCGAAGAAGCCGAACTCGGCGCTCCGGAAAGTGGCAAAGGTTCGCCTGACATCGGGCTTTGAGTCGCTCTGCTACATTCCGGGTGAAGGTCACAACCTGCAGGAGCACTCGGTTGTGCTGATCCGTGGCGGTCGTGTGAAAGACCTTCCCGGCGTGCGCTACCACATTCTGCGTGGTGTACTTGATACGCAGGGCGTGAAAGATCGTAAGCAGCGCCGCTCCCATTACGGCGTCAAGAAACCGAAATAAGAGGCCAGGCCCATGTCCCGTCGTCACCGCGCAGAAAAACGCGAAGTTCTTCCAGATCCGAAGTTCAAGGACGTCGTTCTGTCGAAGTTCATGAACCAGATCATGCTGGACGGAAAGAAGTCGACCGCCGAGCGCATCGTATATGGTGCCCTCGATCTGGTTGAAGAGCGCGCTAAGAAAGACCCTGTCGGGCTTTTCCATGAGGCGCTGGATGCGATCTCGCCAGAGGTTGAGGTGCGTTCGCGCCGTGTGGGTGGTGCCACCTATCAGGTGCCGGTCGAGGTGCGTCCAGAGCGCCGCCAGGCTCTGGCGATTCGCTGGCTGGCGTCTGCTGCCCGCGGCCGGAACGAAAACACCATGCGCGAGCGCCTTGCAGGCGAGCTCATGGATGCTGCGCAAGGCCGCGGAAATGCCGTGAAAAAGCGCGAAGACACCCATAAAATGGCAGAAGCAAACCGGGCCTTCTCACACTACCGCTGGTAGGCTGAACTGCCGCGCTGGCGCCATCGATTGGCTTGTGCTAGGCGCCGCCCTAATTGACACCCAGAAACGCGTCGGGCAGGGGCCCGGCGCGACCTTGTAAAGGACCGCTGCAATGGCCCGCGATTATCCGCTCGAGCGCTACCGCAACTTCGGCATCATGGCTCACATCGATGCTGGCAAGACCACGACGACAGAGCGCATCCTGTTTTACACGGGCAAGTCGCACAAGATCGGCGAAGTCCACGACGGCGCTGCTACCATGGACTGGATGGAGCAGGAGCAAGAGCGCGGCATCACGATCACATCTGCTGCCACGACGACTTTCTGGGAACGTACCGAAGACGGCAAGACAGCCCAGACCGACAAGTATCGCTTCAACATCATCGACACGCCCGGACACGTGGACTTCACGATTGAGGTGGAGCGGTCGCTCGCCGTGCTCGATGGGGCTGTCTGTGTGCTGGACGCGAACGCTGGCGTTGAGCCGCAAACCGAGACCGTTTGGCGCCAGGCTGATCGCTACAAGGTGCCTCGCATCGTCTTCGTCAACAAGATGGACAAGACCGGCGCTGACTTCTTCAACTGCGTGAAGATGATCAAGGAGCGCACGGGCGCGACGCCTGCTCCGATCCAACTGCCGATCGGCGCTGAGACTGAGCTGGAAGGCCATGTTGACCTGATCACCATGAAAGAATGGGTGTGGCAGGGTGAAGACCTTGGCGCCACCTGGGAACTGCGCGATGTACGGCCCGAGCTTGCCGATAAGGCCGCTGAAATGCGCGCCGAACTGGTCGAGATCGCCGTTGAAATGGAAGAGGAGGCCATGGAGGCCTACCTCGAGGGCACTGAGCCGACTGAGGAAAAGCTCCGTGAGCTGATCCGCAAGGGCACCCTGTCCATGTCCTTCGTTCCGGTCCTGTGTGGATCAGCGTTCAAAAACAAGGGCGTGCAGCCAATGCTGAACGCTGTGGTCGATTATCTGCCCGGTCCGCTCGATGTCGAAGCCTATATGGGCTTCAAGCCGGGCGACGAAGACGAAGTGCGCAACATTGCGCGCTCGGCCGAGGACGCACAGCCATTCTCCGGCCTTGCCTTCAAGATCATGAACGACCCCTTCGTGGGCTCTCTGACCTTTGTGCGCATTTATTCGGGAACGCTGACCAAGGGTGGCTCCGTTCTGAATGCGACCAAGGGGCGTCAGGAGCGCGTTGGCCGCATGATGATGATGCACTCCAACAACCGCGAAGAGATTGAAGAGGCGTTCGCCGGTGACATTATCGCCCTGGCGGGTCTGAAAGAGACCACCACGGGTGATACCCTCTCTGACAAGTCCGATCCCGTGGTTCTGGAGACGATGAACTTCCCAGATCCTGTGATCGAGATCGCCGTCGAGCCGAAGTCAAAGGCAGACCAGGAAAAGATGTCCGTGGGCCTGCAGCGCCTTGCGGCGGAGGACCCGTCTTTCCGTGTCGAAACGGATCAGGAGTCCGGTCAGACGATCATGAAAGGCATGGGCGAGCTTCACCTCGACATTCTCGTCGACCGCTTGAAGCGTGAGTTCAAGGTGGAAGCCAATATTGGTCAGCCACAAGTGGCGTACCGCGAGGCCATCGGCCGCGCGACGGAGATCAACTACACCCACAAGAAACAGTCGGGTGGCTCGGGTCAGTTTGCCGAAGTGAAAATCCAGTTCGAACCGCTTGAAGCGGGATCGGGCTTCATCTTCGAGAGCGCGATTGTCGGCGGTTCCGTGCCCAAGGAATACATCCCGGGTGTTGAGAAAGGTCTTGAGAGCGCCAAGGAAAACGGGCTTCTGGCCGGTTATCCCGTGACCGACTTCAAGGCGACGCTGATCGATGGCAAGTTCCACGATGTGGACTCCAGCGTGCTGGCCTTTGAGATCGCAGCGCGCGCAGCGTTCCGCGAACTGAAAGGCCCGGGCGATCCACGCTTGATGGAGCCAATGATGAAGGTCGAGGTGGTCACGCCTGAGGATTATATGGGCGACATCATCGGCGACCTGAACTCCCGCCGTGGCCAGATCCAGGGCTCAGAACCCCGGGGCAATGTGACGGCGATCAACGCCTTCGTGCCGCTGGTGAACATGTTTGGCTATGTCGGGAACCTGCGCGGCATGTCCCAGGGCCGTGCCCAGTTCACCATGACCTTCGATCACTACGCTGAGGTGCCGAAAGCCGAAGCGCAGAAGGTTATTCAGGAGCTTGCGGGCTAGCGAGACACCGGGTCGATCGCTAGCCCTGAGCCGGCGATGATAAACGACCCGAAACCGAAGTTCAGACACTGGGCGGCAACGTCCGCCACATGAAGATGAGAGTAAGGAGGCCCAGATGGCCAAGGAGAAGTTTGAGCGTAACAAGCCGCATGTGAACATCG
>JBCBGZ010000038.1:0-24771 GCA_038526245.1 Pseudomonadota bacterium
CGCACCGTCGGCGCCGGCGTGGTCTCCAAAATCGAAAAGTAAGCCAACCGCTTACAAAGCAAAACACCAAAGGCCGCCCTGGTTTGGGCGGCCTTTTTTGTTGGCTGGCGGGGGAGCGGTGTTTCAGTCGGAGGCGTTTGGCGGTAGTCTCAGGCGTTGGAGGGAGACACCGATGTTTGTAACGCGCCACAGTCTATGCATGGGCATGATGGCGTTGACCTGCTTTGCGGGTGTTGCGCAAGGCGAAGTCATATCGTCAGGACCTGATCATTACACGCTGAAGCAAGAAGCCGAATCGCCTTTGCCACTGGACGAGCTGTGGGAGCGATTGATCGAGCCCGCCAAGTGGTGGCACCCCGATCATACCTATTCGGGAGACGCCAATAATCTGGTCCTCGATCTGGAGCCCGGCGGCACGTGGAGCGAGGCCTGGGATGAGAACTTCGTTGTCCATGGCCGCATCATGCTTGTAAAAAACAAGGAAGAATTGCGTCTGGATGCGCCATTCGGCCCGCTTCAGGAACGCGCGGTGACCGTTGTCTGGACAATCTCGCTGATGGAAACTGAAGTCGGCGGCACGTATGTGCGTTTTGAGGAGCAGGCTAGTGGTTCTCAAACAAGCGGCCTGGACGCGCTAGCGCCTGCCGTCGACTATGTGAAATCCGAGGCAATTCAAAGACTCGTGGATCCAGCGGTGGGGCCAGAAGATCGCTAACACTGCGCCCAGGGGAGAGCACCCTCACATTTCCTTCACACAGGGTGTTGACGCCGGGTTCTCCACACCGTAAGACCGCGCCTTCGAAGGGATGGCCGTGCGCGTAGTCCGCGCAGACGCGTCCCCCGAAACGAGACAATTAAGTGCCATGAGTGGCCAAGGCGCGCCCCCTGAGGCGGGCGCACAGGCCTCTTCTGGCGTTTTCACATGGGTTCGCGAGCCCGGATTGAAGGCAGGTAGTCGAGATGGAACGACAGAACATTCGGATCAGGCTCAAAGCCTTCGATCACCGTCAGCTTGACGCGTCGGCTAAGGAAATTGTGTCCACGGCCAAGCGTACGGGCGCGGACGTGCGCGGCCCGATCCCGTTGCCGACACGGATTGAGCGCTTCACCGTGAACCGAAGCCCCCACGTGAACAAGAAGTCCCGCGAACAGTTCGAGGTGCGCACCCATAAGCGCATTCTGGATATCGTGGACCCAACCCCGCAGACCGTTGACGCGCTGATGAAGCTCGATCTGTCGGCTGGCGTTGGTATTGAAATCAAGCTTGAGGGAGGCCGCTAATGGCGCTGCCCCAGGAACGCTCCGGCGTAATTGCCAAAAAGCTTGGCATGACACGCGTCTTCGATGATGAGGGTCGCCACATCCCTGTCACGGTGCTTGGCCTTGAAGGTTGCCAGGTCATCGGGCTGCGCACGGACGAGGATCGCGAAGTCACGGTCAATCGCGGCAAGAAGAAAGACAAGATCAAGGTCACCCGCAATGATGGCTACACCGCCATCGTGATGGGGGCCGGCGACAAAAAGGCAAAGCGCACAGCCGCGTCGCAGCGCGCCGCGTTTGCAAAGGCAGGCGTTGCCCCCAAGCGCAAGATTGTCGAGTTCCGCACGAAGGGCGCGCTGCCTGAGGTCGGGTCTGAAGTTGTCGCTGACCACTTCGTGCCGGGCCAGAAGGTCGATATCGCGGGTCTGACCATCGGTAAGGGTTTCGCCGGTGCGATGAAGCGCTGGAACTTTGGTGGTCTGCGCGCCTCCCACGGTGTGTCGATCTCCCACCGTTCCCATGGTTCGACCGGTCAGTGCCAGGACCCCGGCCGGGTGTTCAAAGGCAAGAAGATGGCTGGCCACTACGGTCAGGAGCGTCGCACGGTTCAGAATATCACCGTTGTTCGCACGGACACGGAGCGCGGCCTGATCCTCGTGAAGGGCGCCATTCCTGGCGCCGAGGGCGCCTGGGTTGAGGTGCGCGACGCTGTGAAAAAAGCCCGGCATGAAGAGGCTCCGGCGGAAGGCTCTTTCCGCGCGCCGACGAAGACGGATACTCCGAGTGAGGCGCCTGCCAAGATTGAGGGCACCGCGGCTGACAATATTGTTCTGGTCGACGGCATCGGGCCAAAAGCGGAAGAGCAGCTGAAGGAAAAAGGCCTCGGCACGCTGAGCGCATTTGTGAGTGCCGATGCGGGCGAGCGCGACGCTGTTCTGGAAGAGCTTGGCGTTGCCGAAAAGGCCGCTACGGAAGAGTGGGTCAAGCAGGCTGAGGACATTCTCGCCGGCGGAGAGCCCCGCGCCCAGGTCGACAAGGACCTGCTCAAGAAACTTCTCAGCGAGGGCGGTGAATAATGGAACTCGCAGTCAAGACATTGGACGGTAAGTCCGCTGGCAAGGCCAAGCTGGATGATGCCATCTTCGGTATCGAAGAGATCCGCGGTGACATCCTGCAGCGCACCGTTCGTTGGCAACTCGCAAAGCGCCAGGCCGGTACGCACAAGACCCAGTCACGCTCGGAAGTCTCTGTGACGACGAAGAAATTCGTTCGCCAGAAGGGCTCTGGCGGCGCGCGCCACGGATCCCGCAATGCGCCGATCTTTGTTGGTGGTGGTGTGGCCCACGGCCCACGCGTGCGTAGCCACGCCCATGATCTTCCCAAGAAGGTCCGGAAGCTGGCCTTGGCGCACGCTCTGTCCTCCAAGGTGAAGGACGGGTCGCTCGTCGTGCTGGATGCGGCAACCGCCGATAGCCCGAAGACCAAGGAACTGGCCGGGAAGCTCAAGGGCCTCGAGTTGAACAATGCGCTGATCATTGGCGGTGTTGAGCTGGATGAGAACTTCACGCGTGCGGCGCGTAACATCCCGAATGTGGATGTGCTGCCGGTGGCAGGCCTGAATGTCTACGACGTGCTGCGTCGTCACAAGCTGGTAGTCACCAAGGACGCCCTCGAAGGCATCGAAGCGCGCTTCAATGGCGCGAAGGCGGAGGGCTAGATCATGGCTGAAGTTCAGACCCGCGATTATGACGTCATCCTGGCGCCGGTGATCACTGAGAAGTCGACCCTCGTGGCCGAAGAAAACAAGATCATCTTTCAGGTGCCGTTGACGGCCACCAAGGACGATATCAAGCGCGCCGTTGAAGGCCTGTTCAAGGTCGATGTGACCAAGGTCAACACGTTGCGTGTGAAGGGCAAGACCAAGCGCTTCCGCGGTCGTCTTGGCCGTCGTTCAGACATCAAGAAAGCCATCGTGACCCTCAAAGAGGGTCAGTCCGTCGACATCACGACGGGCCTCTAGGGGCGAGCGAGGAGACACACTATGGCATTGAAGACATACAATCCCACCTCGCCAGGGCGCCGTGAGCTGGTCACCGTTGACCGCTCCGATCTCTATAAAGGGCGCCCGGAGAAGTCCCTGACAGAGGGTCTGACCAAGAAGGGTGGCCGGAACAATAATGGTCGCATCACCGCACGCCGTATCGGTGGCGGGGCGAAGCGCCTCTACCGCAAGATCGATTTCAAGCGTAACAAGTGGGACGTGTCCGCGACCGTTGAGCGTCTTGAGTACGATCCGAACCGGACCGCATTCATCGCTCTGATTCGCTACGAAGACGGTGAAGTCAGCTACATCATTGCGCCGCAGCGTCTTGCCGTGGGCGACAAGGTGGTGACGTCCGCAACGGCTGACATCAAGCCGGGCAACGTTCTGCCGCTTAAGAATATTCCCGTCGGCACGATCATCCACAATATTGAGATGAAGCCCAAGAAGGGCGCTCAGATGGTGCGCTCAGCAGGCTGTTACGCGCAGCTTGTGGGGCGTGAGGCTGGCTATGCGCAGGTCAAGCTCACCTCGGGCGAACTGCGCCGTGTTCCAGACCTGTGCCTGGCGACCATTGGCGCGGTTTCGAACCCTGACAACATGAACAAGGTGCTCGGCAAGGCCGGCCGTAAGCGTCACATGGGCAAGCGCCCATCTGTCCGCGGCGTGGTGATGAACCCGTTCGATCACCCGCATGGTGGTGGTGAGGGTAAGTCCTCCGGTGGCCGTCACCCGGTGACGCCATGGGGCAAGAAAACCCGTGGTCCGAAAACCCGCAACAACAAGTCGACGGATCGCCTGATCATCCGCCGCCGTAACGCGAAACGCTAAGGGAGCGAGAGAGACATGCCCCGTTCCACATGGAAAGGCCCGTTCGTCGATGGCTATCTGCTGAAGAAAGCAGAAGCTGCGCAGAACGCTGAGAAGCGCACGGTCATCAAGACCTGGTCGCGCCGCTCAACCATCATGCCCCAGTTCATTGGCCTGAACTTCCAGGTCCACAACGGCAACAAGTTCGTGCCGGTGCTCGTGAGCGAGGAAATGGTGGGTCACAAATTTGGTGAGTTCGCACCGACCCGCACTTATTACGGCCATGGCGCCGATAAAAAAGCAAAGAGGAAGTAGAGATGGGTAAGCCCAAAGCTCCTCCGAAGCAGGCGTCGAATGAGGCGCGCGCCGTGCTGCGTATGCATCGCGGCAGCCCGCAGAAACTCAATCTCCTGGCTGAGCAAATTCGCGGCCTTAAGGTTGAGCGCGCCATCAACGAACTGACGTTCTCGCGCAAACGCCCGGCTGAAGCTGTGCTGAAGTGCCTGAAGAGCGCGATCGCCAACGCTGAGAACAATCACGACCTGGACATCGACTCCCTCGTCATTGCCCAGGCCCATGTCGGCAAGAACCTCGTGATGAAGCGTATCCGGGCCCGCGCCCGTGGCCGCGCCGCACGCATCCATAAACCGTTTGCCCAGCTCACCATTGTGCTGCGCGACACCAGCCTCGAAGCGGAGACCGCCTGATGGGTCAGAAAGTCAATCCGATCGGCCTGCGTCTGGGAATCAACCGGACCGCTGACAGCCGCTGGTACGCCGATAGCGCCGACTTTGGTCGTCTGCTGCACGAAGACCTGCGCATTCGCGGCCACATCAAAGGCAAGCTGAAGCAAGCTGGTATCTCCAAGATCGTGATCGAGCGTCCGCACAAGAAGTGCCTTGTGACGATCCACACGGCCCGCCCGGGTCTGGTGATCGGTAAGAAGGGTGCAGACATTGAGAGCCTGCGTGGCCAGCTGTCCAAGATGACCGAGGATGAGGTTCGCGTGAATCTCGTCGAAGTTCGCAAGCCTGAGATCGATGCGAACCTGGTCGCCGAAGATATTGCGCGCCAGCTTGAGCGCCGGGCTTCGTTCCGCCGCGCGATGAAGCGGTCTATCCAGTCTTCGATGCGCCTTGGTGCGCTCGGCGTGCGTGTGATGGTTGCCGGTCGTCTGGGCGGCGCCGAGATCGCGCGTACGGAACAGTATGCAGAGGGCTCCGTCCCGCTGCACACGCTTCGCGCAGATATCGACTATGGCACGGCCGAGGCGCTGACCACCTACGGGATCATTGGCATCAAGGTCTGGGTCTATAAGGGCGAGATCATGGAGCATGATCCCATGGCCCAGGACAAGAAGCTGGAAAGCTCCGGCCAGGCCCGTGCGCGCTCAAGCGGCGGCGGTCGTGGTCCAGCGTCCGGTTCGCAAGCGGGAGGCAACTGATGCTGCAGCCTAAGCGCACAAAATACCGGAAGGCTTTCAAAGGCCGGATCAAGGGTGTCACCAAAGGTGGATCGAGCCTGAATTTCGGCTCCTTCGGACTGAAAGCTCTTGAGCCTGAGCGTGTCACCGCTCGCCAGATTGAGGCAACCCGCCGGGCCGTCACGCGTCACATGAAGCGTCAAGGCAAGGTGTGGATCCGCGTTTTCCCGGATCTGCCCGTTTCGGCCAAGCCGATCGAAGTGCGGATGGGTAAGGGTAAGGGCTCGATCGACCGTTGGGTCGCGCGGGTCGCGCCTGGACGCATCCTGTTTGAAATCGACGGTGTTCCGGAAGACATCGCCCGTGAGGCCCTGCGCCTCGGCGCGGCGAAGCTTCCTGTCAGAACCAAAATCGTCAAGCGCATTGAGGGGATCTAGCCATGACTGCTGAAGACCTGCGCGGGAAAAGTGTGGATCAGTTGCGCGAAGAACTCGCCAAGCTGAAGAAGGAGCAGTTCAACCTGCGCTTTCAGATGGCCACGAGCCAACTTGAGAAGACACACCGGATGACAGAAGTGCGCCGCGAAGTGGCGCGCGTGAAGACAATCCTGCGCGAGAAGGCTCGCGCCGGTGTGGAAGGCTGAGGAGAGACCAGATGCCCAAACGTATCCTTGAAGGTGTTGTGGTCTCTGCCAAGCAGGACAAGACCGCCGTGGTGCGGGTCGACCGGACCTACACACACCCGCTCTACAAGAAGATCGTTCGCCGTTCGAAGAAGTACCACGCCCATGATGAGGGCAATGTGGCCGTCGAAGGGTCAACGGTGACCATTCAGGAGTGCCCCCCGCGCTCGAAGCTGAAGACCTGGGAACTGGTCGACGGCAAGGCAGGAGGTTCTGACGCATGATCCAGATGCAATCCAACCTCCGCGTGGCTGACAATTCCGGCGCGCGCCGTGTCCAGTGCATCAAGGTACTGGGCGGCGCTGGTCGTCGTTACGCCAGCGTGGGCGACATCATTGTGGTGTCGATCAAGGAAGCGATCCCCACGGGCCGCGTCAAAAAGGGTGATGTGCGCCGCGCCGTTGTGGTGCGCGTGGCAAAGGACATCAAGCGTCCGGACGGGTCAGTGATCCGCTTCGACACGAACGCCGCTGTCCTGGTGAACAATAATGACGAGCCGATCGGCACGCGGATCTTTGGCCCGGTTCCTCGCGAACTGCGCGCCAAGAACCACATGAAGATCATCTCGCTGGCGCCGGAGGTGCTGTAGTCATGGCTGCGAAGATCAAAAAGGGTGATACGGTTGTTGTGACCACCGGGCGCTACAAGGGCCAGGAGGGGCAGGTGCTCCGTGTGATCACCGATACCAACCGTGTGGTTGTGCAGGGTGTGAACATCGTCACGCGCCACCAGCGCCCGAACCAGATGGATCCCGGCGGCATCAAGCGATTTGAAGCGCCGATCGATGTTTCAAACGTCGCCCACAAGGACCCTGTGGACGGCAAGCCTGTCCGCGTCGGCTTCAAGACCGACGAGCACGGTCGCAAAACCCGTTTTGCCAAACGGTCTGGGGAGCAGATCGATGTCTGATGTGATGGATTACGAACCACGCCTGAAAGCGAAGTACCGCGAGCAAATCGTTCCGGCGCTGCAGGAGAAGTTCAGCTACACCAATCCCATGATGATGCCCAAGCTCGACAAGGTCGTGCTGAATATGGGCGTGGGCGAGGCTGTCTCTGACTCCAAGAAGATCAAGCAGGCTGTTGCCGAACTTGAGCTGATCGCGGGTCAAAAGCCGGTGACGACGAAGGCCCGCAAGTCTATCGCTGGCTTCAAGCTGCGCGAAGGTATGGCCATCGGGTGTAAGGTCACGCTGCGCCGTGACCAAATGTACGAATTCCTCGACCGTCTCGTGACGATCGCCCTGCCGCGCGTGAAAGACTTCCGCGGTTTGAACGGCAAGAGCTTCGATGGTCGTGGCAATTACGCCATGGGCGTCAAGGAACACATCGTCTTCCCTGAGATCAATTATGATCAGGTGGAGACCATTCGCGGTATGGACATCATTGTCTGCACCACCGCCAAAACCGATGAGGAAGCCAAGGCGTTGCTCGCCGAATGCGGCTTCCCTTTCCGGAACTAGCGCGAGAGGATCTGAAGGCAGATGGCCAAGAAAAGCGCAATCGAACGGAACCAAAAGCGCGAGCGCCTGGTGGCGAAGTACGCCGCGCGCCGCGAGAAGCTGAAAGCCATTGCGATGGACAGCGAGCTGCCGCTGGAGGAGCGCTTCAAGGCGCGCCTGAAGCTGGCTGAGCTGCCGCGCAATTCCGCACCAAACCGTGTGCGTAACCGGTGTGAAGTTACCGGTCGTCCCCGCGGTTACTATCGTAAACTCCGCATGTCGCGGATCGCGCTGCGGGAGCTCGGCTCCCAGGGCATGATCCCCGGTCTCGTGAAGTCTAGCTGGTAAGGAGGAACTGTAATGCAATTGTCAGATCCCCTCGGTGATATGCTCACCCGCATCCGCAATGCTCAGATGCGGAACATGTCTGCCGTGAGCACGCCAGCTTCAAAACTGCGCATGCGCGTGCTCGAAGTTCTGCAGAACGAAGGCTACATCCGTGGCTTCGTCGTGGTTGAGAAAGACGGTCACAAGAACATCGAGATTGAGCTGAAGTACTTTGAGGGCTCGCCCGTGATCAACGAGCTGAAGCGCGTGTCCAAGCCCGGCCGTCGCGTTTACTCTGCGGTGGGTGACCTGCCGCTGGTGCGCAACGGTCTCGGCATCAACATCCTTTCGACCTCGAAAGGCGTGATGTCCGACAATATGGCGCGCGAAAACAATGTGGGCGGAGAAATTCTCTGCCGCGTGAGCTAGGCTAGGGAGAGGAGAGAAGAGATGTCCCGTATTGGCAAACTCCCAATTCCGATCCCGTCGGGCACGGAAGTGAAGGTGAACGGCCAGACGATTGAGGCCAAGGGAAAGAAGGGCGCGTTGTCGCTCACCCTGTCTGAACTCGTCACGCCGGCTCTGGAAGGGGCCGAGCTGAAGATCTCGCCACGCGAAGACCTGGTGAACCGTGCGAATGAGCGGATTGACCTGTTCAAGAAGCGCGGCAAGAAACTGCCAACCTTCGCTGAAGCCCTCGATCCTGCCGCCCGGACCCAGTGGGGCACAGCGCGCGCGCGCGTTGCGAACATGATCCAGGGTGTAACCGACGGCTTCCAGAAGACGCTTGAAATTCAGGGCGTTGGTTACCGTGCGCAAATGCAGGGCAAGGACCTGAAACTGTCGCTCGGCTTCTCCCACGATGTGATTTACACGGCGCCGGATGGCATTGAACTCAAGGCGGCCAAGCCGACTGAAGTGATCGTTTCCGGAATCGATAAACAGCAGGTTGGCCAGGTGGCTGCAGAAATCCGCTCCTACCGTCCGCCAGAGCCCTATAAGGGCAAGGGTGTGCGTTATGATGGCGAATATGTCCGCCGCAAGGAAGGCAAGAAGAAGTAAGTCCGATGAAGAGCTCACGCGAAAAACTGCTCCGCCGCGCCCAGCGCACCCGGACCCGCTTGAAGAAGCTGGCAGACGGGCGCCCGCGCCTCACTGTGGCGCGCAGCCACAAAAATATCTCCGCCCAGGTGATCGACGACGAAAAGGGTGTGACCCTTGCCGCCGCCTCGACGCTGGAAGAGGCGCTGAAGAAAGCCATCAAGTCGGGCGGCGACGCTGCTGCGGCCGCAAAGGTTGGCGAAGTGCTGGCTGAGCGCGCCAAGAAGGCGGGTGTTGAAGACGTGGTTTTCGATCGCGGCGGCTACATGTTCCATGGCCGGGTGAAAGCCCTGGCAGATGCCGCCCGTGAGGGCGGCCTGAAGTTCTAGGAGACCGGCAATGGCAGAACAGCAAGGCGGACGGGGCGGCAATGACCGCGGTGGACGCGGCCGAGGCCGCGACAATCGCCGCGATGAAGAACAGTCCGAGTTTGTCGACAAGCTTGTCGGCATCAACCGCGTCGCCAAGACGGTGAAAGGCGGCAAGAATTTCGGTTTTGCAGCCCTCGTCGTCGTGGGTGACCAGAAGGGCCGTGCCGGCTTCGGCAAGGGTAAGGCCCGCGAAGTGCCAGAGGCCATTCGCAAGGCAACCGAAGAAGCCAAGCGCAACATGGTGCGTGTGCCCCTTCGTGAAGGCCGCACGCTACACCATGATGGCAAGGGTCGTCACGGCGCTGGCAAGGTCGTCCTTCGGGCGGCGCCTCCTGGAACCGGCGTGATCGCGGGTGGTCCAATGCGTGCCGTGATGGAAGTGCTCGGTGTTCAGGACGTTGTTGGCAAGTCCATCGGGTCTTCAAACCCCTACAACATGGTGCGCGCGACATTTGATGCGCTCAAGCGCCAGACCAGCCCTCGCCAGGTCGCATCCAAGCGTGGCCTGAAGGTACAGGACGTCGTCGCCCGCCGGGCAGATGGTGCGTCCGAAGCCGGCATGGCTGAGGTGACGAGCTAGGAGCGGGCCAATGGCTGATAAGATGATTACAGTGAAGCAAACGGGATCTCCGATCCGCCGTGAGAAAAGCCAACGCGCGACCCTGGTCGGTCTCGGCCTGAACAAAATTGGTCGCACGCGGACGCTCAAGGACACTCCCGAGGTTCGCGGCATGATCACCAAGGTCCAGCACATGGTCGAAATCGTCGAGGAAGGCGCTTAAAAAGCGCGAATTCGACGTATTCCTGGCGATTTGGCCGGGATTTGAACGAGAAGAGTTGAAGCGATGAAACTGAACGAACTGTCTCCAGCCAGCGGCTCCACAAAAGCGCGCACCCGCGTCGGTCGCGGTGTGGGTTCGGGCAAGGGCAAGACCGGTGGCCGCGGCGTGAAGGGCCAGAAGTCACGTTCAGGCGTGGCGATCAACGGCTTCGAGGGTGGCCAAATGCCGATCTATATGCGTTTGCCGAAGCGTGGCTTCAAAGCGCGCGGATCAAAAACGCATGCCTGGATCAATCTGGGCCGCCTCAACGCCGCCATCGAGGCCGGCAAACTGGACGCGGGAAACATCACGGAAGAAACTCTCGTGACCTCTGGTGTCGTGCGCCGCGCCAAGGATGGTATCCGTCTGTTGGCGAAAGGTGATGCGCCAAAGAATGCCAAGATTACGGTTTCGGGCGCCTCCAAGGCCGCCGTGGAAGCTGTAGAAAAAGCGGGTGGTTCAGTGACGCTGACAGGCCCCGTCAAAGCGGACGCGGAAGAGGCCTGATCGCGGCGGCGCAGTCACAACTGAGCTTTTTTGACCCCTAAAGGGTTCACAAACCTCAAAGCGCCGCCAATCTGGGCGGCGTATTTGTATCTCCGGGGAGGAGAAATCCTTGGCCTCTGCAGCTGAACAACTTGCGCGCAACGTGAACTTTGGAAGCTTCGCCAAGGCGAAAGACCTCCAGAAACGCATTCTCTTCACATTGGGTATCCTGGCCCTCTATCGCCTGGGCACGTTTATTCCGGTGCCCGGAATTGACCAGGCCGCCTTTGCCCAGTTCTTCGAGAGCCAGTCCGGCGGCATGCTCGGCAATATCAACATGTTCTCCGGCGGCGCGATCGAGCGCATGTCGATCTTTGCCCTGAACGTGATGCCCTACATTACCGCGTCGATCATTATCCAGATGATGACGTCGGCCTCTCCGACGCTCGAAAAGCTTAAGAAAGAGGGCGAGGCCGGACGCAAGCAGATCAACCAGTATACGCGGTATCTGACACTTGGTTTTGCGGTGGTCCAGAGCTTCGGCATTGCCATTGGAATGGCCACAAACGGGCTGTCGATCGACAGTCTGCCGGGGTGGTTCTTCATCCTGACGGGCGTGGTGACTCTTACGGGCGGCACCATGCTGCTGATGTGGATGGGTGAGCAGATCACGGCGCGCGGCATCGGTAACGGTATCTCCCTGATCATTTTCGCCGGCATCATCGCGGAGATGCCCCGGGCAATCTTCAACCTGCTCGCGTCCATGCGCGGCACCGGGGCGAATGTCAGCTTCGTGCTGTTGATCACTGCGCTTGTCATCGCGCTTGTTGTGTTCATCGTGTTCATTGAACGCTCCCAACGCCGCCTGCTGATCCAGTATCCCAAGCGCCAGCAGGGCAATCAGATGATGCAGGGGCAAAACTCGTTCCTGCCATTGAAGATCAATACGTCGGGCGTGATCCCTCCCATCTTCGCCATCGCCATCCTGATGCTGCCGATGACGCTCGTTGGATTTTCCGGTGGAAACACTGTGGATCCCACCGCAGCCGCTGCCGCTGGATCAGGCATGGTTGGCGAGGTGACCACCTGGCTGGCGCAAACCTTCGCGCCGGGAAGCTGGACCTACATCATCACATACGGCGTGCTCGTGGCGTTTTTCTGCTTCTTCTATACGTCCATCATGTTCAATCCCCAGGAGACGGCTGAGAACCTTCGTAAGTATGGTGGTTTCATCCCGGGGATCCGGCCTGGCAAGAATACTGCAGCCTATATCGACTATGTGCTGACTCGACTTACGACGATTGGCGCTATCTATTTGGTGTTCGTATGTATCTTGCCGGAGCTGCTCCGGCGGTATTATCCGGAAATCCCCTTCTATATCGGGGGCACATCGCTTCTGATCGTTGTCTCGGTGACCATGGACACCGTGACCCAGATCCAGAGTCACATGCTGGCCCACCAATATGAGGGAATGTTGAAGAAAAGCCGGCTCGGCGGGAAGAAGGGGTCCCGGGCGCGCCAGTAAAAAAGGCCCTGGGAGGAACCCGTAGTATGAACCTAATCCTGTTTGGACCGCCGGCTGCCGGCAAAGGCACCCAGGCCAAGCGTCTCGTGAACGAGCGGGGCTTCATCCAGCTGTCGACCGGCGACATGTTGCGCGGGGCCGTCGCGTCCGGCTCGGAATTGGGCACGCGTGTGAAGTCGATTTTGGAAGAAGGCGGTCTTGTGTCCGACGAGATCGTCATCGCGCTGATTGATGAGAAACTGACTGAACATGCCGATGCGCCCGGGTTCATCTATGATGGGTTCCCGCGCACGGTGGGGCAGGCAGAAGCGCTCGACGCCTTGCTCGAAAAGCGTGGCACGAAAGTCCATAAGGTGATCCGCCTCGTCGTGGACCAGGATGCCTTGATCGAGCGAGTCACGAAGCGATTTGAAGAGCAGGGGCGTAAGGACGACAACCCGGCGACCTTCACCGTGCGCCTTGAGAAGTATAACGGCGACACGGCACCGCTTATTCCCATTTATGCTGAACGTGGCGTGCTCACCGAAGTCGATGGTATGGGTACAATCGAGGCGGTTTCCGAAGGGATCGACGCTGCTTTGGCGCCTGTGGATTAAACGGCCTGCAAAAGCCGCGATTCTTCTATTGACGCCGCACTTTGCGCGGCTATAACGACGCACTTCGTTAAGACGGCAGAACGTCTCCCTGCGCGCGGGTTATTTCGCGCGCTCGAGGGCGGTTTTGCATTGATACAAGACGTTCAGGAGCTTGGCGCCCGTGGCCCGTATTGCCGGTGTAAACATCCCTACGAATAAGCGCGTGGAAATCGCGCTGACCTATATTCACGGTATTGGCCCTGCCATGGCCCGTGAGATCACTGAGAAGGTGGGCATTGCGCGTGAGCGCCGTGTGCAGGAACTTTCCGATGCCGAGGTGATCCAGATCCGCGAGACGATCGACCGAGATTATACGGTTGAGGGCGACCTGCGCCGGGAAGTGTCCATGAACATCAAGCGATTGATGGATCTGGGCTGCTATCGCGGCCTGCGCCATCGTCGCCGTCTGCCAGTGCGCGGCCAGCGTACACATACAAATGCTCGCACGCGCAAAGGGCCCGCCAAGCCTATTGCCGGCAAGAAGAAATAGGACCTGAGAAATGGCCAAGGATACCCAGCGCGTCCGCAAGAGAGAGCGCAAGAACATTACGTCCGGCATGGTGCATGTGAACTCCTCGTTCAACAACACCATGATTACGATCACTGACGCCCAGGGAAATGCGATTTCCTGGAGCTCGGCCGGTGCCATGGGCTTCAAAGGCTCGCGTAAGTCGACACCCTATGCCGCTCAGGTTGCTGCGGAAGATGCTGCGAAGAAAGCCCAGGAGCACGGCCTGAAGACGGTCGAAGTGAATGTCCGCGGGCCTGGATCTGGCCGCGAGAGTGCACTTCGCGCCCTGCAAGCTGTTGGTCTTACCGTCACATCCATCCGTGACACGACCCCGATCCCCCATAATGGATGCCGCCCGCCGAAACGCCGCCGCGTCTAGTTTTCCTCGGCGCCTCAACAGGGGCGCCGCCATTGTCTTTGCTCCCAGGAGTCGCCTATGGCCGAAGCCGCCATCGAAAACGTCAATGACCGTAACTGGAAAGAGCTGATCCGCCCGAACCGCCCGGAAATCATCCCAGGGCTGGATCCAAAGCGGAAAGCAAAACTCGTTGTCGAACCGCTTGAGCGCGGTTTCGGTACGACGCTGGGCTCAGCCCTGCGCCGCGTTTTGCTATCCTCATTGCAGGGCGCAGCAATTACGGGTGTCCAGATCGACGGCGTGGTGCACGAGTTTTCGTCTATCCCTGGCGTGCGCGAGGATGTCACCAACATCGTCCTGAACCTGAAACAAATCGCCATCGACATGGTATCCGATACGCCTAAGCGCATGGTGCTGAAGGCAAGCGGTGCTGGTACGGTGACGGCTGGTCAGATTGAAACGCCCGGTGACGTGAAAGTACTGAACCCGGACCACGTGATCTGCACGTTGGATGATAACGCCTCCGTGCGCATGGAATTCACGGTCAGCACCGGCAAAGGATACGTGCCGGCTGACAAGAACCGTCCTGAAGACGCGCCAATCGGTTTCATTCCCGTTGATGCCATTTACAGCCCGGTTCGCCGTGTCGGCTACCAGGTGGAAGACACGCGTGAAGGTACCGTGCTGGACTATGACCAGCTGACCCTGAGCGTTGAGACGGATGGATCGGTGACACCGGAAGACGCCGTGGCCTATGCTGCGCGGATCCTGCAAGATCAGCTTCAGCTCTTCATCACGTTCGATGAGCCGGTGGTTGATGACCAGTCGACGTCTGAAGAGACAGAGCTGGGCTTCAATCCTGTTCTGCTTAAAAAGGTCGACGAGCTTGAGCTGTCCGTGCGCTCGGCCAACTGCCTGAAGAACGACAATATCGTCTACATTGGCGACCTCATTCAGAAGTCCGAAGCCGAGATGCTGCGTACGCCGAATTTCGGCCGCAAGTCATTGAACGAGATCAAGGAAGTTCTCGCCGGAATGGGGCTGCACCTTGGCATGGACGTGCCGGACTGGCCACCAGAAGATATCGAGGGCCTCGCCCGTCGTTACGACGATCACATCTAAGAGCTGGAACCGAAGCGCGGGCGCCGCGCATGAGAAAGGAATAGACCCATGCGCCACAAAATCGCGCATCGTAAGCTGAACCGTACCGCCTCGCACCGGAAGGCAATGTTCGCCAATATGGCGGCAAGCCTGATTGAGCACGAGCAAATCGTGACCACGCTGCCCAAGGCCAAGGAAATGAAGCCGTTCATGGACAAGTTGATTACGCTTGCCAAAAAGGGCGATCTCCACGCGCGCCGTCAGGCGATCGCGAAAGTTCGTGACCGGGACGCCGTGAAGAAGCTGTTCGAGGTGATGGGCGATCGCTATGCCGAGCGCCAGGGCGGTTACACCCGCGTGCTGAAGGCTGGCTTCCGCCATGGCGATAATGCTCCCATGGCGGTGATCGAGCTTGTCGACCGCGATGAGGACGCTCGCGGCGCAGCGGATCGCGCGCGGCACGAAGCAGAGCTTGAAGCAGCGGAAGAGATTTAGCGCCTAAGTCGCTCAATCTTCTAGAGTTTTCGCCGCAGGTGCTCAAAAGCGCCTGCGGCGTTCTTTTTTCGGCTGGGACGGCCCTGCCACACATAGGAATATCGCCGCTGGGCCTTGCCACGCCGCCTTTAATCGGAAATGACACGTGCGTGACAACCGGGTTTCCGGGGCCCCGGAAACCCGTTCCATACGGTGAAAAGGAGAAGGTGATGCCAAGGCCGGCGGGAGTCAGAAACCGCGATTTCGCCGACAAGCGCGCCGCGCTGGTTTCAACGCTCACCGATTTCGCTCTGAACTCCGACCTTCGGCGTCCTTCCTTGCGCCAGTTTGCCATCGCCGCTGAAGCGTCTGAGCCGACGCTTCGCCATTATTTCAGCGATCGACAGGGCTGCGTCATTGCCATCCTCGAATGCATTGGTCAGCGGGGGCAGGCCCTCTGGAAAACGATCTCGGCTCCGGCGCCGGATGTTGCGACAGCATTTGATCAGTATTTCCGGGTATCAGAAGCCGGAATGCGCCATGGCGGATTCATTCGTGCCCATGGCTTCGGGATCATAGAGGGCGTGGCTGATCCGGTCGTGGGCAAGGCTTATCTCCGCTTTGTCCTGGAGCCGGCATTGACCGCCGTTGAAGAAAAAATCGCCTCTTCGAATTTCGGGATCACAGACCAAAAACGACTAAGGGCCATTGCGCTTGCAACCCTGTCTCCGATGCTTGTGATGAGCTTGCATCAGGACTTGCTCGCCGGTGATGTTGAATGGGAAATCGACTCCGCCGTGGCGTTGCAATCGATCCAGAGCATTTTGAGCGTCGGCGTCGTCGGCCTCAGCTAAGCCTCCGCGTCAGCCTGCCTGGGTCGGGTCTGCATCACTCCCGGCAAGTACAAAACGCCGGTCGCAATACTTACAGACCACAAAACACTCATCGCCCATTTCGTAGAACACGATTGGATGGCCCAGCGCCCCGCCGCCGCCATCGCAAGAGACGCGCTTATCAGTGACGATGATGGTTTCGGGCGCGTCTGCGTTTTGAAGTGTCTGGGTCATGGTTCGGCCGGGTTCGCGTGTTCGGGTCGGCGTAATGACGCTTGGCAAAGTCGTCAACACCGCAGCAAATACTATGGCATAAATGGCAATGAATGTCGCGCTGGGCGACTGGGTTGTGTCGATTCATCCGAAATCCGTTGCGAGACCAAGAGGGTTCAAAGGGGAGCACCCGCGACCGCAGACCCTGAGGGGCGCGGCGGTTTCAGCGAATTGTTGGATTAGGCCCGCGGCCCGCGAATTCAGCTCGTATTGAGATGCGCAGGTTCCGCGAAACAGCCCAACGCCACGTCAAAGCGCTTTGCTTGCCCAAAAGGAGAGGGACGGAGAGCGTGCGGTGTTGAGATCGCGAGCGCTCTCAACAAGGACCGGGCATTCGCCTTGTCTCCCGGAAGGGCCACGATAGCGCCGGATGAGAGGTGAGGGTTACCCACATCCAGCGTTGCGAGATGCACACGCCGCGCACATCCTTCCAAATCCGCATCCCAACTCGGAGCATCGGGATCCACCATCCGCCAGACGCGGATACCGCCCCACCAAGTGATCTCGTAAGAGATAAACCCCTGGCCGTCATTGACTTCCAGCCGCCGCGTGAGCATCGCCGCAAACCGGCGCAGGTTCCAGAAGAAGACCGGCCAGAAGAACGGGTGCACGATTTCGCGCCAGCGCAGGATTTGGGAACGGGTGTCCATGGGGCGCAGTATCGCCCCGGTCTGGGCGGGGGAGGATAAGAAAAACCTCATCGACCGATATCGTACGAAGATGTTTCCCGCAAACAGGGCTTGGCATAGCGGTTCCCCTGACGTGTTCAACGCCTTATATCCGGAGGAAATGTTCGGCCGCCTTGTCGAATAGTCCCACCGATGGAGCGTCGACATGGCCAATCAGGCTTCCCCACCGGAATTTGCCATTGAGACGGTGGGGCTCGAAAAAACCTATGCCGCGTCGGGTAAGATGCCCGAAAAGCGCGCCCTTAAGGGTATCGATCTAAAAATCAGACGCGGGTCCATTTTTGGCCTGCTCGGGCCCAATGGCGCTGGGAAGTCGACCTTTATCAATATCCTGGCTGGCCTTGTCACCAAGTCTGCGGGCACCGCCCGGATCTGGGGTCTGGACATAGACGAACATCCGCGCCAGTCGCGCGCGGCCATTGGCGTGGTGAACCAGGAAATCACCATGGACCCCTTCTTCACGCCGCTGGAGATGTTGGAGCTGATGGCGGGCTTTTATGGCGTTCCGAAAGCGGAGCGACGCAGCGAAGCCATTCTGGAAGCGGTGGGCCTTGCCGACAAGAAAGATGCCTATGTGCGCCAACTCTCCGGCGGGATGAAACGGCGGCTCATGGTGGCCAAGGCCCTTGTGCATGCGCCGCCAGTGCTGATCCTGGACGAGCCGACGGCTGGCGTGGACGTGGAACTGCGTCGTTCCCTATGGGTTTATGTGCGTGAGCTTCACAAGGCGGGTACGACGATCATCCTGACGACCCACTATCTGGAAGAGGCTGAAGAGCTGTGCGATGAGATTGCCATCATCCACCATGGCGATGTCATTTGCAGCGAGCCGACGCCGAACTTGTTGGCGCGTCTGGATCAAAAAACGCTGACGATTACACCGCGTGAGCGCCTGGCCAGTGTGCCGCCTGCACTGGAAGCGCTTGATGCGAGGCTTCGCCCCGATGGCGCATTGGCGATTAATTTCCGTACGGGTGAAACAGGGATCGGGCGCCTGCTGGAACAAGTCCGAGCTGCTGGGGTCGGCATTGAGGATCTGGCAACGGAAGAGCCAGACCTGGAAGACGTTTTTGTTGCCCTGACGAGCGACTAACCCTCTCTTTCAGGCCTGGGACAGGCGGGCGTTTTCACGGTTTTACAGCCTTGAGCGCGATCCATGTGAGGGCGAAGCCCGCAACGGGATCAAATATCAATGCGGGCGGTGTTCGTCGCCGCCTGACAAGTCGTCCCAGAACTTCTTCACCCGTCCCATCCAGCTTTCGCTGTCGGGATGGCAATCGCCGCCGGATTCTTCACAGAACTCCCGCATCAGCTCCTTCTGCCGAGCGCTCATGTTCCGTGGGGTCTCGACGACGATCTCGACATACTGATCGCCTTGTCCACCACCCTGGCGCAGGGACGGCATTCCCTTGCCTTTAAGGCGTAGCTTGCGGCCCGTCTGTGCGCCTTCCGGGATGGTGACTCGCGCGCGCCCGCCATCAATGGTTGGTATCTCGATAGCGCCGCCAAGGGCCGCCGTGGCCATGGGCACGGGGGCCGGGCAATAGAGATTTGGGCCATCCCGTTCGAAGATATCGTGTTCTTCCACGGTGACGAAGATGTAGAGGTCCCCTTTTGGGCCGCCCATGGCGCCGCTTTCGCCTTCGCCTGCCAGCCGGATGCGCATGCCGCTTTCGACCCCCGCGGGGATTTTCACGGAGAGTTCCCGATTCTCGCGCACCTGGCCTGTGCCTGTACATGTTCGGCAAGGATCTGCGATGACCTTGCCTCGACCAGAGCAGCGCGGACAGGTGCGTTCCATTGTGAAAATGCCCTGTTGGGCGCGCACTCGACCGGCGCCGCCGCAATCACCGCATGTAGATGGGCTTGAGCCTGGTGCCGCACCTGTGCCGTCACATGTTCCGCACGATTGGCGTGAGGGCACAGAAATTTTCTTGTCGATGCCGCGAAAGGCGTCTTCCAGGCTGATGTCCAGATCATAGCGCAGGTCTGCGCCACGCTGGGGGCCACCCCTGCGCCGTCCGCCAGCGGCGCCGCCGCCAAACATCTGGCCAAAAATCGAATCGAAGATATCGCTGGGGTCCATTCCGCCGAACGGATTGCCACCGGGGCCGCCCGGTCCGCCGCCTTCGAAGGCAGCATGGCCGAACCGGTCATAGGCGGCGCGTTTTTCAGCGTCAGACAGGACGGCGTAGGCTTCGCCGACTTCCTTGAACTTTTCCTCGGCTTCCGCATCCCCGGCATTCTGGTCAGGGTGATACTTCATCGCGAGTTTGCGATAGGCTGATTTCAGGGACTTTTCGCTGACGCCGCGTTCGACGCCGAGAATATCGTAATAGTCGCGTTTGCTCATGGAGGTGGGACCGCCGGTGTTTTTTTATGTTGCCTTCGCCATCGGTCATGTGGGGCGAAGCGGGGCCGTGTGCAAGCCGGGGACCTGTGTTCTTCTCGCTACACCATGCCCGCGTCTGTGGGCTGGCCGAGGAGGATCCGGCCCGTGAGTTCCCACGTGGCCGGAGCGGTCACGATATGGGCGGTCATGGCGTGGGCATCGCGGAACCGGCGCTGGATCTCGCTCTGCTCATAGACATCGACGCCGCCCGCCAGATCGTGCGCCGTGCGGCAGATATCGGCGGCAGTACGCACCATGTGTGTGCAGGCCATGCGCAGGGCGGCGCGGCGCTCCACAGGGATTTCGCCCTCGAAGCGGGCCACGTCCCAGGTCTGGTCGATCTCATCGTAGATATAGGTGCGCGCGGCGCGCCAGCTGGCTTCCAGTTTTGCCGTCTCGGACTGAATGATGGCGCGCTCGGCGAGGGTTTTGCGCGAGCCCTGGTTTTTCTTGCCCTGGGCCAGTTCCATGAAGGCATCCAGTGCGCCGCGGGCATTGCCCATGGCGGCGGCAGCGACACCGAGTGAGAGCAGGCCAAAAGCGGGGAAGGTATAAAGCGCGCCATCGGCGACGGGCGTGTCGGCCACAAGTGAGACCGAGCGCGCCTTGGGCACCTTGATGTCGCTTACTGTAATGTCGCCGGAGCCCGTACCCTTCAGGCCCATCACATGCCAGGTGTCGAGCAGGTCGGCATCGCTGGCCGGGAACACCATCATCCGGTTTTCCGGCGCGCCATTCGCGAGGCGGCGAACCTCTCCGTCTTCCAGAACGATCGCGCCGCCGCAGAGCCAGGTGCAGTTGGCCGAGCCTGAACCCCACTGCCAGCGGCCGGTGACGCGGTAGTGGTCACCCGCATCGATGGCCTTGCCCATGGGCGCGAAGACGCCGCCTGTAATGGTCAATGGGTCGCCATAGACCTCTCTGGCCGTCTCCTTGTCCATATAGGCCGCATTCATGGCGGTTGTGGCGCCGATCATCGTGCACCAGCCCGTGCTGGCATCGGCGGTCGCGACCATTTCGGTCACCTCCACGATTTCGCGCGGGCGGAGTTCCTCGCCGCCGAGATAGGCGGGCGTCACCATGCGGAATGCACCCGCTTCGGCAAGCTTTCGGGCGAGGTCCGCGGGCAGGTGCCGGGCGGTCTCAATATCGGCTGCGCGCGAGGCGATTTCCGGCAAGAGACCGCGAACGGCAGTCTTCACATCATGGTGCGTTTCTGTGTCAGCCATGGTTTACAATACCCCGAAATCGGGCCCCCACACAGTAAAATTCTACCGAAAAATCTTCGGCGTTTTTTCTTGCCAGCGTTGTTCGGCGCGGGCGATCCGGCCCTGTAGTTTTTCCGGGGCCATGGAATAGGTCGCCTCGCGCAGGAACTTCATCAGTTCCGCGCGCTTGCCCGCATTGGCGAGGTGCTCTGGCGTGAGGACTTCGCCAATATGGACGGGCATCCGCTTGCCGCGCCGCCGGTTCACTTCGCGGAACACCAGGGCCAGGCGCAGCTCGATGGACATGTGGCTGGCCAGTTGGAAAAGCCGTGAATTCTGACCTTCGAAATAGACTGGCACCACATTGGCGCCCGACTGGGTGATCAGCTTCGCCGTAAACGGCTTCCACGTATCATCCACGGCGGCGCGCGAGAGCAGAGTCGGCGCGGTGGACACCCCGCCGGCCGGAAACACGACGATGCACTCGCCGCGCTTCAGCCGCTCCAGGCTTTCCTTGCGCGTGGCGATGTTGGTGGCCTGGGCCTCTTTGGTCTGATTGAAATCAATGGGCAGGATCCAGTCATGGGCCTCCGGCGCGCCATCCAGCACGGCATTGGTCAGCACCTTGAAATCGGTTCGGATCAGGCTGAGCAGGTAGCAGATCACGAGGCCATCGAGCACGCCGAAGGGATGGTTGGCCACGACCACGAGCGGGCCGGTTTTCGGCACGCTTTCCAGCCGCCCGACATCGATATCCACCCGCAATTCGAGCAGTTTGATCGCCGCCTGGAAGAACGGCATGTGCTGGAGATTGTCGCGATACTCGTAATAGAGCTTCTGGATCTTCGGCTGCCCGGAAAACTTCTCCACCGCGCGCACCAGCCGCTTCTTCAGCGGATGCTGGAAGTAATCCGCATAGGAGAGGGAGGGGTATTCGGTGGCGGTATCGGGCATTGCGCCAGTGTGTTGGTGATTTGCCGCCCGCGCAAGCGTCAGGTTGGATTGCGCGACCAGACGAACCTGATGTCTGGTTCTCTTTCCTCATTGGTCGAACCATCCGTGCGCTCGGCTTCCACGAAACCGTGGGCTTGATAGAAAGCAATGGCACGACTGTTCCTTGCGAACGCCCAAAGCTGAATGGTGCTCTGGCGCTCCATTTCGCGGCGGAGCAGACGAGATCCGATCCCCAGGCGCCAGTAGGGCATCAACAGATAGAACTGCTCTATCCAGCCGGGGGACGAGGTGAACACACCCGCAAGGGCGCCATCACTGTAAATGAGGTCTGTATTTTGCTGTTCGATCAGTACCGTGCGGAAGAATTCAAGATCTTCTTCAGGCGTATGGCAGACCGGCAGCCACGGCATCGCTGCCTCCCTAGCCGGTTTGTAGACGCGTGCAATCAGGTGCTCGTCTCCGAGCCGGGCGCGCTGAAAATGCAATGACGTCAAACCAGCCTCTTAGTCCGCAGAATAGAACGAGAATCCCTTGCCTGGTGCATGGCGAACGTATCTCCACCAACTGGTTTGATGCACGTCCTCAACTTTGTGGTACCAGCTTTCCCAAATACCGATTTGCTCTAGTTCCGAGTTGATCCGATTGAGCGCGTCTTGAGTTGCTTTTTCTGGATCGGACGCTCTGACAAACCGTGTGGTGAATCCTCCAGCGGGCACGCCCCTTTCGTGAGAGTCGCCAATTCCCCTGTCCTTTGCCAAGACCTCTATCGAGACACAAAAACAGGGCATTAAAGCCGCCACATGCCGGCGAGGTTGTTCTTCTGCATGTCGCTGGAACCGCCCACGATGGGCATGCCGAGGAGGTCGCGGACGCAGCGTTCCATGTCCCAGGCGTCGGACAGGCCGTAGGCGCCGAGTACCTGCTGGCAGGTGAGCGCGATGTCCACGCCCGTGTCGGCCACGAACAGCTTCGCCATGGCGGTCTCGGCGGAGCAGGGCAGGCCTTCGCTGGCGAGCCAGGCGGAGTGGTAGAGCATGTGGCGGCAAGCGGCGAGCTTGGTGCGCGCGGAGACCAGCTTGTGGCGGATGGCCTGGTGCTGGGCGATGGGCTTGCCGAACTGGACGCGCTCCTGTGCGTAGGTCCAGGCCTCATCCACTGCGGCGCGGGCGATACCGTAGGCCACCGCCGTGATCTCGATCTTTTCCACGTCCAGGGCGCGGCCCGTGAGCATCTGGAAGCCGCGATTCCAGGTCTCCTCGCCGCCAACAATGTTCTCGACCGGGATGGCGACATCGTCGAAATAGACATCCATGGACTTTGTGTAGCGCAGGTTCGAGTGCTCCAGCGGCTGCATGGAGACGCCGGGCGCATCGGTGGGGATGAGGATGAAGGAGAGGTTCTTGCGCTTTTCGCTCTCGGGCCCGGTGCGCACGAGGGCGTAGATATAGTCGCTCCATTCCGCGCCTGTGCACCAGCGTTTCGCGCCATTGACGATGACACTGTCACCCTCGCGCACGGCGCGCGTCTCCACGCTTGTCAGGTCGCCGCCGACATTGGGCTCTGAGAGACCGTAACAGAAGAACATCTCCCCGCGTGCGAGCTTTGGCAGGTAGGCCTCTTTCTGGGCCTGCGTCCCGTTCTCGGCGATGTTCATGCCGCCATAGAAGGCGGCGTGGATGTAAGGCCCGGCCATGGTCGGACCGCCCTGGCAGAGTTCATCAATCACGGCTGCGGCGGCGTAGACGTCCTCGCCCGCGCCGCCAAACTCTTCGGGAATGGTCAGGCCAATGAGGCCCATATCCGCAATCTCCTTGAAGAGCGCCCGGTCCCAGGTCGCTTCCCGGTCCCAGGCGATACGCTTCTCGCGCGGCATCTTCTCGGCCACCCAGCGCTGTAACTGTCTGCGGATTTCGGTGACGTGGTCGGGCTCGGTGGCATAGCTGGTCTGGGTCATCGCGCGCGCTCCTCCAGGCGCTTGCGCCGCATCTCGTGGCGCCGCTCATACATTTTGCGGAACTGTGGCGCGATCAGGGGCGTGAGCCAACCTGCATCCACGTCGCACTGGTCTGTGTAGCGACACGTATCGCCGCTGAGCGGCTCGACGGTTAGGCGATGATTGTAGCGCCGGACGGGGCCGCCATGCTCCTCGCTGCGCATGACGAAGTTGGTGTCGTCGCGCTCCACCACGGTCATGGTCCATTGGCCCATGGGCAGCCAGCCCCAGCGTTTCAGCCGGACAGTGTAGGGCTCTCCGAGGGCTGGCTCGCCACCCGGCAGGCCTTCATAGGTGATTGCGCCTTCCATGCTTTCCGCCAAGGCCGCGAAGTCGACGATATCGGCCCAGAGCACATGTGCCGGTACCCCATAGTCCCAGGTGATGGAGAACACTTTGCCCATTATGCGCGGAAGCCTCGTAATTCCTGCACCGCAGCTTCCAGCGAGCCCCCGAAACCCGCAAGGAAAATCTCTAAAATGAACAATGAACATATTGAAAAATGTTCAAATCGACGCTACACACCCCACAACAACAAAAAACAATTCTGTTCCGCGGATGAGGGGGAGTGAGGCTCCTCATCGGTTTGTCTGGGCTGGCAGCGTGTCGTTGTCGGCCAAACCTCAAAGGGGCCTCACCCATGCTTCGTAATTGTCTTCCTGCCCTCGCCCTCGCTTTCGCTTTTATTGCCACGCCTGCAGTCGCGGACACGTTGGCTGATAACGATATCGACTTCGAGATTGCTCTGACAGCGTCTGCTGCCGAAACGCTGGCCAACATCAAGGCGGAGGCCTGGGCGGCCTGTGCCCCGACACCGGGCTCTGCGTCGGTCTTTGATCGAAGTCACGTCGCGCGCCGGTCCTGCCAGGACGCGCTGGTGCGGGATGTCGTCAACAAACTGGCCGATCCGAACATCACTGCGGCGCTTGAAGCCGATGCGGTGCCGTCTGAGGGCTAATTCCCCGTCAGGTCTGGCTTACGCTTCTCCATGGTGGCTTTCACGGCCTCGACCCGGTCGTCGAGATAGTTCGACACGCTCTCCCAGCCGACGCTGGCATCCAT
>JBCBGZ010000039.1:0-24166 GCA_038526245.1 Pseudomonadota bacterium
GCGCGACCCGCGCGGGGACCGAGCTGAAAATGCGCGATGTCGGCCAGAGGATTGCGCGGCGAGAAGACAGCTATACGGGTGACATGATCATCCGGCGTCATTGGGCTTTCTACGTCGATCTCGATTGGAACAGAAAACCCGTTCTCCGAAATAGGCGGCAATGACACTTCGATCCGACCTTCAGTAACGGGCGCATCACCGAACAGGGCTGTCCGCGCGGTGGTGACATCTTCTGGACCAGCGAGGGCAGGGCGGGCGAGCCAACCGAAGGCGCTTGCGCTAGCCGCGGTCAACAATACGCTCCTGCGTGTCAGCATCACTGGCTCAAATCGGTGATTCATCCAGAGCCTCTACAGTTTGGTCTTGTTCGGCCAGAAAAACGACGAGGTCTTCGATTTGCTGGCCGGACAGTATGGGTTCGCCATCATATTTAGGATCAACTTGGTGAAGTCCCAATCGCCTGGCGTAAGCGGGCATAATCGTGCCTGGCCAGACAAGCTGGGGCGCTGCGATTCGCAATCGCAATTGGTCTACGTTCAGCCTGGCGCCAACGCCATCGAGACGTGGACCCAGGTTCCCCTGGAAAGGGGCGTCCAGAACGGACAGTTGATGGCAGAGTACGCAGTGCCCCTGATCACGATCTACGAACACTTCGGCGCCAGTCGAGGGACTACCCGGCGCCTGTGCCAGCGCAGTTGGTAGTCTGTCGTCAATTACACCAGCCAGGATCGGATCGTCTGGCGCGCGTCCATCGCAGGCGATCAATGAAGCGGTGACAAGAGCAATGAGGGCGGCCTGCCTCATCCAAAGGTCTCCGAGATGATCGCATCAAACCAATCCTTTGCCTGGTTCGCCTCTACGGCGCGCAGGGAGGATGGAGCATCCAGCGGGCTGATCCCGCCTGCCCCTTCTATGGACTGAAATTTGCCTCCATCATTGGTGTATGCGCCAACAATCGAGATGGCCTGGCCCGGAGCGGTGTAGGAATAGCATGTGTTCACGAGCCGTGTAGGTTGTGGCGCAAGGCCGGCCACGATCCTGGCGATCTGAATGGCGCAAATCTTCCCTTGCAGATTGGCGGAGAACGCTGATTTGGGCATCGGCGCGGCGATTGCCGCGTCGCCGATCACATGGATGTCGGGTTGGAGGGTCGACTCGAAACTCACCGCGTCGATAGGGCACCAACCTGTTTGGTCAGCGACACCGGAGCGCTCTGCAATGGTTGCCGCCTGTTGGGGTGGAATCACATTTGCGACACTTGCTGCGTGGGTGTCGAAGTCCGTTTCGAGCGTCATGGCTCGGGAGTCGACGCGTGAGACGCGCCCATCGTCAGCTGCGCTGATCCATTCCAGATGGTCGGGATACAGCTCGGCCCAAGCGTCTTGGAAAAGCGGCATCTTCGAAAACGTGGTCTTGGAATCCAGAACTATGAGCTTGGACCGCGGTTTCCGTGTCTTCAAATAGTGAGCGATCAGGCTGGCACGCTCATACGGCCCGGGTGGGCAACGATAGGGGGCTGCCGGAACCGACATGTAGACAACCCCGCCATCCTCCATCTCTTCCAATTGGCGGCGTAAGAGCTCTGTCTGCGGACCGGCTTTCCAGGCATGGGGCATTCGCTCGCTTGCCTCCGGCGTGTAGCCCTCCAAGCCATCCCAGCGAAAGCTCACCCCCGGAGCGAGGATCAGCTTGTCATATGGAACGGCTGCGCCGTCTTCGAGTATTACGTTTCGGCTTGATGGGTCGACGGCGTCAGCTCTGGCGGTGATCTGGTTGATGCCTTCGGATCCCCAGCCCGAAATTGAGAAAGTCTGGTCGGCAACCGTCCGCTCGCCGCTCAGGACGAGATTGCTGAACGGGCAAGAAACATACTGCTCTGATGGATCAATCAGTGTGTTCGAAGCGTTGGGAAGCAGACGTTTCAGGGTTCTAGCCGCTGTGCTGCCGCCAAATCCAGCACCCACAATCACAATCCGAGCATCGTTTTGGGCGAACGCCTTTGGCAGCGGCATTGCTGCAAGTGCACCAAGCCCAGCAAGAAGTGAACGCCGGGTCGAATAGGTCATGGCGCGGGAGCCTCGGTCAAATAGGCCGACAAAGAAGCGATTTGGTCGTCGCTATACGCTCGCGCCAACAAATGCATCACGGTGGTTCCGTCGCCATGCCTGTAATCCAGCATAAGCGTTTCCAGCTCTTCCGCGCTGCGCTCGGATAGGGACGGTATCGCAGTGCCTGACGGCGCATGACAACCGCTGCATGACGCAGCGATCGTGGCAATTTCAGCAATGCTGGCGGGGTTTGGACTTGTGTTCTGGCTTTGCTCCTGACCACACGCCGCGAACACGAGCAGGCCTGCGCAAGTCAGAAGCGGTTTTTTGGGCCCAGGCGTCACACATCCCTCAGATTCTGATCGCCGATTGGGAGTTTGCGCACGCGCTTTCCTGTTGCAGCGTAAATGGCGTTCAAGACGGCAGGCGGGGCGACGGCAATTGTGGGTTCTCCCACACCGCCCCAGAAGCCCCCAGAGGGCATAACGATGGTCTCCACCTCAGGCATTTCTGCCAATGTAAGGGATCGGAATGTGTGGAAGTTGTCCTGCTGGACTTCACCATTTTCGAACGTGATTTCACCGTGCAGCATTGCTGACAGCCCATAAACGAATGAGCCTTCAACCTGCGCTTCGACCTGTTGGGGATTCACGGCGTGGCCCGGGTCGGTCGCAGCTACAATGCGTTCCATCTTCAAACGGCCATCATCCGTTACGCTGACTTCGGCACACGCCGCCGTGTAAGCTCCAAACGAGTAGAACGCGCAGAGTCCGCGCGCCTTGCCATCATCATTTCCCCAACCCGACCGGTCAGCCGCCGCTTGAAGCACAGCAGACAGTTCCGGGCTATTCTGGAGATGGGCCAACCGGAATTCCAGGGGGTCACGGCCCGCCGCAGCAGCCATCTCATCCCTAAAACACTCGAGATAGATGGCGTTCTGGTTTGCATTCACACCGCGCCAAAAGCCAGGCCTCACCGGAGGATTCCGCATGGCGTGGTCTACCAGCAGACTCGGGAAAGTGTGTTTGATCGTTTGATCTTCCACGCGAGGGTCAAGGCCCGCCGGGAGAAGGCCCTGGAACGTGGCGATGTCCATGCCGTTAAACAGCATTTGCGGAATAAGCGCTGCAAGAATGGACTGGCCAGAAATCCGCATATGCAGTCCTGTCACGTTGCCATCGGCATCGAGTGCTCCGCGCAGTCGTCCCTTCGTCACGGGGTGGAAAAAACCCTGACGCATGGATTCTTCACGCGACCAGAGGAGTTTAACCGGTGTACCCGGCATTTGCTTGGCAACATTGACCGCCGCGGTGACAAAGTCGTTCATCCCGCGCCGACCAAACCCACCACCAAGATTAATCTTGTACACTTCACACTGCTCGACGGGCAGGCCCGCTGCTTCTGCGGCTGCTGCGAGAGCAGACTCACCGTTCTGTGTTGGCACCCAGACTTCGCACTTGCCGTCCGTGACTAACGCTGTGGCGTTGAGCGGCTCCATGCAGGCATGGTTCTGGTGGGGCATGTTGTAGGTGGCTTCGACCACCTGGTCAGCACTGGCGAAGGCGGCTTCAACATCACCGACACTGTTGCCTGGAAAAGCTTGGTCAGCTGTCAGACCTTCGTCCAACTCCGCTTCAAACGCGGCACTGGAATGGTCTGAACCCTCGCCAGGGGTCCATGTTATGGGGAGCGCTTCCAGCGCGGTGTTGGCCTGCCACCACGTATCTGCGACCACTGCAACAGCCGTATCATCGACCTGAACGACCTGCCGTACACCGGGCATGCCTTCGACTGCAGATGCATCAAAGCTACCAAGGGTGCCACCTCGCATGGGCGCCGCCTTGATTGATGCGTTCAACATCCCATCGAGCTGCAAATCAGCGCCGTAGACCTGCTTTCCGGTGAGCTTGTCTGCGGTGTCCAGGCGTTTCACAGGCTGACCGACCAGCTTCCACTCGGACGGATCCTTGACCGTCACTTCCAGCGGAGGCGCAAGCTCGGCGGCTTTTGCCGCGACCTGACCGAATGTGACCGTGTTTCCGGTCGGTCCATGGGTGATAACGCTGTTTTCGGCCGAACATTCCGAGACGGGCACGTCCCATTCCTTCGCGGCCGCTTCCAGCAGCATCATTTTCGCCGCAGCGCCGCCTTCTCGAACATATTCCACGGAGCCCCGAATGCCCTGGCTGCCGCCCGTCGAGAAATCACCCCAGACGCGCTCCCGCTTGAGGTTTTCACCCGGTGTTGGATATTCCGTTCGGACCTTCGTCCAATCGCAGTCCAGCTCCTCCGCAACGAGTTGTGCGAGGCCCGTCAATGTGCCCTGGCCCATCTCGGAGCGAGCAATGCGGATTGTGACGATATCGTCTGTCCCCACGTGCACCCAGGCGTTGACTTCCGGAGGTGGAGGCCCGTCGGCGACAGAAGTGCTTGTCGGAGTGTCCGACGTTTCAGCGGGAGAGCACGCGGCGAGAACACCGAGTGTCAGACCGGCTGCACCGCTGCCGACTATGAAGCTGCGGCGGGAAAAGCGCATATCATCAGCCATCTTTATCTCCCTCAGCCTTTGTTCGCGGCGAGATGGATGCCCTTGCGCACCCGCGCCAGCGTCCCGCAGCGGCAGATATTGGTCACCTGCGCATCGATATCTTCGTCAGTGGGATTGGGGGTGGTATTCAGTAGGCCCGCTACCGCCATGATCATTCCGGGTTGGCAGTATCCGCACTGGGGAATGTCCAGCTCTGCCCAGGCTTCCTGAACCGGGTGGCTTGCATCCTCTGACAAACCTTCAATCGTTGTGATCTCCTGGTCTTCAGTCACCGCAGCGAGGGGATAGACGCAGGCACGAACGGGCGCACCATCCACATGCACGGTGCAGGCGCCGCATTGGGCGATCCCACAGCCGAATTTTGTGCCCGTCAGACCAAGCTGTTCGCGCAAGACCCAAAGCAGAGGCGTTGTTTCATCAGCCTCCACTGTTCGAACTTCACCATTCACTTTGATCGTGGCCATGTTCATCTCCCTGATGCTCACGCTTGGACGCCAGCTTGTGGTATCGACAACGCTGAATCAAGTGAGAATGATTCACAGTTTAACCATCATGGTCTTGCGGCACCGCTTCGGCGCGGCTAGGCCACCGCCAGTTTTACCCAACGGATACTGCTTGTGCTGCTCGCCGACGGAATCGATAGACGCTTCAGTGTCGCTCCCATGATGGAGTGGACGGATCGCCATTGCAGGGCGTTCCATCGCACTCTCAGCTCGAGGGCTCTGCTCTTTACGGAGATGGTGACCGCCGATGCCGTGATTCATGGCGACCGAGAGCGCCTGCTTGGATATTCGGAGGTGGAGCACCCTCTGGTGTTGCAACTCGGCGGAAGCGAGCCCGAGAAGCTGGCGAAAGCTGCACGGATCGCTGAAGATTTTGGCTATGATGAAGTCAATCTGAATTGTGGGTGTCCATCTGAGCGGGTTCAGTCGGGCGCGTTCGGGGCGTGTCTCATGCGAGAGCCTGAGCTTGTCGCGCGTTGTGTTGCGGCGATGGTGGATGCGGTCTCAGTGCCTGTCACAGTGAAGTGCCGTGTCGCGGTCGATGAGGATCCCTCCCGCGAAACACTGTACGGATTTGTCGATACCGTTGCCGATGCCGGGTGCTCCGTGTTCACCGTTCACGCACGAAAGGCCTGGCTGAAAGGGCTTAGTCCTAAGGAAAACCGAGAGATACCTCCACTCGATTACGACCTCGTTGCAGACTTGAAGGCCACCTTTCCTCAACTCTCCGTTCTTTTGAACGGCGGATTGACCGACCTTGACGCCTGCCAAACAGAGATGCCGCGGTTCGATGGGGTCATGCTTGGTCGTGCAGCGTATCAAACGCCCGCCCTCTTGATGGGCGTCGATGCCTGGCTTGATGCCGGCGAAGTTCCAGCCCCCCCGGAAACCAGTGAGTTGATTGACGCAGTAAATCGCTACAGACCCTACATGGCCGAAAGGTTGGCGGAAGGCCTGGGGCTACACGCCATGACGCGCCACATGCTGGGACTTTTTGCGGGTCGTCCCGGCGCTCGTGCCTGGCGGCGAACGCTCAGCGAGAATGCTCCACGTGCTGGAGCAGGATTAGAGGTATTGGATGCTGCGCTGGAGTGTGTGCGCGAACGCCAGGTCGAGCGCGCGTGACAGAGTTTTTCGCAACCCAATGGCCTCTCATTGCAGCTTTGGCGGCCGCCGGGCTGGCGGCGGGGCTCGCTGCTGGACTTTTCGGAATCGGCGGGGGCGCCGTTATTGTCCCGGTTCTGTTCTTCCTGTTTACCGGGCTGGGCTATGAAGAACACGCGATGCACGTCGCGGTCGCAACTTCATTGGCAACCATCATCATCACATCCGCGCGGTCTGTGATGGCCCATAACAAGCGCGGCGCTGTCGACTGGTCTGTGGTGAGGTCCTGGGCGCCATGGATTGTGGCAGGGTCTGCGGCAGGCATGGTGCTCGCGGGATATATCCCCGGCCGCGGTCTGACCATTCTGTTTGGCGCGATGGCATTTTTGCTCGCTGCTCAATTGTTCTTTGGCCGGCCGACGTGGAAGCTGGCGGAAGACCTTCCCTCTGGTGCCGGTCGTGCCGGGCTCGGTGGATTTATTGGAGTGCTTTCGGCCCTGATGGGGATTGGGGGCGGCACTTTCGGCGTGTCTTTGATGACGGTGTGTGGGCGCACCATTCACCAAGCCGTCGCGACCGCAGCCGGGTTCGGCATCGCGATAGGCGCGCCTGCCGCCTTGGCCGCGGTCTTCACAGGATGGGGCAGGGAGGGGCTACCACCGGGAAGTGCTGGATTCGTGAATCTCCCAGCCTTTGCTCTAATTTCTGTCTTTACGGTGACGATGGCACCGGTGGGAGCGGCATTGGCCCATCGACTAAACGCTTCAGTGTTGAGAAAGGCCTTTGGCGTGGCGCTCGCCATAGTTGGATCAAGAATGCTCTATTCGGGCATTCTGTCATAAGCGGACCTATTGCCGAAGGATCAGGTTCCCCCTGCGAAACTCATAACTATCGAGCTGGGATAGGAACGACATGCCGAGCAATGACTGATCGAGGCCATCGCGCAGGATCATGGCTTCGACATTACTGACTTCGACACTGCCAATCTGTATCGCGTCGATGCGAACTGATGCGCCTTTGACTTCGCCGCCTGCGGTTCGGATTGTCCACGTATAGTCGAGGCCCTCCGGACGCAGTCCCATGCGTTGTGCGTCTCGATATGTCAGTGCAACCGTGGACGCGCCGGTATCGACCATGAATTCAACATGAGTCCCATCAACATTCGCATTCGCCCAGTAGTGGCCGTCGTCCTTCAGTTTCAGTAGGGCGGCATTTGGGGGCAATTGAGGGTAGGGGTGGTTCAGGTCCGGTCTTGAGGGCGTTGCTTCGCTTGTCATCGCACTCGCGGCCTGGGGTGCTGGCTCGGATTTTGGTGCGAGATAGACGTTCACGGCGACGGTGATCACCCCGACGAGACAAGCGACTGCAAACATATCGCTAGCCTTCATGTTCCGCTCCCAAGCTTGCCTTGTGCTTTCAATTGCTCGAGCCGGTTCGGCAAAAGCGCTTCTATGCGGTCTCGGCCATCCTGTCCCAGGTTGACCCAACCCGCAATTTCGTTGAGCGCTCGGCCACAGCCCAAGCACCAACCTGTTTGTCCGTCTATCGCACACACCTTGATACACGGTGAAGAGATTGGTTCGGATGTCATGAAAATGCCGCGTGAATCGTTGATACCATTGTGCAATTCAGATTGGATTGGGACTTGCAGTATGCGCAACCCAAGGTGCAAATGGATAACAATAAGGGCCGTGCCAAGGCAAGGCGGCCCGGGTTCGGCGACGGAGCAAGCGCAACCATGATTACGATGGACCCGACAGACCATCCGTTTGATGATGTGCGCGACTTGATCATGCGTCCGGCTGAATGTGATCCTTCGGCGGGGGAACGGGTAAAGGAAGCGCTACTTGGAATGGGCCGCGAAGGCGATTTCGGCCAGCTTGGCGAAAGCGCGGTTTGGCTTGCCGAATGGCAGAAGCGGTATCCGCCGCGCCTCGAAAAGCCGACCTTGGCAATGTTCGCAGGTGCCCATGGACTGTTGTCCGAGGGCGTGTCGCTTTCCAAAGACAATGACACGAAGGGCCAGGTCGACGCCTTGAAAACCGGCTCGGCGCCGCTTTCGGCCATTTGCGCACTCGCCGAGGCGAACGTGCGCGTCTTCGAGTTGGCAATAGAAAAACCGACGGGAAACATCGCGCTTGAACCCGCCATGAGCGAAAAAGAGTGTGTAGCCACGATCGCCTATGGCTTTGAGGCTCTCGAGGGTGAGCCAGACTTATTGGCCCTCGGCGTGATTGGTGCCGGGATAGGTACGGCGGCAGCAGCCGTTGCCTGTGCACTCTATGGCGGTTCGCCGGATTATTGGGTCCGCCCCGGTTCCGGCACGCCATCCGATATGACAAGCAAGCGCGCCGATCTTGTGACCGAAGCGCTGTCGTTGAACCGGGGTCACATTGAAGATCCCCTGGAAGCGCTTGCGCGACTAGGCGGACGAGAGATGGCCGCCTGTGTCGGCGCGATCATCGCAGCCCGGTTGCAAGGCGTGCCGGTGGTTCTCGACGGATTTGCAACCACCATTGCTGCTGGCGTCGTTCACGCCGTCTCCCACGAGGCTATCAGTCATGTGCGCGCCGCCCACGCCACCGGAAGACCAGCGCACCAAGCGGCGCTAGAGCGCCTCGACCTAAAGCCGATGGTAGAATTCAATTTCCAGACGGGCGGCGGCCTTGGCGCGGCAACGTCGATCGGAATACTGCGGACAGCCTGCGCCCCATTTCTGGCAAAACCCTCCACGTAGGCGGTCCTGCATTGAAGACCCCCGAGTGCGGCACGTTGACGTTTACGTGCACGTCACCTTGAGAATCTGCCGATTTCGTCTAGTGTTGCTAGCGAGGAAGCAAGCCTAGAGGACGCCGCCATGAATCTCGAATTCACGCCAGAAGAAGTCGCCTTTCGCGAAGAAGTGCGCACCTTCATTGACGAGAACTATCCCAAAGATCTCGTTGGCATGGGATCGCGCGAAGACCTGTCTCGTGACCAATTCCTGGCATGGCACAAGATCCTCGGTGAAAAAGGTTGGGCCGCGCCGGCGTGGCCGAAAGAGTATGGCGGCACCGGTTGGAGTTCCACGCAGCGTTACATCTGGTCGGAAGAAAACGCTCGCGTTGATGCCGTGATGCCCCTGCCGTTTGGCGTCTCCATGGTTGGGCCGGTGATCTACACCTTCGGCAATGATGCGCAGAAGGAACGCTTCCTCCCAAAAATTCTGTCCGGTGAAGAGTGGTGGTGTCAGGGATATTCCGAGCCCGGCGCGGGATCGGACCTCGCTAGCCTGAAGACCACGGCCGTGCGTGATGGTGATCACTACGTGCTGAATGGCCAGAAAACCTGGACGACCCTCGCCCAGCACGCCGACTGGATCTTCATCCTTGCCCGCACGGATGCAAACGCCGCCAAACCCCAGGAAGGCATCAGCTTCTTCCTCGCACCGATGGACACGCCGGGCATCGAAGTTCGCCCAATCATCACGATTGATGGCGGACACGAAGTCAACGAGACGTGGCTGACCGATGTTCGCATCCCTGCCGAGAACCTGGTTGGTGTCGAAAACCAGGGCTGGACCTACGCCAAATTCCTCCTCGCTCACGAGCGCTCTGGTATTGCCGGTGTAGCACGGTCCAAGCGCGGTATCGAAAAGCTCCGTCACATCGCGTCGACAGAAGTGCTCGACGGCGAACCCTTGATCAAAGACAGCGATTTTGCCCGCAAGGTCAGCCAGCTTGAGATCGATCTCACCGCATTGGAATTTACGGAGCTGCGCACCCTGGCCCGTGAAAGCCAGGGAAAGGGGCCCGGACCGGAAAGCTCCATCCTGAAGATCAAGGGTACCGAAATTCAGCAACGCTTGTCAGAGCTCACGCTTGAGGCCGTCGGCAACTATGGCGCGCCTTATTTCCGCGGGTTCCCAGGTGATGGTTCAAACCAGTTTGCCATCGGTCCGGATTATGCCGACCACGCAGCACCGACCTATTTCAACATGCGGAAGACGTCGATCTATGGCGGCTCGAACGAGATCCAGCGCAACATCATCACCAAGATGATTTTGGGGCTGTAAGCGCAAACCGAAAAGAACAGGAAGCGGCGTCTTACACAGGCGCCGCTTTCGCACTACGCTAGAAGAAATGATCGGCGTCGCCGACGAAGGGAGGACCCAATGGATTTCAATTTCACCGAAGAGCAAACCATGATCCGCGACAGCCTGTCCCGGCTGATCCGCGAGCAGTATGACTTCGATACGCGGCGCGAAGTGGTGGCGAGTGAAAGCGGCTGGCGCGCTGAGATGTGGGCACAATTCGCTGAGCTTGGCCTACTCATGGCGCCATTCAGCGAAGAAGATGGCGGGCTCGGTGGCGGACCGATCGACGCCATGGTGGTGATGGAAGAATTCGGCAAAGGCCTCGTGGTCGAACCTTACATTCCAAGTGTCGTGTGTGGCGGTGGCTTCCTGAAGCACGGTGGCAATGCTGCGCAGAAAGAGAACCACCTGATGGGCATCATGTCCGGCGAGCAGGTTTTCGCCTTTGCCTGGGCAGAACCGCGCGGGCGCTTCAACCTGGCAGACATTCAGACAACCGCCAAAGCTGACGGTACCGGGTATGTCATTAACGGTCACAAGGCCGTTGTCATTGGCGCACCATGGGCCACCCATTTCGTTGTCACCGCGCGAACGGCAGGAGATCGACGCGATAATGGCGGCGTTTCTGCCTTCATCGTTCCCAAGGATACAGCAGGCGTAACCACGCGCGACTATCCGACCGTGGACGGTCGACGCGCGTCCGAAGTGTATTTCGAGAACGTCTCCGTCGGAGCTGAGCATGTTATCGGCGATGTCGATGGCGCGCTGCCTCTGATTGAACGCGTGGCCGATGAAGCGATCGCAGCCACCTGTGCAGAAGCCTGCGGCGTGATGGGCGTGGCACACACAATGACGGTTGAGTATTCACGCCAACGCAAACAGTTTGGAACGCCCATCGGCAAGTTCCAGGTGCTGCAACACCGGATGGTCGACATGTTCATGGAGCATGAGCAGTCAATTTCAATGACCTACATGGCAACACTCAAGCTCGATGAAGACGAAGTGGAGCGCAAGAAGGCGGTCTCGGCCGCCAAAGTGCGCATCGGTCAGGCCGGCCGCTTTGTGGGCCAGGAAGCCGTGCAGATCCATGGCGGCATGGGCATGACGGAAGAATTGGCGGTGGGGCACTACTTCAAGCGCCTCACAATGATTGACAGCGAGTTCGGCAATGTCGATCACCACATGAAGCGCTACACCAACCTCAGCGCAGTCGATCTGCCCGCAGCCGCCGAGTAGCTTTCCCGCTCATATGAATCCAGTGGAAGCCCGGCCTGAATTGGTCGGGCTTTTTTCTGGCGACGTGATATCCACTTCACCGAGAAGACAGGAGAAGTCATCGCCATGTCAGATGATCGCGAGCGCATCACAACCGGTTCTACCTTCGAAGCTGAAATGGCCTATAGCCGCGCGATCGTACAGGGTGACTGGTGCTTCGTCTCGGGCATTACAGGATATGACTACGCAACAATGACCCTTCCCGAAGGCATCGAAGCCCAGGCGCGCAACTGTTTCACCACGCTTGCGTCGGTCCTGGATGATGCGGGGTTCGCCATGGCTGATATTGTTCGGGTGCAATATACTCTGGCCGACCGGGCCGATGTTGCCGCGCTCGGGCCCGTTCTTCGGTCTGCCCTTGGCGACGTTCGCCCCGCCGCCACTCTGGTGATTGCCGGTCTCATGCGGCCGGAAATGCGATTTGAGGTCGAGGCAACAGCCTTACGGAGATCAAATAACGCCGGGTAAGCCTTGCCGTTGGCGCCGGGCTCCATAAACTGGCGCAAACACAACACAAATTGGGAGGAGTCGGCATGATTGGTGTCGTAGCAAAGCTGACAATTGCGGATGGCAAGCACGCCGAATTCGAGGCGCTCGCGAAAGACCTGATGGCTAAGGTGAAAGCCAATGAACCTGGCACGCTGACATACCAGCTCTACAAGTCCCAGAAGGAAGAGGGCGTTTACATCTTCATGGAGGAGTACGCTTCCAAGGAGGCGCTGGCGGCCCATGGCAAGACGCCGTATTTTGCCGAGGCGGGGCCCAAACTCGGTCCGTTGCTGGCCGGTGCGCCTGACATCCAATACTTCGATATGGTCGAGTAGGAGCGCTTGCCATGGATCTCGCTTTCAGCCCCGAAGACCGTGCGTTTCAAAACAATGTGCGTGCGTGGATCGATGAAAACTATACCGAAGACCTGCGCCAAAAGATGGCCCTTTCCAAGAATGGGTATCTCGACCGTGACGGTCAGCTAACCTGGCAGAAGCGCCTCTACGATGGCGGGTTCCTTGCGCCGAACTGGCCGGCGGAATATGGCGGGCCCGGCCTCACCACGACAGAAAAATACATTCTGCACATGGAATTGGCCGCCGCCGGTACGCCACCGGTTGTGCCCATGGGAGTTTCCATGGTGGCACCAGTGATCATGGCGTTTGGGAATGATGCCCAAAAAGCAGAGCACCTTCCGAAGATTCTGAGTTCCGAACGGTGGTGGTGTCAGGGGTATAGTGAGCCTGGGGCCGGTTCAGATCTTGCGAGTCTGCAGATGAGCGCTGTGCGCGATGGCGATGAGTATGTACTCAACGGATCTAAGATCTGGACCACGCTGGCCCAGCATGCCGACTGGATTTTCTGCCTCGTTCGCACCTCAAAAGAAGGTAAGCCGCAGGAAGGCATTTCCTTCATCGTGTTCCCAATGGATCTGCCGGGTATTTCCGTTTCTTCTTTGCCGACTTTGGACGGCCCGCTGGAAGGCGAGCAGGAGATCAACCAAGTCTTCTTCGAAGATGTGCGGGTTCCGATCGCAGAAAGTCTGATCGGGGAAGAAAACAAAGGCTGGACCTACGCCAAGTACCTGCTTCAGTTTGAGCGTGGCAACGCCTATGCGCCCGGATTGAAAAAGATGCTGAGCAAGACGAAACAGATTGCCAGCGTCGAGCAGGAAGACGGCGAAGTGCTGATGAAGTCATCCGACTTTGCCCGCAAGGTCGCCAATATGGAAATGCGGATTGAGGCGCTGAACGCCACTGAGCTGCGGATTTTCTCGGCGCTGAGCGCAGGGGAGGCGGTTGGTCCGGAAAGCTCCATGCTGAAATGCGCGGGCTCTGAAGCCCAGCAAGCGATTAGCGAGCTGACGCTCGAAGCCGTTGGCGCGTATGCACAACCCTTTGTTCAGGACACCTGGGCGCACCTGCGAGAAGGCGCCAATCAGGCCTTGCCAGCGCCTGAGTACGCGCTTCCGGTCGCGCCGAGCTACTTTAACTACCGCAAGACGTCGATCTATGCGGGGTCCAACGAGATCCAGCGAAACATCATGGCGAAGATGGTTCTGGGGCTCTGAGGCGTTGACCGAGCGTCCCCGCCTCGGTTGGCCGACAAAACTCGGCTATGCCGCAGGCGGTGTCGCCTATGGCGTTAAGGGAAATGGCTTTAGCTATTTCCTGATGTTTTGCTACAGTCAGGCCTTCGGCCTGCCGCCGGAGCAGGTTGGCTTGGCGCTGTTGCTCGCATTCCTGCTGGATGCCTTCAGTGACCCTGTAGTGGGTTACATCTCCGACAAAACGAAGAGCCCACTTGGCAGGCGCCATCCCTATATGCTCGCTGCGATCCTGCCGGTTGGAATTGTTTATTGGGCCCTCTGGAACCCGCCTGACGATATAAGCCAGGGCCAGCTTTTCTGGTATCTGGTCGCTTGTGCAGTAGGCGTCCGCTTGTTGATCACCCTGTTTGAGGTGCCGTGCACCGCGATGAACGCTGAGTTGACCCAGGATTATGACGAACGAACCAGCCTTCTGACACTGCGTGCCGTCGTTATTTATATCGGCGGTGTCATCATGGCCGCGACAACGCTGCGCTTCATCCTTCAAGCCGAGGAGGGCCAAAGCGCTTTCACAGACGCGGAGGGCTTCGGTGACTATGGTTTGGTCGCGGCGCTGGCCATTATGGGATCAATAGCGGTTTGCGTGATCAGTACGCGCCATTTTATTCCGCATATGCATCCGGCTGCGAGTGTCCCAAAGTCGCTGCGGGCGTCCATGGCTCAGGTCTGGCTTACGCTTAAGAGCCCCTCCCTCGGTGCCCTCTTCGCCTCACAACTTTCCAGCTACGCAGCTTTCGGGGTCAGTGCGTCGCTGATCTACTACGTCCAGGCCTATTTCTGGGAACTATCCACGACCCAGAGCTCAACGATAACCGCGAGCATCCTGGTGGGGGCTGCGCTGGCATTTTTTATGGCCCCGCGCGTGACCAAGCGCGTCGGCAAGCGGTGGGCGGCGCTGATTTTCGGAGGGACGGCACTCCTCCTGACAACGGGACCTGTGACGCTTCGGCTGTTTGGTCTTTTCCCGGCGAATGGAACGGACACGCTCTATTACACCATTCTGACGGTCACCTTGATCAATTACGGGTGCATCATCGCGTTGAACGCTGTGACCACATCGATGTTCTCTGATCTTGTGGAAGAGGCGGAGATCCGCTCCGGGCAACGCTCAGAGGGGCTGTTGTTCGCCGTCATGACGTTCTCTCGAAAATCCGTGGAGGGCGTCGGGCTCTTATCGGCGAGCGTGATTTTGGCGCTGATCAATTTCCCTGAAGGCGCAGACCCCGGCGAGGTACCCAGCGAAACGGTCTTCCACCTTGGGGCATTCTATATGCCCTCAGTTTTCCTGCTCTGGGCCGTCAGTCTCGTATTCCTGTCCCAATACCGAATTTCCCGGCAGGATCATGAAGCCAATCTTGAAGCCCTGTCTGCGCGGTCTGCTGCACGCCTTGAAGATCCGGACTGAATAACCGAAATGTCAGCCGGTGCCGACTGGCGGCCCAGATCTGCCTCAACCTTGCCCGAATCCATGCTTACCCAGCCTGCAATGACCCGACACATCACGAAGTTCTTTTACGGGGCGCTCGCCGCTGTGCTGCTCCTCGTCACGATCGCGCTTTTGCCGCTCGTGCCATCCAAAGCCTCGGCCCAACTGACGGAACGCGTTCCTGCAAGCCAGGGGGAAATCACGCTGACCTTCGCGCCGCTGGTGCGTGAAACCTCACCGGCGGTCGTCAACATTTATACCAAGACCGTGGTATCCACCCCGGCCAGATCCGCCCGGGAAGCCTTCTTCCGCCAGTTCAACGGGATCCCCGATGAACGGGTCTCGAGTTCTCTGGGGTCGGGGGTGATCGTCGGCAGTGATGGTGTCGTCGTCACCAACAATCATGTCATAGACGGTGCCACCGAGCTCACTGTGGTCCTCTCTGATCGCCGCCAATACACCGCCCAACTTGTTCTCGCCGATGAGCGAACAGATTTGGCCGTGCTTCGGATAGAGACGGGCGAAGAAGCGCTCCCGACGCTTGAATTTGCCGATACGCGCGACCTAGCCGTGGGCGATCTCGTTCTGGCCATTGGCAACCCGTTCGGGGTCGGTCAGACCGTTACAAGTGGTATTATCTCGGCCACGGCGCGTACGGATGTGGGCGTCAGTGACTACGCCTTTTTTCTCCAGACTGACGCGGCCGTAAATCCCGGCAATTCCGGCGGGGCGCTGATCAACACACAAGGCGAGCTTGTCGGTGTAAACACGGCCATCTTCTCACGATCAGGTGGTTCGAACGGGATTGGCTTCGCGATCCCGGCAGAAATGGTCCGCCGTGTCGTCGATGCTGCAATAAATGAAGGCATGATCGTACGCCCATGGCTCGGCCTGAAAGGAGAGTCGGTCACCTTCGATATGGCGCAGTCCCAGGGTCTGGACCGCCCCGTCGGGGTGATAGTGACGGAAGTCTATGACGAAGGTCCCGCCGATGCCGCTGGTCTGCGCCGGGGCGATCTAATTGTCTCCATCGACGACCGTGAAGTGTTCGACGAGCGCGGCCTGAAGTTCCTTGCCGCACTGAAGTCTCCGGGCGAGCGCGCGCAACTGGAGATTATTCGCGGCGGCGACCGTCGCACCGTCTACGCGTCGCTTGCGCCGCCCCCCGGTGCGACAGAAGCGGAGCGTATCCTTCTTCAGGGTGCACATCCCTTCAGCGGCGCGGAAGTGGCTGAACTTAGTCCACGACTGGCAGAAGAACTTGGCCGCGACCCGTTCGAAACGGGCATTCTCGTCACGCGCGTCCTCCGCAATGCCTATGCACGCCGCGTGGTCCGCCCAGGCGATGTAATCCTCACGGTGAATGGGCAAGACGTAGACGATCTCGACGCGCTGGAAGCGCAATTGGGACTGCCACGCACTCAGTGGGCGATTGAGGTGGATCGCAATGGTCGGCGCATTCGCGGTACGGTACGCCTGTGATCCGGCATCAACTGTCGGGCATAGCCGGCCCAAACTCGGCCATCGCGGCATTGTCCAGTTCGTCTGCGCGTTTCCAGGCGCCGCGACCTTGGAGCCGGTCTCGGTAAGCTTCCATGACCGGGTTTGCAGGCAGGGTTCCGAACTGCAGTCCCCACCCGATTTGTGACCCCAGATACACATCCGCGGCCGTAAATCGTTCGCCGCAGATGTATGGCCCTTCGCCGAGAAGGTGCTGCAGCCCGTTCAGCATCCGATCGAAATCTCCATAGCCAGACATCGCCTTTTGATCTTCTTTAGGCGACACACCCATGGCCTTGTTCGTGGTGGCTTGTTCAACTGGGCCGGCGGCGAAGAAAAGCGCCCGAAAATACTTCGCCCGTTCATTGGGTTTCGGACCCAGCCCAGCGCCTTCGAATACATCTGCCAGGTAGGCGCAAATTGCGGCACATTCCGTCACGACGTCTTGCCCATGCACGAGGGCAGGCACCTTCCCCATGGGATTGATATCGGTGAAAGCGGTGGCCTGCATTTCTTCGCCATATCGGATGTATCGCGTTTCATACGCAACGCCGGTTTCCTCAAGCATCCAGCGCGCAATGCGACCGCGTGACATGGGATTGGTATAGAATACGAGCGCTTCAGACATCCTTATCTCCCCGAATATGTTCTTGTATTGTTCGGCCCCGGCCGTGGTTGTGTCAACTTGATTCTGGGTAAAGCTCGCCAGCATGGCGAAGGCGAGATAGACCAGTCCCATGTCGAATGATCTGTTTGCCTCGGCCGGATTGGATGAAGGGGCGCCAAGGCCCCTTGCCGATCGATTGCGTCCCCAGCGTCTGTCTGACGTTGTGGGCCAGGACCATCTTCTGGGCAGTGATGGAACCCTGACGCGCATGCTCACTGCCGGCGGTTTAACGTCTCTCATCCTTTGGGGACCACCAGGCGTTGGAAAGACGACGATCGCGCGGCTCTTGGCGCAGGAAACGGACCTTGCATTTGAATCCATCAGCGCGGTTTTTTCCGGTGTTAAAGATCTGCGGGCTGCGTTCGACTCTGCTGAGGCGCGGCGGCGAACCGGCCAGGGCACGCTCCTGTTCGTGGACGAGATTCATCGGTTCAACCGCGCACAGCAGGATGGCTTTTTGCCGTTTGTCGAAGCCGGCACGGTGACGCTGGTCGGCGCGACGACGGAGAACCCTAGTTTCGAAATCAATAGCGCTCTGTTGTCCCGGTGTGCTGTATTCACCCTGAAACGTCTTGGTCCGCATGCGCTTCAACAATTGATCACCCGTGCAGAAGAGCAAATGGAGGCGCCGCTGCGCCTGACAGATGCGGCGCGCGACCGCCTTGTTGATATGGCCGATGGAGATGGACGCTATCTTCTGAATTTGGTTGAGCAAATCTACTTGCTTGTCCCAGAGGGCGTTGTTTTGGATCCGGAAGGTTTGGCAGACGCCTTTCAGAAGCGCGCCATGGCCTATGACAAAGACCGGGAGGAGCACTACAACCTGATCTCAGCGCTCCATAAATCGGTGAGAGGATCAGATCCCGATGCGGCTCTCTATTGGTTCGCACGTATGCTAGAGGGCGGCGAAGACCCGCGTTTCCTCTCGCGCAGGTTGGTTCGAATGGCTAGCGAAGACATTGGCCTTGCGGACCCGACCGCGCTCATGGTGGCGGGGGAGGCCGCGCGCACCTATGAGCGTCTGGGCAGTCCCGAGGGCGAGCTTGCGCTTGCCCATGCCGTAATTCATCTGGCCACAGCGCCGAAGTCGAATGCTGCCTATGTCGCCTATAAAGCCGCGCGAAAGGCGGCTGCACGTTCCGGATCTATGATGCCGCCGAAGCACATCCTGAATGCCCCAACAGACTTTATGAAGTCAGAAGGGTATGGCGCTGGTTATCAGTACGATCACGACGCTGAAGGGGGCTTTTCCGGTCAATCCTATTTCCCAGACGGTATGGACCGCGAAGTCTATTACGCGCCAAAGGGTGAGGGCAGGGAAGCGCCAATCAAGGCGCGTCTGGACGCTTGGGCCCAGGCTCGAAAAGACCGCAGACCGTGACCCCACCGGATAAAAACATGGCTCGGCGTTTGGTCGATGCTCAGTTTCCGAAGTGGGCTGATCTACCAATCACGGCGCTCTCGATATCTGGCACTGACAATTCGATTTTCCGGCTTGGCGACGAGCTCACCCTTCGTTTTCCGCGCGTAGAATGGGCGGCGCAAACGGCCCCTCGCGAAGTGGCGATACTCGGTGCTTTGGGAAAGCTACCTCTGGATGTTCCAAGACCACGAGGTTTGGGCGGGCCTGACGCGAATTATCCCTGGCAGTGGAGCGTATTTGATTGGATAGAGGGCGAGGCGGCGACCGCCGCAGAACTGTCAGCCGAAGATGCTGAGGGGCTGGCGAGCTTTATCTTGGCCCTTCGACGAGAGACGCCTGATCTTACCTTTGCTAGCAGCTCTCAAAACCATCACCGCGGCGTCCCGCTATCCGAACGGGATGTACTGACGCGGAATGCTATTGATACGCTTTCGGATGACTATGAAGCGCACGATTTACTGAGCATTTGGCAGGTGGCGTTGGATGCCCGCTGCGAGCACGAACCCGTTTGGCTTCATGGGGACCTGCATGGCGGAAACCTCCTGGCGCGCGAAGGAAAACTGGTCGCCGTAATCGATTGGGGACTTGCGGGCGTTGGCGACGGTGCGTGCGATCTTGCGGCCGCATGGACGCTTATGGATGCGCAGGTCCGTGACCGATTCAGAGAGGTTTTGAAGCCAAGCGTCGACGAATGGCTCCGTGGTAGAGGGTGGGCGCTAAGTATCGCTGTGATCTTTTTGGCCCACTATCGCGCGCTCGGTGTGCCGGTTGATGGGTCAAGGAAAACTCTGTCCCGGCTATTGGCGAGCCAGTTATGACCCGTAACCGCGCCATTCCCCTCCTCTCCCAGCACGAGAAGGATTATGTTCGTGACCTGCTGGTGCACGAAGACGAAGCCATTCTGGCGTTCAACAAGCCGTCTGGGCTGCCCAGTCAGGTACGTGGGAACCGTGCACGCAATCTCGATCATTTGCTTTGGACATTTGCAAAATCCAATGGCAAACGACCGCGTCTGGTTCACCGGTTGGATGTCGGCACCAGTGGGATTATTCTAGCCGGGCGCACGCAGCCTGACGCCGCCTCCTTGTCCCAAAGCCTTGAGCATCGAAAAGCGCGCAAGGTGTACTGGGCGATTATCGCGGGTGACCTCCCCAAGAAAAGTTCTGACGCGTTCGATGATCGAATTGCGCGTATAGACGAAGCTGGACGTAGCCGAATGGTCGCGGGATGTCCCGATGGGAAACGGGCCCTGACGCGGTGGACAATTCCATCGCGGTTTGGCGATGTCGCACTCATCGAACTGCGCCCCGAGACGGGCCGAATGCACCAGCTTCGTGTGCACTTGGCTCACCATGGCTGTCCGATCCTGGGTGACACGCTCTATAACGGCGGCCCAGCCTCGAGGCTTTGTCTGCACGCGGCGAGTATTGAGCTTACCCACCCCCGAGACGATGCGCGGATCGTCCTTAAGGCCCCCTTGCCGGAAGTGTTTTGCGACATTGCAGGGCACAATGGACTGGATTGCTCGGTTTTCGAACCGCCAGGTTCCGGATAAGGACGCCCCATGAATGGATATCTTCTTGTGGCCCTTGGCGGGGCATTGGGCGCGAGCCTGAGATACGGCGCCGGGCAGGCGGCAGCCCGCGTCAGCCAGGCGCCTAGTCTTTACGCCACACTGTTTGTAAACCTGTTGGGCAGCGCCTTGATGGGTGTGCTCATGGCGTGGCTAACGCTGCGTGTTCAGAATGAGACGACAAATACGCTCTACTTGGTGCTGGGTGTGGGGTTGTTTGGGGGCTTCACCACCTTTTCGGCCTTCTCGCTTGAAGTGGTTCACATGATCAATTCTGGCCAATCCCTCAAAGGCGCGGCCTATGCCTTGGCCTCAGTTGTGGGCGCTGTGGTGGCGTTACTGATCGCCTTTTCACTGGCAAAACGGATTCTGGCATGAGCAGCGGTGTCGTCCTCGAAACCGTATCGGACAAGGAGTCTGGTACTCGGCTTGATCGCTGGATCAAACGCAGGGTCCAGATCAGCCAAGGGCAGGTCGAGAAATTGCTTCGCACCGGCCAGGTGCGCGTTGATGGCGCGCGAGCAAAGGCGAATACGCGCCTCGAAGCCGGCATGGAGGTCCGTCTTCCGCCCTTCAGCCCCGATGAGTATCGCGGCGGTTCAGATGCGCCTGCAAAACCCCAATCGCTCAGCGCACGCGATGCAGCCTTCATCCGCAACCTCGTGCTTTATCAGGATGATGACCTGATCGCGCTGAACAAGCCCGCCGGTATTGCCGTTCAGGGTGGCACGAAGCAGGGGCGCCATATCGATGGAATGCTCGGTGCGCTCGCCGAGGATGATATGCGCCCGAAGCTCGTTCACCGGCTCGACCGCGATACGTCCGGCGTGCTCGTGCTCGCTCGCCATCCGAGGGCGGCCGCAGAGTTGGGCGAGCTTTTTCGCTCCCGTGATATGGACAAGGTGTACTGGGCGATCACGATAGGTGTTCCCAATCCTCGGGCAGGGCAGCTGCGAAGCTGGATGGCAAAGGGAACAGGCCCCGGAGACGCGAAAGAAAAGATGGTGCCGGGACGCCAAGGCCAACAAGGCGCACGTCATGCCATAACGGACTACGCAACGATCTCCACGGCTGGCCAGAAGGCAGCATGGGTCGCCTGTAAACCGGTCACAGGGCGAACCCATCAGATCCGATTTCACCTGCAAGAACTGGGAACGGCTATCCTCGGCGATCCCAAATACCAGACCGAACGCGAGGTTCCCGGTGGTGTCGGTCAGGGACTTCACTTGCACGCGCGCGGTATCATTGTGCCCAGGGAGCGCGGTCCCGATATCGAGATCCAGGCGCCGCTGCCACCCCATATCTTGGAGACGTTCGGCGCTCTGGGGTTCCTGGAAATAGAGGCTGGCGAATCGTTACTGGAGCCCTTCGCTTGACAACACAGGTTCTAGAGCAGGCAAAAGCCCTGCGAGGCCAAGGCCGCTGGGCAGAAAGTGCAGCCGTGTTAGAGCCTTTGGTGGCGGCGCAACCAGCCAATTGGAGCGCGGTCTACTATTATGCGATGGCATTGCTTGAGAGCGGACAACCAGCGCTGGCAAAAGGCCATTTTCAGCGCATGATCTCAGCCGGAAAGCACCCCGCTGAAGCCAATTACATGCTCGCTCGCTGCTGTATGGAACTGTCTGAGGCAAGTGAGGCGCGGCAGTACTTTCAGATCGCACACGACCTTCGCCCAACGCCCATGACGCTCCGGTCCCTGTCCAATATCGATTGGATGGAAGGAGACCTGGATCGTTTCCGCGACAGGCTTCGGGGCGCCAGGGGACCATTGAGCGTTTTCGCTTACGGGCTCTGGATTGAGTCTGAGGACTATACTGCAGCAGAGGCCGCCTGGCAGGCGCTCGCGCAGGAGTATCGCACGTCAGCAGAAGCCCTCACTTTGCGCGCTCAACACCTTCGGCTAACGGGCGATGGGCGCGGAAGCTTGGCTGCTGCCCGCCAGGCCCAACTCAGCCAGCCCTATGATGCAGGCGTGATCGATGCCGTGGCTGCTGGATGCCTGATGTGTGGTGATGGTCAGGGCGCTTTGGAGGCAATTGCCCCGTTGCGCCAAAGCCAGCCGGACAATCAGCATTGGATTGCCCACGAGACGACAGCGCTACGACTCCTGGGTGATCCGCGTTTCGAGCACCTCGTAGATATGGACCGCCATGTGAGGGTCTATGACTTGCCGGTGCCGGATGGCTATAAGTCTTTGCCTGAATTCAATGCGGCGCTGCTTCAAGACCTGAATACCCATCACCCTTTTGCGCGCCATCCGCTCAATCAATCCTTGCGAGGAGGCAGCCAGACCGCACAGGACTTGCTTGCAATGGAGGGGCGCGCCGTCAGAGCCTACATTCAAGCCCTCAAAGAGCCGATCGCAGCCTACTTGCAGGATATCGGGACCTCTCCTGGTCACCCACTCACGGGGCGCAACTCAGGTGGCTTCCGCATCCGGGGATGTTGGTCTGTACGATTGAAGGCCGGCGGACATCACGTTAATCACGTGCATCCAGAAGGGTGGATCTCTTCAGCATACTACGTGAGCGTTCCGGAGACAGAACAAAGCCGAGCCGGCTGGATTAAATTCGGCGAGCCGCCATTTGAAACTGACCCGGCTTTGTCGCCCCTGAAATGGGTGCAGCCGAAGCCTGGGATGCTGGTTCTCTTTCCGTCCTATCTGTGGCATGGCACCGAGCCCATTGGCCAAGGCGCAACCCGCGTAACAGCCCCTTTTGATGTGGTACCCGCATGACTTTGAAGCTCGCAATTTGGGATATGGACGGCACTCTTGTCGATAGCCGCGAGGTGATCGGCTGGGCGATGGATCGCGCGTTTGAGGCCTGCGGGCGCGAAGCACCGGGATATGAGCGCACGCGCCAGATTGTCGGATTGGGCCTGCAAGAAGCCTGTGCCCAGCTTGTCCCAGAGGGCGTAACACTTGAAGAGGTCAAAGCCCTTGCAACCGCCTATAGCGAAGCCTTCATCTCTCTGCGGACGGATCCCGATTTCAAAGAGCCGCTCTACGCTGGCTCCGTCGACACGCTGGAGCGATTGGCGAATGACAACTGGCTGATCGCCATGGCGACTGGTAAATCCCATCGGGGCATTCGCGCTCTGTTTGAAATGCATCCGCTTGAACAGTATTTTGACACGATCCACTGCGCCGATGACGGGCCCGGGAAGCCCCATCCAGCAATGTGCCTTGAAGCGATGAAGAAGATGGGCGCCGAGCCCCATCAATCGCTCATGATTGGCGATGCCATCCACGATATTTCCATGGGCCGGGCCGCGGGCGTCCACACAATTGCGGTCACCTGGGGCTTTGGCGCGCGCCATGAACTCGAAGCCGTTGACCCCCATGAAATTGTGGAAGACTTCACGGCCTTGAACACCAGTCTGGACGAGTTTGCGACCCGGAGTGCGGCTCTGTGAGCGGCGAACTGAAGCGATTCTACAGGGTCGCCGAAGCCGTGGAGGCTGACGGTGGTTGGCAGGTCTGCCTTGATGGGCGGCCAGTGCGAACCCCCGCACGAAGTCACCAGACGGTTCCAACGCGCGCGCTTGCGGGCGCTATGGCCGGCGAATGGAACCGTCAGGGCGAAACCGTTGACATCGCGCGGATGCATTTCACCCGGCTCGCCAATGTCGCCATAGACCGCACGCCCGGGACACGAGCAGACTTGGCCGAGGAGATTGTTCGGTTTTGCGAGACCGACCTCACATGCCATCTGGACGCCAACGCAAGTGAATTGCGCGGCCTCCAGGACGCTGCATGGACGCCCTTTCGTGACTGGGCAGGGGAAACACTGGGCGTCTTTTTGGTTCCGGTGGAGGGTATCATCGCCAGTCCCCAACCAGCGGCATCGCTCGAAGCGGCCCGCACCCATGCCCTTGCACTAGACGACTTCAGGCTGACGGGCCTTGCCTATGGCTGTGGTCTG
>JBCBGZ010000040.1:0-23772 GCA_038526245.1 Pseudomonadota bacterium
TTGCCAAGGTTGGGGTCGTGAGTTCGAATCTCATCGCCCGCTCCAATAAAATCAAGGCTTTGGCCATCCTCTTGATTTTCTTCATGTACACGAGATGTACACGACTTCAGCGGACGCTCATCCGGCGAAATCAGCAACTCCCGCAAAAAAACGTCAATGGCTGCAACCGATTGGTTGAGATATGACGGATCAAACGGCGCATAGATTTCTGTAATCGACAGCTCTTTTTTCTTGTGGCCGAGCTGTGCCGAAACTTCCCAAGAAGGCACTCCGGAAGCGCGCAAATGGCGGGCGATTGTGTGTCGAAGCGAATATGGATTGACCTTCATGTCGAGCTTGCACGCGGTGCGCTGCGTGCGCCAGCTGGATTTGATTTCGCGGACCGGCTTGCCTCGAAAAGTGATTTGATAGCCATCCACAATGAATGGCTGAAGACTCTCAGGCAACTTCACCGTTGGGCGGTACTTCTTCGTTTGCTTGCGTCCAGGTGGATTGAGTTGCACCAGCCCGTTCTCGGTGTCTATCAGGTCTGAATGAATGTCTGTTACGGCGTCTGGGCGCGCGGCGGTTCCGAGTCCCCATAGAATATACGCTTTCAAATGGGGCGCTTCGGCAGTGTGGTAGAAAAGGCGAAGCTCTTCCATATTCATCGGTCGCCCCTTTGGTTCCGTTTCGCCCACCTCTACAGAGCGAATAAACGGGGCTGACGAGAGAATACCCTTCTTCCATGCCCGATTGATCGCAGCGCGGCCCGGAGTAAGAATCCTGTTGATGTAAGAAGGGCTGTGGCCTTGGTCTTCCAAGTGGGTGATGAAGCGATCAATCTCCGACGGCCTGGTCGCACTGCCCACGGTGGCTTCGGCACCGAAGAAATCTAGCCAGATGAGAAGATTTATCCGAGCCGTGTCGTGGCTGGCCGTCTTGGAAGCATGCTCTTCGTAATAGCGCCGTATCACATCGGCGAGAGAGACGTCGTCCGGCGTCTCGTCCTGGGGGGCGTGCTCACGCACATACCAGTCGCTTAGTCTTTGCTTGGCTTCTTCAAACTCTGCTGTGCCAAGCGATATGCGGCGCGTGCACTGTCCGTCTGGGTCATACCAGGTGCGGCACCAAGTGTCGGTTCCGGGGCGCTTGGCGAGCCAGTAGTCGCCGATCCGGAAGTCGGGTCCCCCTGATTTTGCCATTGCACGCTCCCTATTAGAAAATCTGCGATGTTGACCCCTAGATACAGGATGTTCCTTGGTCCTATTCGGATATACTCAATTCTACCGTCGATGCGAATCCGCTTTAGCGTCTGCGGGTGTATCTTTAGAAACTCTGCGGCTTCCGCTTCTGAATACTGGGCGTACAGCTCAAAACCACTTGCCGCTGCGATCCCCGCTTTTAGACGTTCGTATTCGTCGGGATTTTTGGGCGCGGGCGACATAGATCAGCGGGACTAACACTCGAAGGCTTGTTGAGAGTGTTAGATATCAGCATACTGCAGCAAATGGCGCAAAAACCAGAAACACCTCCAATGCTCCTGGAGCGCAGGACCGGACGAACAGAGAGTGAGTTCGAGGCCGAAGACCTGACCTTCGAAGAAGCCTTAGAGCGCTTCCTATCTGCGCAAGAACACGTGCGCCAGATTGGCGTGTATCGACGGATGAATGGGTCCGCACCCCAGGGTATCGGCAAAGATAATGAGATTAAGCTCGCGGGGACCGTCATGGGGCACTCCGCCGAACACTATGCGAGCCTGCTCAATGGCCCAGAATTGGAGAGCGCGATAGAACGTGGTGATGTGTCTCGCGATGTCTCTGACCTTATCAAAACACTGTCTCAACCGTCTCGTCCCCAAATCGCGCCCGATCGAGACGGGCGTAAACGCGATTAATCATCCGCACTAGGTTTTGGACCGGACCTCTCTTGGCTCGCATCTTTAAACGCCTCTCGGGGTGGCTCGACTTGGCGTGCGGCTTGGTCCGCCAGAGACTCTCCTGAACTAAGATCAAAATCGTCTTTTGAACTTCGAGGTTCCGTCCGCCGGTTGGCTTCCGCTTCGCTGCGGCGCTGGTCTTCTTCTTTTGTCGCCCTGGATCGGAACGGTTCGCCCTTCGCATCTTCATAGGCCGCCCGCATGTCACGTTCGGCCTCAACTTCAACTGCAAAAGCTTCCCAACGATCTGTACGCGCGCGATCGCGTTCATCCCAACGCCTTTTGTGATCTCGACGGTCAGCCTGGTGAGCGTCTCGCATTGTCTCGCGCTCCGCCACAAACCGTTGATAATTATCGTCGATCGCCGTCTTGCGGCCCTGTTCAACTTCGGCACGCGCTGACTTGGTGTCAGCCTTCAGTTGCCCTTTGAGAAGGCGATCTTCCTTGCGGTGGAGCATTTCCAATGCAGCCAGTCGCGCGCCTTCATCTTTGACCGCTGAGAACGTCGCCTGGAACCGCTCCCTGGCGTCCAATCCTTGTTGGCCAAGGATTGATTTCACTGCCTTCAACCGGTTTGAGAACCGACCTAGGAAGCGCTGCTCGTCCTGATGGAACTGGACGACTTCCTCGCGTTGACGATCCCATTGGGCTTCAAAGCGAGGGATATAACGATCGCCAACCTGACGGGTTGCCTCGCGTTTGCCGCTATCAGCTTCATCATTGATGAGGCGTTTGCGGAATCCATGATCGCGAGACAGCTTTTCCCATTGGGCTTGGTGTCGGGCACGCATTTGAATGCCGTCACGGTGCAGCACCGAATCCTGCGCCTGTTCAGCAGCTTGTACCTTTGCGGCGCGATTTGGATCGGCCTTAACAGCATCGACGACTGCGGCCTGATCACGGTATTGCTTCTCGGTGGGCTCTTTTGAAACCGAATAGGGGACGCCTGCTTCGCGAAGATGCGCCCGGCGCTCGCGCTCCGGACATACGATCAAATTACGATCGCGCTCATAATGCCGGGCCCAATTGCTGAGCCGCTTCTTTGAGTTTCCGTCCACACCGACGACGCGCCCGGTTTCAGGATGGATGCGGTTCACCATGATATGCACGTGAGGATTATCAGTATCCTCATGGGCGACAAACAGGGCCTGGAGGTCTGCGCCGCCGAGCTCGTGAAGACTGTCTTTCGCGCATTGGATCATTTCAGCTCGTGTGATCCCGATTGCTTCATCTTCGCCGCGCCAGGACAGCGAATAGTGAAAGACATGGTTGAAGCTTCGGCGAGACGCTTTGAAGGGCTGATCCTCAGGTGCCGTGGCATCGTGATGATCGCGCTGAATGCGAAGGGCATCTTTTGCTGTTGCCGCCATAATCCGCCAGGCCATTTCTGGGTCTTCGGTGGCAAGATTATAGGTGTCAGTCCAAAGCACACGTTCATCCGTCTGAGCATGATCTGGGTCGTGCAAAAGATAAGCGGCAGTACCTTTGAATGAGGTCCCGACGCCGCCGTTTGACCGGCCTTTTGCAGGAACCCGAGGCGCTACCATTCAAACACCTTTTTCAGGGCGCTTTCGGACTGAGAAAGAACCTTGGCGAGGCCTTCGCGCAATTCAGCAATGGCGCCGCGCTCCTCTTCGAGCCAATGGCCTGTTTGAATGTCGCGGCCGGTATGTAGGTAACGCGCGATCTGGTTCATATTGTTGTTCAGAGGCGCGAGTTTATCCTGCAACGGCCCTAGCGCCATGATCGCCCGATTGAGCGCGCTTAGGGCGGCGGTTTTGTCTGCAGATGTCGCTGGAGCCATGGTCGTCGGCTTCAATGTACGGACGCGGATAAACTCAGACATGGAAAGGTTGGCGCGAGCTGCAGCCGCTCGAAGCTGGGCCAGTTCATCGACGCTGAACCGGCACTCTAGCTTTTCGGAGCGACGCTGGTGAGGCGGCAGCTTTGGACGCCCGCCGCGAGGGTTGGGCATTGCTGCTGATGTAGAATCGAGATCACTACTCATGCCGTGGCGCGCTCCTTTCCAATGCGCATCCAAGGGTGCCTCCCTTGGTCGAACGTTCAGCGCCGAAACGCTGATGGTCATGTCGGGGCCATACCCGACGAGGTGGTTTTTAGGGCTGGCGATAGAGCCCTAAATCCATGGTTCGGTGCAGGTGGAGAGGGACGTCTCCAAGCCCTGCGAGGCATCAAATCGGCGGACGGTTTGCTGGATGAAACGTAGTCGTTTCCGCGCATCCAATCCGCGTAGGGTTGGCGGGTCTGGGCAGCGCCCTGAGCGAGGGATTTGGAATAGCCCTCGCTGGCCCGCTGCAGGCGCAAGATCGACCCTCAGGTCGCGTTTTTGTCGGGACAAAAACACATCTTGCTACCCGTCACCTAGCCGGTTTTGCCATAAGACCGCTGAATCTTCAAGAGTTTTTACGTAAGACCAAAAAAGAATCGTTTCGATGATGGTCTACGACCCGTTTTCCACCCACCAAAGACCTACCTATTGAACCACCTGACCGCGCCTAATACGTTCAACGAAAATGCGGTGCAGTGGCTCCTATTTTCATTGAGCGCGGCACGATCAGATGACCCACTTTCGGATGGCTTTGGCGGTTACACTGAAAAGAGATCATGCTTACGCATTGGATGCCTTAGCCCTGTGCGGAGCAGACAGCCCCTCCAAGTTTGAATAATTTCAGTGTAAGAGGGCGGTTCCCTGAAAAGAGCATGAGATGATTGCCCCGGTACCAAAAGAATTTCCTGGTGAAGAACCAGTAGTATTTGCACGAGAACCATCAGTCCCTGACTGTTATGTTGGCTCGGCAGTTGAGATCATGTGCCGAACCTCGAAGTCATTCGTTACACTGATGATGGGGTTGTCAGTCACGAACCTCGATCAGTCAGATGCATATGATTATTCAATCGACAACCACGATTTGAGGTTAGATTCATCCTGGTCAATTCAGTACAGAAACACTCTCTTTTCCTATAAGCTGGAATTGGACCTGGGGGCACGGCTCACGGATGGGAAGCCCAGGTATTTCTTGGTCTGTACAATGCGGAACAACGACAATTCCTACGTATCCATAGCAGTTCGAGCCGGGTTCTCGTACTATGGACTGAGAACTGTCACCAGGCAGTCGAAAGTCCTTTTCGGGGCGAATTATGAGCCGAGCCGGACGTTCGAGCGAGTGGCTCGATGCTTTTATGAGTTTCGCGACCACGGATCAGATAGTGCGGTAACGCACACCGCGACGTTTACGTCAGATGACGATGAAATATTCCAGGAATCTAGATCATACGCGCTAGACGAACTTCAAAAGCCAAAATCGCACTCAGACCAGTCAGAGTACTCCGATAGTCTCATCGATTTAGCTGCTGCATCAATCGAAGTCGATGTTCATTCGATTTGCTTATCAGCATGGGAAGAACAGATTTCTTACGATATATTTTCTATAATGAATGACATGTTTGAAGCAAGTCATTCATTAGATAGTCTATACAAGGACGAATTCGACGAATATCCGTATTCAGGATACTTTATACTTGAGTTTTCTCAGTCGGACCTGTATTTTTCAGAAAACGGCTATTCGGCTGCTAACGATAATATTGCCGCCGAAATTGCTGGTTCTACCAAAGACATGGCCGCCGCTCGCTGGGCGAAGAACAGCGAAACAGAGATTGTGATTGGCAGTAAAGACGAAGAGAACGGTGATGACACACCGAAACCAACATCCCGTGATCATGTTTCACCAACCGACGCGCCTGCCCAAGCCCCTGATCTAAAACCGGTGGGACGTCCATCTACCGTTGCAAAGGCGGGCGAGGAGCGAAAGCAGGTTAGCTTTCTTGTTTCCGGTACTGATTACGAACTGGTGCAAGCCTTTGCAAAAGCACACAATTTTAAGTCTGTCGCAGCTGCAGCGAGGTTCCTTATGATCGAGTGCTTGGGACACTCAAAGGGGCCAAAATAATTTTTGAGTAAAAATTCGCTTGCTAATTTTTGAGTAAAAATTATGGTCACTCATGATCCCGCCCGAAAGGCGCGGCGGTCGTGCGCATGATTGGCTGGGTTCTTCCGACGCGAGGATCACTTGATCCAACCTCGAAGGAATCCAGCCATGACTTCCAATAAAAATCACGATGATTGGGCATCGCGTAATATGGCCCGCAAGCGTCAAAGACAGGCGGCGGCGGAAAATGCCATTCACAAAGCAGGTGGTAGCCTGCTTTCAGTAATGTCCTTGTTTTCAGCGATTGCTACGGCGATTTGTCTGATGACATTCTTCTCTGACGAGCAGTTTACGATCACAGAAATGGTGTTCTGTGGGATGCTTTTCGTCGGCTTCTTCCTTGGGCTGCGCCACCTCTACAGGCTCGGGTATGATGTTATTCCTCATATGGAAGGGCGCCGTAGAGAGGTGTTTATGCCGATCTATGGCGTCGTTCTAGCGGTCGGAGTTTTGATCGCCGCGCTCACATCCGCATTGGGCGTCACCGGTGATCCGGTGCGGCAGCATCACATCCAACAAATAGGCATCAAAACTGGCAGCTATGCTGCGCAAACTGTCGGAACCGCGAACCTCGTTTTCTCTCAGACGTCCCTAATCGAGGGCAAGAATCGCGAAATAGTTTCCGCTGAGCGCGGAGAGGTCGCCAATGGCAGTCACTGCGGTTCAGGACGAGGAGGGAATGGCACTTGTGCCACTTTGCTTCGATCTCTTGCGCTCACTACAAATAGTAGCCTCTCCGACCTTCGCCGCGCAGAATCCGCCGCTGCACCTCTCATCACTCGTATCGAAACCGAAACTGAGGCGCTGCGTCGTGTGGCAGGAGAGCGGGACATTTCCTATTCCGAGAAGCGTTCGCGCATTCAAACTCATATCGCCCAAATCGATTTGATGTCGCGGCAGCTCCAACAGCTGGTTCCAATTAGTTTGTTGGAGTCGCTGTCTGCGGACTGGACGCGCGACTATTCCACCGGAGGTATGTCCGCACAGGGTCAAGACCGACTCAATACGATGTTGTCGGACCCATCTCGGGATTTGACGACAACCGCGCAGGCAGCTCGCCATCAGTTCAGCCTGGATGCGCCTGAACTCTCCTCGCCTAATCTATTTGCGCTCGTGGCTCGCTACGCGGACGATATGGCGCTTCTTCTGGTGATCGCTGTGTTTCCAGACATTCTGGCTGTCGCGATCATTCTGTTTAACTTCATCGTCTCGAATAAGCCGAATGAAGATGATGAATTCTTCTTCGGCGACGGTTTGGAGCAAAGCGATCCGCCAAGTGCCGGAGACGTGCGCAGCCCCGAGCAATCAGAACAGGCTCGCCCGCCATTGGCGACGATTCAAGGCGGTCCTCCCATCTAAACCTGAACAGTCTGGGGTGCGCTCAAGCGCCCCATCCAGTTTCCATCTTCGAAAGACACAAAATGGCCTATTTACGAACCTTAGCCGTCGCTATCGCACTGACTGCTACTACCGGCCCTGTACATGCCCAGGAAATCTCACCCGAATCTCTTTGCGACGCGGGGATCGGCGATTTCATAGGCGGCATTGGGCGACTTGCTTGCAAAGCCGTGACCTCCGAAACGCTGACTGCAGATGACATTGTCAGTTCATTGGCTGGACCGGCAGAGCCGCATCCATTTACCAACCAACCTCAGGATTACGTTCAAAGCCACTCTGAACTGCCTGTGGCTCCAATCCGGAGCAATTTGGGTCTCGAAGAAGACCCCTGTGCCATCCCTGAAAGCCTTGAATGCGAATACGCTCGCATTCTCAGCGATCTAAACAATCGCTACGGCGACCTCGATGGAGGGCACACACAATGATACGGTCAACTCTTGCCACGGCGGCTTGCATCATTTTGATCGCGTCACCAAACGCGCTTGCGCAGCCTCCCGAAGGAGTCGCGTTCGAGGAGCTGTCTCAGCCTGCACGCGAAGCGGTATTACTTTGTGCTGCGACGATCGGGCAGACCCTTCCAGCCATCTGTCTCGAAGTTATTCGTCAAGACGTTGAAGGACCAGTGCTCTCATTATCGTTGGATCAATCGCTAGACGACCAGTGTGCTGCAGTCTTTCCCAACCCATCAACACCGCAAAACATTGCGTGCGATATGCGGGCGTTTGCGATGAAAGCCTTGGCGGAAATCGAAGCCAACAAAACACTGGACGGGGGGAAGTGATGTCAGAACAGCTAAGTTCAGGCCGCCCATCCTTTATCAGTATGATGGGCGGCTTTATGGCAGGTGCCGCGGTTCTTGGCGTGGTGCTCGTAGGTGGCTTCGCGCTTGTCAGCACTATGCAAGCGGACTCCGACGCGACAATCACCGAGGCCATTGGAACGGCGATCGGAGAGATTGAAGGGGCCCATGCAGAAGCGCAAATGATGCAAGAAGCTGACTTTCGTCATCGTCTCGCACTGGCGGACGCAGAGGTTAAGCGGCTTTCCGATTACTATTCGGCTCTCTACCAGGCCATGGGGGTCGCTGCTCAACAAGCGGCCCAGTGGGAAGGTGATCTGATACGCCGTCAGGCCCAAACGGTATCATCTAACAATGTCGTTGAGACTATTGGGGCGAACGTGCTCTCAATTGGATGTATTGGCGCTGTCCTGGACCCCTCTAGCGCCGATGCGCGCGGCATGTGCGATGCTGCCAACCAACTTGGCGGCAGCATGGTCGATGAGTATGAGGCTTTGCCACAGCACCGTCCTCGATATGTCGAAGACGCGCTTTCAGACTTCCCACATCCGACGGCGCTCATCTCTAGTGAATACATGCGTATTCAAGCTGAGTTCCCTGGAGCCTACCCCGATGATGACTAGACCCAGTGGGGGAGTCGGAAACTCCAAACCCGGTCACGTTTTAGCCTATCTAGGCGTCGTGGTCGGGGTCTTTCGCGCCGTCCACTTCCTTGTGAAGTGGGCGGCTTCTCTTTTCATGCTTTTGTTTCGTTTCGGGCAACGGCAAAAGCAGCGCCGTCTGCACAAAGAGAACATGGACCGGATCGTGGAAAACCGGGCCAGTGGACGCCATGCGAATGATCGCCTCCTCGATTTCGCAGACGCCGCAGATCATGACCTCGTTATGCCGGAGGGCGACGAAGGCGGGCTTTATTTGGGAGCTTGGGATGAGGGCGGACAACGCCACTATCTTCGCTGGCCCTCAGACGAGTCGCTTTTTGTCTGCGGTGCTGCGGGCAGCTTCAAAAGCTGGTCCCTGACGTCTGTGAACGCAATCTCTACGGCGCTTGCTGGAGAGGCCCAGCTGGTCCTAGACGTCAAAGGTGAATTGTTCGCGGCATGTCATCGCGGCCTGGAGCAAATACACGGCAAAGCTTCCATCCGGATTGCGCCATTTGAGAGCGGTGGATTTCGGGTCAATCTCCTCAGTGATCTGGTGAGACTCGCAGAGCGAGGCGATCTATCCAAAGATGACTGTCTGGCCGCCATAGAAACCTTCGTGCCGCAAGAAAAGCGTGAAGGCACAAACGGCTGGATCGGAGATGAAACCGTTCGAATGTTCAGCCCGATTATGGGATGGATGGCCTATGAAAAGTTCATGCGCAATCGTTGCCATGTCGGCGAGATTGCCGACCTCTCCGCGAAACCTATCACAGCGTTCCTGAAGGTGATGGAGCTGATTGCCGAGAGTGACGGACTTGATGGTTGGTTTGCTGAGGAAGCTAAAGTCACGCTGTCGAAATATGCTCCGAATTCGAAAGGCGAATTCGCTGAGGACACGCTGCGGCAGTTTGGATATGCCATGTCCGTCGCGAAGAATGCCTTCGCGCCGTATTCGAAGGGCGGGAAGCTTCGCGGGTTTGTCTCTGTCGATTCAACTGAAGCAGCAGACGATGTATGGGAACCAGGTCAGTTGAAGGTCAATCCGCAGGCCGCTTTTTTGGTGATCCCGGCCCGGTACACCCGGTCTCATGGAGACTTCGTATCCGCGCTGATCGATTACGCCATCAGATCGATCAGGGATACCAATGGCACGGTCCGCACCAATTTCATTCTCGATGAGATTGGCAATATCGGCCGCGTCATGTCCGTGCCTGAAGGCCTGCAGCTTCTTCGTGGCTACGGCATCCGGTTCATCTGCGCAGTCCAAGACCGGCTGTCTCTGAAGAAGTATGAAAAAGTCGGTGGCAGCCAACTTTTTGAGAGCCAATCGATTCAGCTCGTTTGGACGGTCGGCCCTCAACATGCGCGCGAGATTGAGCAACGTGCAGGATATCATACCGAAGTCGCGCCGAGCTATGGGACCAGCACGGGCATGCAAGGCGACAGCGGTGATTGGAAAGGGTCAGAGTTCAAGAAGCCTAATCTTAGCGTTGCAGAGATTGGAATGGTGGGTAAAGGCCAAGCGATTTTCATCGCGCCTGGTCTTCCAGTCGGCGTGTTGCAGCGCCCAATTTACTCCGACATTCCCTGGGTCGCGCCGTTCATCCAAGACATTCGAGATGATCCATCATATGGGACATTGATGCATGGATGACGGATAGTTCAAAAGATGATCGCCCCGGCAAGGCAACCGGGGCGATCGAGAGATTAGGCGGCCATACTCTAGGCCTGATCCTCAGCGCGTGCCGTGCGTACGACAATCTCGCCATTCACGGGCAGGGCGTCGAGCCGGATCGTGTAGCCTTCGCCATCTTGGTGGCTCCAAACTGAACCGAGACGAGTCCAGATGGTTTTTGGGTTTTCACCATTGCCAACCGGCTTGGTCGTGTAGGCGATATGGGTTGGTTTCTTTGATGCTTCGCTCATTGCTAGCGTCCTTTCGATCTTGGGATGCTTGATTGCATCCAGTGAGACCGTTTGACCGGGTCAGCGCTAAGCCACCGCACCGATAGGGGAACAGGCCACACGTTTGTGCGGGCCGCCTGTTGCTGCGGCGTCGCGACCCTGTAGGGCTTCTTCATCTGGATTGCGATCTTATTCGGCAGCTCTAGAGTCGAAGGCCCCCCGAGCGCATGCGAACAGCGAGAAATTAACTGAACTGATTCTGCCTGACTGAGAGTCTGTTTTGGGGCGATTTTAGGACACTCGCGCCGAGCGTCATTTGACGGTTTTTGGCCCTTAGTTGCCGAACGCAATTCCAGCGTGAATGACTGAGCTCAGTCGGATTTCCGTCATTGACTGAACCGTCTCAGCGCATTTGCGATGACCTTTGCGAGTGTCAGTATTTCTGGAGATTGGGCGTCGTGCTTTGCCGCCAGCTCCGCCCTCAGGTTGATCAGGTCAAATACGAGCTCGCGATCATCGGGGCGCTGGATACGGCTTTCGATCCAGCCGACGCAAACCAGGCGCGTGCCATCGGTCACGTCTGCGACTTGATGGAGGCTTGTGGAAGGGTAAAGCACCAAATCTCCAGCACGGCCCTTCCAGCTCTCGGTGAGGCCCGCGTGTTCGATGACGAGGTCGCCGCCTCGATACTCATCTGGCTCTGACAGAAAAAGTGTGAACGACAGATCAGTGCGGATGGCTGCGTCGCCGTTTCCCATGAACGCGTTGTCCATATGAAGGCCATATCCACCATCTGCCTCGGTCTTGCTCACCAGCAGCTTGGAGAACCGTTTGGGCTGGGCCGCCGCTCGCAGCACTGGGTGCGATTGGATCGCTTTTGTCAGCGCGTCCTTGAGCTTTGCTCCGGTTCGCGAAGAGAGATCAGCTTGGCTGTTGTGCTTCACGGCGCTTGCAACACGGCCTGCGGTTTCGGTGCCGTCGCGCCAAGCCAAGGTCGACACAAGCTCCCGCGCCTGGATTAGGTCGGCGTGATCCAGAAGGTTGGAAATCGTCAGAAGCATAGACTGTCCACTTGCGAATGATTATCATTTCGTACACTACTGATAGATCGAAACGTGCGGGCTTGGAAGGATCATGGCGTGACGACGAGGAAATTGAAGCGGTGGAGCCGATTGGGATTGGGCACAGCTCTGGCCACAGGGACATTGGCAGCGTGCGGCGGCGAGCCCGCTGATCCGGTGACGGAACCTGAGATCGTTGCAGAGGCCCCTGTCACCCCACCCGATGACGCGGCTCAAATTGGCGAAGGTGAAGCTGGCGGCGAAGGCGAGGGAGAAGGCGGGGAAGGTGAAGGGGGCGTGTCCATCTCCGCTGCAGCAACGGATCCGGTCGTCTTCAACTCCGCCCTTGCGATTGCTGAGGCCCATGTCATTGCCGCGCGGGATGCGTTTGCTGAAGGCGAGACCACAGCAGCCTCGGAGATGTTTGGCCACCCCGTCAGTGAGGTGCTGTTCAATTTGCAGCCTGTTTTCGAACAGCGCGGCGTGGAAGACTTCAGCGATCTCTTCACAGGAGCTGCCGTTGCCATCTTCGACGGTGAAGACGCAGCCCAGATCAACGCCCGCGCTGAGGAAATCTTCGCGGCCCTGGACGCCGCTGCGGAAAAAGCGCCAGACGATGGCTCAAGCGCAGGGGCGATTGCAGCCGGTGTCGCCGCCGATCAGATCGAACGGGCAACCGACATGTACCGGGCTGCCGCTGAAAGCGACCGCTATGAGCCCTATCTCGATGGCTATGGCTTTTACAAAGCCGGCGAGGCCGCGTTCCTCGGGTCTAAGGCTGAAATCGAGGCTGAGGACGCCGAAGCGGCAGATGCCATCCGCGCGTCCCTAGCCTTGCTCAACGAAGCGTATCCCACAGCGCTTCGTCCGGATGCGTTGGACGCAGATCAGTCAGCTCTGACCGTCGCCGCATCACAAGTCGTTTTGGCGGTCGGAAACTAGGTAAAGCACCACATTGGCGCCTGCCCACAAACTACTCGGCGGGCGCCAGTTCGGCTTCAGCTCTCCTGCTCACCTTGTCTGAACGGCTTTGGGGCAGGACGTAAGCCACGACGATCGTACTCACACCCAACACGGCCATGGACACATCCACCCAAGCAGAGACCGTGTGATCGGACGCCAGAGCTGAGATGAACCAGTCTCCGGTCACCGCCCCGTTGAGTGCAGGAATGAACAGAGCGAGCGCGCCCGACCCCATTAACAGCTCGCGTGTCGTGGCGTAGTCATTCCGGCGAACAAGCGCGTAGCCCAGCCCTGCAAACCAGGCGGCGAAGTAGGTCCACCCAGTGGCAGCCAGTCGGCCTGCTTCAGCGCCCAAATAGAGCTTGTCCAGATAGAAGATGGCCATGGTTGCCAACGGTAGGCCCATGATGACGCCCGTATTGAGGTGTCCAAGCCGGTTGTAAAAGCCTTCGGACTTTGTGCCTTCATTACCGTGTTTGCGACGCTCGATCCACATCATGCAGCCGAGCGCGGTGATGACCGCCAGAGACAGGCCAAGGACGAAGTACAAGAGTTTCAGCCAGATGCCACCGAACGTGCCGTAATGCAGCGGGGCGATCGAGTTGGTCACTCGGTTAGCCGGGGTGATTTCGCGGTAGGGATCATCCGTGATGGGCTCACCCGTTGCGCCGCTGATAGCCAGGACTTCGAAGGTCGTCAGCTCCGTATCAGGTGTGTAGTAAACGTCGATCTCAGCGGCCGCATCGCCGTAATTGGCGAAGATCAGCATCGCTGGGGCTTCACCGCTTTCCGGGTGCTGGAAGGCGCGGAGTTCATCGACTGTGAGCATCTGCACCTGTTCACCCGTAGGTGTTTTGCCAGGGCCTAGCACGGCATCGACCAGTGTTTCCAGGTCGCCCTTGAAGGCGATGGCCGCAATGAGTTGGGACACAATTACGACCACGCCCAGGAACGCGCCGGTGAAGGCAATCATGACGTAGAAGGGCAATCCCCAGATCCCGACCACCTTATGGCTGTCTTGCCATTTGAGACGCTGGGAGCGCTTCAAGCGCATGGAATAGGCCTCTTCGCGGATTTTGGTATGGGCGATGATACCGGACAGGATGGCGAGCATTAGAATGATGCCGACGATGCCGACGAGCGACCGGCCAACCGTGCGCCCGCCGAGGCCATCAGGCCACATGAAGTCCCGGTGGAAATCGAGCAGCCAGATGCCCAACCCATCGCCGCGCATGGCAATGGGCGCACCCGTTCGCGCGTCCCAACGCTGTTCCTCGAAAACATGCTCATCGTTTTCGTCGTGGATCTGCATCATGCCCAAGTAATAGGGCGCATAGGTGCTCGGATAATCGAAACGGAGGAATTCCAGTTCCGCCCCGCCTGAGGTCTCTTCCATCCAAGTTGTGAAGACCTCGTCCATGGGCGCTTGCTCAGCAACAGCTGGGACAGGCACACGAAGCGCCGGATCTTCCCAGGTTCGAATTTCATTGTCGAAGAGGGCGAAGCAGCCCGTCAGCGCCACGACATAGACGATCAGACCGAGCGTGATGCCGGTCCAGGAGTGAAGATCGTAGTTCCGAAGATGACGGGCGCGGTCCATGGGTCAGCTCCTTCAGATCAGACAGGTGGCGGCGTGGTGAAGACCACCGCGCCGCTGAGAATGGAAATTGTTATCAGGCCTGCCGTGACACGCCAGCCGCGTTTGTCCCAGTAGCACCAGAATTGAAACGCCACCCAGATGATCGGTACGGCGAGCGCCATCCAGAGGGCAAGTGATTTGAATTCCACGGGCAATGTCAGCAGCAGGGCGGCACTGAACAGCATCGAGGCAATTAGCGCCCAGAGAATGACGCTTGTCAGTCGCGGCGCCTTCCAGGTGAAAAACCCGATGAGCGCCAGAACGACGACGAGAATGCCAAGGATGATCGGGCTCATAGCAGGGCTCCTATGGCGGCGAGAACACCGATGATGCCCAATCCAATTGCCAGCTTTGCATGCCAAGCGGGCTTTTGCGCCGCGAGAAACAGGCCGGCCACAAAGACAAGGCTGAGCAGTCCAAGCCATAAGGGAATGCCGCGCTCCCAACCCTGGAGCGGGGCCAGCATCATCAATGTCAGCGCAAAAAGTGCGATGGCACTCGCTCGCATACCGAACCGGGCTGGCTGAGAGCCCCGCACACCTGCAAAGGCCGAGCGGCGATCATCGGCCTGGTACAACAGCGCGCAGGCCGCAAAGAGCAAACAAGTGGCTGAGATAATGGTCAGCATGTGTTTGTTGGCCGTTGGGGCGACCGAAGCCGCCCCTCCGCGAGCCGTCTCCCCTAGAATTCTGCGCTCAGAATGATGCCCCATTCTGCCGGATTGCCGGCTGTGATGTTGCGCGAGTCTGGGCCTTCAATGCCTTCGAAAATGCCGAATGTGTAGAACTCATCGAACACGTTCCGGCCAAACACCGAGATTTCGAATTGGTCGAACTCGTAACCGGCGCTGAGGTTCACCAATGTGGCGCTATCGTTCTCAAAAAGCTCGGTGTTTTGGATGTCGTTGAAGGATGTGTCCTGGAAGGTAGCATTGCCCGCAACGTAGAACCGGTTGGTTACATATTGACGGCCGCCGATGGACCAGGTGAGGTCCGGAGAGGCGGCAAAATCTTTACCGCTCAGATCCTGACCAGGGCTTCCATCTTCCAAGGTACATGAGACGGCACCCGGCGCGGCCAAGTCCGCGACATCATCTGGCGCAAAGCAGAACTCGTCGAACTCCGTCTCCGCAAGGCCCAAGCTTGCATAGAGACTGGTCCGATCCGTCGGCGCATACTGAATTTCAAATTCGGCACCGTAGATCGTGGATTCACCCGCATTGATGACTTCCGTATCGAACAGGCTGCCGTTTCGAAACACCGTTAGCTGCTGGTCTGTCCACAAGCCGTAATAAGCGTTGGCATTGAAGATGAGAGTACCGTCCAGATAGGTTGACCGGTACGCTACTTCGAAATTGTCGAGATATTCCGGATCGAATTCGCTTGCCCCGCCGGTCGCATCAAAGTCGACGCCGCCGGCCCGATAGCCGCGCTTGTAGAAGGCCGCGACCGAAACGGTGTTGCTGATGTCGTAGGTCAAGCCGATTTGGGGAAGGAACGCGTCGTAGGATGTCGACGAAGGTGCATTGTCTGTCGGCGTAAGCTGCGCCGCCAGAAGCGCGTTCACCTGTGCAACACCTCCGCCGGCAGCCGGTCCAAACGCCATCGTGATGGCGTCAGGGTCTGGCAGTGGTGTCGAAGGATCAAGCGTATTGATCGAATTTGTGATGATGTCCTGGTCTTCCTGATCGAACCGGAAACCACCATTGAGGCGCCATCGTTCGGCAATCTGCCAGTCCCACTCGGTGAAGAAGGCGAAGTTGGTCGTGGAACTCTCAAACGGAATCAGCGTGTTGACCAGGACAGGGTTCGGATAGAAGGGCAGAAGCGTATCTGGCACACCAACAAGGGCCGGGTTGATAGCCACAAAACCCGTTGTGTTATTCTCGATATCGACTTCGGTGTAGTAGATGCCTGCAACGCCGCTCACGGCTTCACCGGAGTAACTTAGGCGTAGCTCTTCTGCCCAGTTTTTGTCCTCTGCCGTTCGACCGCGAAAGGCGTCGCCGCCGTCCGGACCATTATCATCGTCGTTGAAGCGTTCGTAATCACCGTCTAGGTAGGATGTTATCGATTGAACGGACCAGTTTTCGTTGAAATCGTAGGTGACATCCAGGGCCACCGTGACACCCTCGAAATCCTCGAAGCCCGCAAGGTTGGCATTGGCATCGCGGCTTTCAAAGCCCGTCAGATCTCCGCGATAAATGTCCCAGCCTCGGCTGGTTTCGGCATACTGGCCCGTCAGCTTGATGCTCAAATCGGCGGTGGGTTCAATGAGGTACTTGGCTCGGAATGTGGTGTTCTCTTTCGGATCGGCAGGCTGATCCAGAAGGATGTTGTCAACAAACCCATCGCTCTCGAAATACTCGGCTGTGAAACGCAAAGCTGAGTTGGCCGTCAGCGGAATATTGACCATGCCTTCGCCGGAGTAGGTATCGAAATTGCCGATTTGAGCGCGGACAGCACCTTCAAACTCGTCCAGATTCGGGTCGTTTGTCTGGACCACAACCGCGCCGACCAGGGCGTTCCGGCCAACGTTAGTGGATTGCGGTCCCCGCAGGATCTCCACCTGCTGCACATCCCAGAGGTCGCGCGGTCCAAAACGCGTGGCAAACCCGGTATAGGCGACCCCATCAAGATAAATGGACCCAAGCTCGCCATCGCCGCCGCGGGTTGATGCTGAGTTCTGGCTGATCCCCCTCAGCGCAAAGCTCTCGCTGTTCGGACTGATGGCCGCAACATTGGCCGCAGCTGCATACACGTCCTCAAGGTCCAGAAGTGACAGCTGCTCAATTTGTACGTCCGAGACAAGCGCGACGCTTTCCTTGGTGTCTTGCAGCGTCCGCTCAATCTTCTGCCCGGATACAACGACCGTACCTAAACGGGCCTCATCTTCCTCAGCGACAGGTGCCGCTTGCTGCGCCATTGCGCCAGCGGCAAGAAGGGCGCCGACCGACAGCGCCGTGGAAAACCGATACATTTGCAAGAAACCCCGTTTTGCAACTCATTCTCAATTTTGCATAGTGCGAATGAAAATGGTTCGCAATAGGTAATTTCACGGATTGTGTTCCGGCTGGAGCTTTTAGGCTGGAGAGCATATCCTACAGACCAACCGGAGAGTGGTTGAACTCCACCTAAAGGCGATATTGCTGAATGACGGTTTCATACCCAACAGCAGACACTGGAAAATCTACAGCGATTGACCGTTTTTGGCGAATTTCTGCCAAAGCCTAAGCGGCTGTTTTAGGGCGCTTTAAGCCGCTCGCCCTCGCTATCACCAATGTCTAAAATGGGCCAAAGGCGGTCTCTGACGATTGACCGTTCCCATGGCTGGAGTTGGCCCTTATTTGCCGGACGTGATCCAAATGTGAATGACCGCACTCAATAGCACTCCTATCATCAGCTGAACCGCCTCAGCATGTTCGCAATGGTCTTTCCAAGTATCAGCATTTCCGGAGATTGAGCATCGTACTTGTCCGCCAGGTCCGCGCGAAGGTTGATGAGATCAAAAACCAGCTCGCGATCATCAGGGCGCTGAATGCGGCTTTCGATCCAGCCTGCGCATACCATCCGGCTCCCTGAGGTGACCTCGGACACACTATGGATGCTCGTTGAAGGATAGAGGACGAGATCTCCAGCTCGAGCCTTCATTTCATGGGTTTGCCCAGCGTGCTCGATCACCAGTTCGCCGCCGCCATAGTCGCTAGGATCGGACAGAAACAGCGTGAATGAAAGATCCGTGCGGATGGATTGACCGCCATCGCCCATGAAGACGTTGTCGATGTGGTAGCCATAGCCTCCTCCGGCTTCGGTCTTGCTGACGATCAACTTGGAAAAGCGCGCAGGTTGGGCAGCTGCTTTCAAGACGAGGTGGCCTTGAAGCGCTTCGATGAGTCTGTGTTCGATCTTTTGGCCCAACCCAGTGGTCAAATCAGCTTGGCTATTTTGCTTCACTTGGCGCGCCGTTGAGCCGGCCGTTTCTCGCCCGTCGCGCCACGTCACACCATCAAGCAGGCCGCGGATGAGTGCGAGGTCTTCAAGTGACAAAACGCCAGAGATCGTCAGCAGCATGATTCCTCACTTGCGAATGATTTGCATTTTTTGCATCTAACTACACTAAGAGGCGTTCAAAAAGGCAGGGCACATGACGACGAAGCAAAAACACTGGGGCGGGTTGGGCTTGGGTCTAGCGATGGCGACCACAACGCTAGCAGCGTGCGGTGCTCCGGCGTCGGACGAACCGGCTTTGGACGCGGCTCAAGATGCGCCACCACCCGTCACTGCCATCGCTGTTGGAGAAGGCGAGGGTGAAGGCGGAGAAATGGGACACGGGATGGACACGCTGCCCGTTGAAAAGCGCGTTGCCTTCATGTCCGGCCATGTGGAAGCGGGCCTTGCGCTCTTCCGTGCTGGTGCACCGGATCAAGCCGCCAAGCACCTTCTCCATCCCGTCTCGGAAACCCATGAGGCCGAACGCGCCGGGATCGACGCGCTTGGGTTTGACCAGGTCATTTTCATCCAGGTCTCTGAAGCTTTGGAGGCCGGCCTGCCCGCCGAAGACATTGTGCCCCAACTGGCTGCCGCTGAAGCCAATATGGCCCTCATGCAGGCGAATGCTGGCGGTGATCCCGTCGATATCATCAGCTATCTCATGGACACTGTCTTTGAAGAGTATCGGATCGGTGTGACGGATGGTGTGATCACTGATCTCGGCGAGTATCAGGATGCGTTCGGCTTCACTGTCGTTGCGCTCAACATCGCAGGCCGTATGGACCGCCAGGACACGACAGGCTTGATCGGTGAGTTGGAAACCCTTCTCGCGATGTGGCCGGAGGGCGGACCCTTGGCGGAGTCTACGCCAACGCCCGTGACGGAACTGGTTGCGCAAACCTCACGCGTTCACATCGCTTTGGGCCAACTCGACTGAGGCACCCAAAAAGTGCCCGCAGCATCAACGCGCCGGGAGGAAACGAAGGGCGCCGATGCTGCGGGAGGTTGGCAAGGGCTGGAGGATCAGGCCACTTGCCGCGTTTCTTGGTCTTCAAGCCTCGCCACTTCGCTTGTTAGCCAAGCATAGTGGGTTTCAAGGCGCCGCGCCGCCGCGATGTCGAACTCCGGCCGGCAAGCGAGTTCTTCGCGCCAGGCCTCGATCACGCGAACTTGCGTTTTCAGCCAACAGACCATGGCGGTGTCATCTAGTGGCAGGCACATAGGTCAGTCTCCTAGTTTCCGAATTGATAGGACGCAGCGATCTTGATGTTCTGCCCCGGCTCTGACACGCCCGCGAACACGCGGTCGTAATCATGGTCGAGGACGTTATCGATTCCCACATCAAAGCGCAGGCCTTCCGCGAATTCTGGACGCCAGGACGCATAGAGATCCAGCACCACGTAACCGGCCCGTTCGTCTGCGATCACAAAACCGCCCATGCCGTCTGAATCCCGGCGTTCGAATTCGTCTGCCATTTGAATACGTGTGCCGAAGCGTGCCCGCCATTCCGGGACTTTCAGCCCCACATTCAGAGCCAGGCGATCCGGTGTGAGGGACCCTAGGTCCGAGCCATCGGAAAGATCTGTGCCGTCGATCGAAGAGTAGCTGGCGGTGGCAAACCAACGCTCTGAATCATAGTGCAGTTCGCCTTCCCAGCCTTCCAATTCCGCTTCGGCGACATTGGCCGATTCCGATGTGCCAGCGGTGCAGGGCTGGAACATGGGCGGGGCAAAACAGGTCGGATCAAAGGCGAAGTTGACGCTCAAATTGATGAGGTCTTCCGCTTCGGTTTCGAAGTAGCTGATCTTGGCCTGCAGGCGATCATCGCTGGTGAAGATGTCTGCGAAATCGATACCAGCGCCGAACTCGAACGTCTGTGTTTCTTCAGGTACCAGGTCCGGGTTCGGAATGAAGTTGTTATTGACGAAGACAAACTGAAACATGGCTGGGTCGAACAAAACGGGGTGCGGCACGGGGAAGTGAACACCATCCAGGTAAAGCTCGTTGATCGACGGAGCGCGGAAGCCTTCAGAATAGGAGCCGAACACACGCAGCCATGGCACGGCGTCCGGCCCGAAGCTGGCGGCGAAGCGCGGCGAAACGGCATCGTCTGAGTTTTCTTCGCCGGGCGCGATGGACGACGAGCTTTCAAATTCATCGAAGCGCACGCTCGGGATCAGAAGCAGTTCGCCCGCGCCGGTTTCCACAACCGCTTCGACCTGGGCAAACAGCCCCATGAACTCGCTTTCGCCGTTTGGAACGCCGCCGCGCACACCATCTGCGGTTTGATCATCGATGCCGACCTGTTCGTCCTTATACCAATCGCCGCCCACTGTGAGCGTGGTGTCAAAGGCGCCAACCATGAACCGCGACGCATTGCGAGCACTGAAACCTGTAGTTTCGATCTCCCGAACTGTGGTTCTGGGGATGGTCTGGTCGAATTCATCGACTTCACTGGTGGTTTGATACGCCGTCAGCGTGGCATCGAGCCAATCATTGCTGACCGGATTGAAATTGGCAGCCAGGCGGAACGTGTCTGTGGTGATGTCCTTTTCGACGTCGCGGTCGAGCGTGGAATCGCCGGTTCCGAGGGTGCCCTGGCCATTATTGGGCTCGATCGCCGTGTTGGCAAACCGTTGCCACGACCCCTCAATCGTCAGCGCATCGGTGAAGGCGTAGCTGCCCTTCAAAAGGGCCGTTTCAATCTCATCATCGGAAGGCAAATCCGCACCGGAGCCAAGCGTGATGTCACCAGACTGGCGAATGCCGAAGCTGGCCAACCCATCGAAACCATTTTGGCGCGTGAATGCTGTGACAGAGGCCAGAGCCTCTTCATTTACGCTCTGATAGCCAAGGCGGAACCGCGCGCCCCAAGTCTCGTCATCGGCGAGCAAGTCATCAGCATCGACGCTTTCAAAGGCGAGCACGCCGCCCACGGCGCCCGAGCCGTAAAGCGCCGAGGCCGGCCCTCGGACGACTTCCGCCGTGCCGATGAGTTCCGGGTCGACAAAGAACCGCCCATCATGGGCTGAGGTGAAGCTTTGGCGCGCCCCATCCAGCAGGATAAGCACGTTCTGACCGGACAGGCCACGCAGGCTGGGCGCTTCACCTGTACGCCGCGGCCCGCCAGCAAAATCCAGTCCGGGCACATCGCGAAGGGCGTCAGAGATGGTCGACGGCGCCAAGGTCTCTATGGCGTCCCGGTCAACGACTGTCACCTGGCCTGGATAGTCGAAAACCGGCAAAGGGTTCGAGGTCCCATAAACAGTCACGGTCTCTTCGCGCAGCTCTTCTTCCGAAGCGTCTTGCGCCGCCGCCGCCCCAACGGCCAGGGCCGCTGCTGATACCAGCATGACGGACTTGAGTGGCACTCTGCCTAGCTTCGCTCCGGACATACGTATTTTCCCCGATACTCATAAGATTGAAAATCATTCTCATTAATGAGAAACAGATTTCAACCTCGATTGCAAGTGAGAATCATTCGCGCTAATGTAAATTGTAATGAGCAGTCTCAGACCGATGAGGGGATCAATGACCAACCGCCGTTCAATCATTTTCAGCGCCGTCGCCGCATCAGCCGCGCTATTGTCGGCCTGCGTAACGCCGCCTGCCCAAATCAGCACCGCAGCAGTGACGCCAGCCCCCATTGAAGCCGTCGATACGGCCAAGTTTGAACAGGACCGTGCCTCCATCTTGGCCATGGCCGGAGATCACAAAGTTTCCTTCGACTTCACCGAAACCGTGTCCTTCGTTGAAGGCTATGAGTTGAAAGAACCCAAACTCTCAGGCGGGCATGAATCTGTGCGCGTTGTTGAAGATCGCGGCGATTTCATCAGCCTGCAGCACTTGCTCGTTGTCGGGCCCGACGATGCGCCATTTGTGGTCAAACACTGGCGCCAGGACTGGCAGTATGAGCCAGCGCGCGTGCTGGTCTTCATCGGCGGCAACGCCTGGGAATGGCGCGACGTGCCAGAAGAGGAACGGGCGGGCACGTGGTCTCAAACCGTTTATCAGGTCGATGACGCCCCGCGCTACGGCGCGGTTGCTGAGTGGACCTATGAAGATGGGATTGCTGAATGGACACCGGCCCAGGAATGGCGCCCTCTCCCGCGCCGGGACATGACCACGCGTGACGACTATCACGCTATTGATGCCGTGAACCGCCATGTCATCACGCCGTGGGGCTGGGTGCATGAGCAGGACAACTCCAAGCTGGTCTTGCACGGTGAGCCACATGCGCTGGTGCGGGAGATCGGGGTGAATACCTATAAGCGCTTCGACGCCTATCCGGTGAGCGCGGCCGATGACTACTGGACAGCTACAGAAGACTTCTGGGCCGGCGTGCGCGCCGAGTGGAACCGGATCGAGGCGGAGAACGAGCGCTTTGCCATCACCATACAGGGGGAAACCGAAGCGCTTTACAATCCGCTTCTGGGGCTCGCCATCGGTGTTATGGACGGCGAGTTTGAGCTGGAGGAAGCCCTGATCGAGGCCCGTTCGGTCATCAACAGCTTCGTCACACCTGAAGTCGGCTTGCTCGCCGATCGTTTGCGCCCGTCAACCACGCTTGCCAGCCTAGACTAGAATGCGCGCGCTCATTCTGTCGGTTGCCGCTTTGTCGTTTTCCACGGCGGCGGCAGCCGATACAGCCTATGTGAAGCCGTCCGATTTCTCACCCGAAACGGGTCAGACAATCTCTGTCGAAGTCGCGTTCAATGATTTCTGCTGCGAGCCGCGATACGCCGTGCGGACGGACACGTATGCGATGATTGGGCCAGACGGAGACGCGGTCGATCCGGATCGCGTAGAGACGTTTTCGACCGTCACAGTGCTGGAACACACCCTCACCCAAACTGGCACGTCTCGGATCACCACGGGCGAACGGCTTGGCCGAAAAGGCGAGTATGTGCTGCTCGACGGGACGTATCATCTCGTCAACAGCCCGGACGCAGAACCCATCGATATCCCGGAAGGCACGCCTATTCTAACCTCACAGACCGCGACGGTTACGGACGCCTATGTGACGGTAGGCGCACCGGATTGGGGCGCCATTCGAACATCTGTTGGGCGCCTCGCAATTGAACCGGCCATCCACCCCAGTCGGGTCAGAGTGGGGTTTCCCTTCATCGGGCGTCTCACTTTTGATGGGGAGCCCGTCCAAGGGCAAGACGTCATTCTCACCACCGAAGCCCAGCGATTGAGCGGTAAATTCGGATGGATGACCCAAACCGATGATGAGGGCCTGTTCACCATCATGCTAAACGATCCGGGTGTGTCCCTTTTGATGGTGAGACTTCAGGCTCCAGCGCCCGAAGGCGCCGAAACGGATATTCGAAGCTACACGACCGCGCTCACGCTGAACGTTTCAATGGATTGAATTCCATAGGTCCAAAACGGAGCTGAAAGCGGACACTCATCTCACAAGACCGATTGTCCGCTTACGGCGAAT
>JBCBGZ010000041.1:0-23062 GCA_038526245.1 Pseudomonadota bacterium
ATTTGGGCAGTCACCAGCCGGTTTGGCTGCCCCAGTGAACAGGCTCGGAAGGGCCAGTTCTCGCCGTAGTGGGAGCAGTTCAAGCATCAGAGATTACGCTTTCGGTTTGGGCCGCCCTCACCAAGCGTACAAGCACCTTGCTTGAAGCGCCTCCATCCTCGCCATCAAGTGCCGCTCTTATCGTCTTGTCTGAAAAACCCGTGGCGTCTTTCGTCCCGCGTGCCCCAAGCGTTTTGTAAACCGCCGACGCCCTCTTCAGGGTCGCGTCAATATTCACAATTCCACTGCCAAATGTGGCCGGTTCCTCAGCCTCCCCGATGTACACAGCTTCTTCCCAATTGTGTGCTTCCTTTCCGATGTGGCGAACGGCAATGGCTTCGACATGGCGGCGGGGCAACACGCCTTTTTGCGTATCTGTTCCACCCGAGAACGGCGCTTCCGTGTGCAGGTGATATCGCGCCAGAACTTGCCCGTAGGTTTTCAGCCAATGGGTGGGAACCGGGTTTCCGGTCTGGCGATCAAACGCATGACTCGCCGCCTCGGTCGGGTCATTGTCAAAGGGGGCGGCGGGCTTGGGTTCTTGAGTGCGATGGGCGTCAAGCCATGCGGCAGCGTCCGGATCATCTGCGGCAACCATGGCCATTGGATGACACTCGAAAGTGAACAGGAAATTGAACGGCTTCACCTGGTCACAATAGGCCCGGCCTTCGTTGAACCCGCCGAACCAGTTGGAAACCATGTTGGGTGAGGTCGCAGAGTATCGGCTTGCAGCGGGTCTGTGAAAGTCGGCTTCATCCATAAAGTGAAGCTGATCATCGCGGCCATCAATCGCGGCTTTGAGTATGAGACGCCAAAGGGTTTCATGCCAGTAGGCTGTCTTCCCGTTTGGTTTCCAGTCGGAATTGGCTGGAGCATGGAAAGGTGGGTGAAGATGGCCAAGCCCATGGGCTGAAACTTTCCTGAGCACGGGCTGGCCATTCTGTTGGTTGAACAGGGCGTAGCGCTTGGCAGATACGGCATAGCAATAGAGCGGCGGTGCATCCGTCCAGTGGCCCTTGCGATCACCAAAATTCTCGTCTTCAGCCTTCAGAACCGGCTCGTCATCTTCATAAGGATTGAGGGCCTGGAACCACTCACACAGCTGCTTCACCTCATTGATGAAATCGTTCCGGCTCATATCTGCAGGCTTTGCAAAGGCAATCCCGTCTGTATCGCAGAACACCCAATCAAGACCAGCCTGATGGGCTTTGCACTCTGCAAGCGTCAGCATCAAACGAGCCGCCCCTGTGATCAGTGTCGCCAGCAAGGGGTGAAAGTAGGCACCGGCCACTTCCTCTACCGGTGAGACAACGCTGACAGGCTGGCCGTCATGACCCCAGCGCATGATCCGTTTGCTCGATTTTGATCGCGGTATCTTTTCGACATTGGTTTCATCGAATATGCCGTAGCTCGTCGCGTTGGCGAGAATCTTGAGAGCGTGTTGCTCGCCGTCCAGCCGCTGATTTTCTCCGCTGGCGCTATCAGAGATTTCGCGTTGCTTGCGTTTCACCTGTCGGCGCATCTGAATAACGGATTTGAAGAAGTCGTCCGTCTCGGGATTGACCCGGTAGGCATCCTGGCCAGCCACCTTGATGGGCTTGAGGCCGGGCTGTTTGGCTTTTGGTTTGAAACCAATCGCCTGGACAATTTCCGGGCTCTTACCTCTCAGGAACTTTGAAGCGAGGCAATCTGCGAGGGTGAACCAGAGCGGGGCTTCGCAGGTCAGCCGGTTGACGCCGATATTTGCGATCTTGTTCGCCTCGTATCGCGGCGAGCCATCCCAATAGACCGCCCGCACAGGAAACACGTCATCGCAGGCTTGAACCTCCACAATCCTGGTCAGGTGTCGCCAGTTTTCCGGATTGCGAAGATCATCAAGCGTCCATGTGTCCAGCATGTCTCGCGTTTCCTGTGTCGCGTCGAAATGCTCGACACCCTGAGCAGTCAGGAAATCCCAGAGACCCATCAAGGCATTCACGGTCGGATACATTGACGCGAAATCACAATAGGCGGTCTCAGTGATTTGGCGGCGAATCCTCACCTCCGAGCGCCCACCGAAATAAGTGCTCATGATCTGACCGAGTAAGGGGCGGTCGAAGTGGGGCTGAGTAATCAAGCCCGGCGCAGCGCCGTTCTGCGCCCGGGTAATCCACCGGGCTTTCGCCGCCGGGATTGGCAGCTCCACGCGATGGATGTGCTGATGCAATGCCATGGGGCGGCGATGCGTGTGTTGAACACGCCGCGGGCGCCGCCGGGTGTTTGACACTTTGCCCAGGAGTCAGCCGCTTTTGCGGTCGCTTGGCGTGCGCGGTTGTTCAGGTCTCGCGGGTCAGCGGCCAGCCATGATTCACCGGCCCGTGGCCCCGGCCAAATCCCGGCGCGGTCTCGATCGCCCGGATCAGATAATCCCGGCCCGCTTCCACCGCATCGGGCATGGCACTGCCAAGGGCCAGATGGGTGGCAATGGCGCTGGCCAATGTGCATCCGGTCCCGTGGGTGCTGGTGGTGTCAATGCGCGGGGCCTCGAATATCCACTCGCCATGGTGGGTCTGGAGTACGTCGATCACGCGGTCGCCGCCCAGATGCCCCCCTTTGACGAGGGCGCCCAGAGCACCTTTTTCCAGCAGGGCTTCGGCGGCCCGGCGCTGCCCATCCACGCTTTCCACCGCTTTGCCGGACAGGATTTCCGCCTCCGGCGCATTCGGCGTCACCAGCCCGGCGCCGGGGATCAGATCGCTGGTCAGCGCCTCCACGGCAGGGCGCTCCACCAGCCGGTCGCCGCTGGTCGCCACCATGACCGGATCGATGACCCGCACCGCATCTCCGGCCTGTGCGGCGAGCAACTCAGCCAGCCGACCGATCAGTTTGGCATCGGCCAGCATGCCGGTCTTGATCGCGTCAGCGCCAATATCGGCCAGCGCGGTTTCCGCCTGGCCGAGGACGACGTCCAGCGGAATGGGAAATACGCCATGGACACCCACCGTATCCTGCACCGTGATCGCGCTGATCGCCGTCATCGCATAGCCGCCACAGGCCGTGACCGACTTGATATCGGCCTGGATACCAGCGCCGCCGGAATTGTCGGACCCCGCGATGATCAGCACGCGGCCTTTCGGGGCCGGTGCGGTCTCAGAGCTCATCCGCAAACCTCGACATATTCCTCGGTCTGGAACTCATATGAACACGCATAATTGGAATCCACGAAACAGTAATATCCGCCCTGGCTCTCGCGGCAGTCGCAATCGGCGTGGTCAATATTCAACTTCAGCTCGCGGAACGGCGTTGTGCCAGCGATGGTTCGGCAATAACGCTCGGCGTCGTCCTCATAATTGGTCTTGGCCTGGGCGCAGGCCGCGTCCTGTGTGGGGTGGACGAGACTGTCACTGTCGAGGGCATCGGCCTGGGAACTGGCGCGGAAGACCTGGCCAATCGGCGTGGGATTGGGTTTCCAGACCGGGCGCATTTCCCCGGTGCACAGCGGTAAGATCTCCTCACGCACACGCTGGGCATAAAAGCCTTGCGGGAAGCTGCGCAGAAAATCCTGATAGTCAGTCTTCAAACCCGTTTCCTGCGCCGCCAGAAACATGGCCTCTTCCGCGTCAGAGGGGGCCGCAGGCGTCACGTTACGGGAGATGGTCGTGCTAACGCGTTCTCCGCCCAGGGTTTCCCGCTCCATCGAAACGGACTCGACCGAATTCAGCGCCTGCAGGCCAAGGAATCCACCGACCCCCAGAACGGCCAGTCCCAGTACGGCAAGGGTTGGCAGAAACGGCAGCTTTCGCTTCGCCGCAGGCTTCTCCAGCCCGCCAACCGGTTCGCCCGACATAACGGCGCGCACGCTCTCAATGAAGAAGTCCCAATGGCTGTCTTCAATATCGCCATCCCACTCGATCAGGTCGGCGAACTGTATGAGGCCAAAGCCAAGCGGCGGCTCCACATCATCAATTCTAACGGGCACAAGCGCGCCGCGAGTCTTGCCGACATTGGCCTCTTCCTTGACCCAGGGCGCATCCACGGACTCCTCGGACCAAACCGCGACGACGGCCTTTGCGGCGTCCAGCTCACGCTGGATCTCCTCGTCCCAGCTGGTGCCTGGCGCGATGCCATGGTCCCACCAGACCGAAAAACCTTCGGCCCGGAGCCCCTCAACGATGCGGACAACACGGCCCGCATCCTCTTTCTTGTAGGAAATGAAGATATCCGCCATGGCGCGTCCCTCCGCTCAGTGTTGCAAGACCCTACTGGTCCCTCGCCCCGTCACCCAAGGGCGCTGTCGTGTCGAACTCAATCCGGAAGAACCGGTTCGGCCGCGCCATTTCATAGGCCAGCAACCCGGCTTCGGGGCGCACTTCCATGGCCCACACATTGTCTTTAGAGACGGGAATGCCCTCGGCATCGAAAAGAGCCTTCGTGTCGATGCTTGCCGCGAAAGACTGCCGGTCGCCGGATGTCACGTCGGGATTGCTGTAGCCGCCATAATTGGAAATGGCGTCCGGTGTGCCATCAGAGTGCAAATGCTGATGGCGCAGCTCCAGCCCACCCCCTGCAATCTTGCGCAGGATCCAGGTGCGCGATGTGTCTTCGCCCACAGCAAGGGGCATCCGGATTTCGTGGGGCGCGCAGGTCTCCACATGGACGGTGATGGGCTCGGCGCGCCAATCGGCGTCCTCTGCATCCGTGCTGACAATCGTGCCCGCAAACCGCTCGCCACACAGGTCTCCCATCCGGGCGAAGAACTCAGCCTCTGGATCCGGCGATCCACAGGCAACAAGAAGCGCCGCAGCGCCGATCACAACAGAACGTATCATTCTCCAACCCTAGCGGAGCCGCCGCGCCGTGCCCATCCCGAAAGACTGGGCATGTTCTTGGGGCGACTAGGCGGGGGGTTGCCAATCGGCAGGTGTTTCAACGGGAACCGCTTCGGACAGGTCAAAGATCATACCCCGCTCACTGCTCAGCCTTTGGACATGATAGGCAAGCGTTTGTTCGGTCGGATCCAGCGTCAGCGTCCAGACATTCTGGGTAGATCCCACGATCCCTTTTTCCTCGAACTTCGCGCGCGATTCATCATCGATTGGGAACACCTGAACCAGGGCATCCACGCCCTCGCTGGACAGGCCGCCATAACTGTCAATTCCTGGGCCTGTGCCCTCGGTCCGGCCGATGCGGTAAAGGACCCCACCATCTTCCGTGGGGCTCAGCGTCCAGGTGCGCGTGCGGTCATCCGTGACGTTGAAGTTCATTACCGCGCCATCGCGCGAACACGATTCCACATGCAGGATCAGGCGGGAATTCTTCCAGTCTCTATCGGCGGAATAAGTGGTCGTCATGTCGCCAAGATAGGCGTTTCCACACAAGGGATCGAGCGCTTCCCAGAAGGCGCCGCCTGGCAAACCATTGGGAGTCGAAGATGAGCCGCACGCCGCCAAGGCCAGCGCTGCCGCTGCAGAAAACAACACTGAAGTTCGCTTCGTCATGGCGGAAAGCCTACTAGCGTCCTCGCCTGTTTTCGCAAGGGGAAATGAGCGCGCTGGCGCCACTCGCACAGACTTATCCAACCGGGGTCGCTTTGGGGTGACACTTCACGTCCCAAGACAAAAGGGGCTCCCCCGCATTTGGGAGCGCCCCATTGTATCCAGGGTTCGCAGCATGGCCGCAAACCGAAGGAAAGACCTAGCTTTAAGCCGGTTTCGGGTCGCCTTCGAAGCCTTCACCCTCGCCTTCCGGCTTGGCGCGCTTCTTCCCGATCACGGGGACCGCCGAAGCGGGCCCATCGTCTTCATCGGAAGCATCGGGACGATCAGGCTTGTTGCCTTGAAGCAGGCCGTCGATCTCTTCGCCGGTCAGCGTCTCGTATTCGAGCAAGCCCTCTGCAACCGCTTCCCATTGTGCGCGGTGGTCCGTCATGATCCGGCGCGCATCATCCATGCCCTGTTGGACCAGACGGCGCACTTCTTCCTCAATCTTCTTGGAGGTTTCCTCAGACACGCTGGAGGACTGGACCAATTGCTGACCGAGGAACACCTCGCCCTGGTCCTCGCCATAGTCCACCGGGCCGATCGCATCGGAAAGGCCCCAACGGGTGACCATCGCGCGGGCAAGGCGTGTGGCTTGCTGGATATCGCTCGCCGCGCCAGCCGTCACATTGTCTTCGCCAAAGCGCAGCTCTTCCGCGACACGGCCGCCCATCATGATGGCGAGACGAGACGTCATCTCGATTTTGGACATGGACAGCTTGTCGTCAGTCGGCAGCTGCATCACCATGCCGAGGGCACGTCCGCGCGGAATAATCGTCGCCTTGTGCACGGGGTCGGCCTTCGGCACTTTCAGCGCCACTATAGCATGGCCGGCTTCGTGGTAAGCTGTCAGTTCTTTCTCGCTTTCAGACATGACCATGGAGCGGCGCTCCGGCCCCATCATGACCTTGTCCTTGGCGTCTTCGAACTCCTTCATCGCGACCACGCGTTTGCCGCGCCGGGCTGCCAAGAGGGCGGCTTCATTCACGAGGTTGGCCAGATCCGCACCGGAAAAGCCGGGCGTGCCGCGGGCAATCGTCTTGGCATTCACGTCCTTGGCGATCGGCACATTACGCATGTGGACCTTCAGGATTTTTTCGCGGCCGATGATGTCGGGGTTGCCGACGGTCACCTGACGGTCAAACCGGCCGGGACGCAGCAGAGCCGGGTCCAGAACATCGGGGCGGTTCGTCGCTGCGATCAGGATGATACCTTCATTGGTCTCGAAGCCATCCATCTCCACCAGAAGCTGGTTCAGCGTCTGCTCACGCTCATCATTGCCTCCGCCGAGGCCAGCGCCGCGCGAACGGCCCACGGCGTCAATCTCGTCGATGAAAATGATGCAGGGCGCAGAGCGTTTGGCTTGCTCGAACATGTCCCGCACACGGCTGGCGCCGACGCCGACAAACATCTCGACAAAGTCCGAGCCGGAGATTGTGAAGAACGGCACGTTGGCTTCGCCAGCCACAGCGCGTGCGATCAGCGTCTTACCCGTTCCGGGCGGGCCCACAAGCAAGGCGCCTTTTGGAATCTTACCGCCCAGACGCTGGAATTTCGAAGGGTCTTTCAGGAACTCAACAATTTCCTGGAGTTCTTCCTTGGCTTCGTCCACGCCAGCGACGTCATCAAATGTCACGCGGCCATGCTTCTCCGTCAGAAGGCGCGCACGGGACTTGCCGAAGCTCATGGCGCCGCCGCGGCCACCGCCTTGCATCTGGCGCATCATGAACAGGAAGAGGCCGAGGATCAGCAGAACCGGGATCAGATTGATGAAAATGGCGCCGAGCGTGTTTCCGCCAGAGGCTTCAAACGTCACGTTTGCGCCGTTCTCAGCCAGCGTCTTGCCCACATCCATTTCGAGCCCGGTCCACTCGGTGGTGAACTCCCGCCCGTCTGTGGTCGTGCCGGTTCCCATCGTGTCCTTGATGGTGATCTCGCGAATATTGCCGGTTTCAGAAAGCTGGAGCAGCTCACTGTAGGAAATCTCGTCGGCGTTGCCGGCCGCAGAATTGCTCTGCATCACAACGACCATTCCGATAATCAGAGCTGCGATGAGGCCCCAAATGGCCAGGTTCCGCATGTTCATGGGCTAACTTTCACGTCTAAAAACACTTCGGACTGTAACATAGGGGCGCTATTTCCGAAAAACGACTCCCGATCCACGCGAGACCTGCGACAGCTTGGGCAATCGGCGCCAGATCGAGCAGAGATGGGCAAGTCTTGGGCCAGTCAGCGCCCGCCATTTATGACCCGCATCTGCCGGCAGCGTCTTGGCGGCGCGCCAGTCACGCGGGAGGATGGGGTCACCTGTACCTGTCGGGGCAAACCGGCCATCAAAATGCCCGTCCCGGCGACAGGGGTTCGCCATGCTGCCCTCATCTCTGTAAATGGCAATTGCGCCATCAGAGTTCGCCACCAGCCATGCCCCCGCCAGCGTACGCGCCTCTGCCGCACCGGTCACAATCGCTTCAAACGCGCGGCGGAGCACCGTTTCGCGCGGCATAACCGCTCCACCGGCGGCCGTTTGAACCAGCCAGCCGAGTACCCGCACTGCCCGCTCGGCCGTCAATCCGGTGGGATCAAAATCAAGGCTTCCATCAGGGTGACATGTCACGCACGTATCGATTGCGTCGGCGAGGGCCCACTGCTCGGACCGCCGAAGAGCGCCGAGACGCGGCAACAGGCCCTCGATACGTCGCCGAGTGTCTGGCCTCGCTGCCATCAAGTTGCGCATGCGCACGCGCTCATAGGCCTCATCCTCATTGGTTGGATCATCAACCCAGTCCTGGTCCAGCCGCGTCAGCAAATCGCGAAGGTCAGACCGACGCTCAGCAAACAAGGGTCGCACCAGCGTGAGGTCCATGCCATCGGGCCAGGACGGCGAAGGCGACAGGCGATCAATACCGCCAAGGCCATACCAACCAGAGCCTTGGCGTGCCCGCATCAGAAACGTCTCAACCTGATCATCCAGCGTATGGCCCAGCATGAGATGCTGGATGCCACGGTCCTGGCACGCACGTGCAAGCAGGTCATGGCGCCCCTTCCGCGCGCGCCGCGCCGAAGGCTGCCCCCCTGGCCACACAAGGATATCGCTGGGCCAACCGAGTTTATCGGCCAGTCCTTCTACGAAACTCGCTTCACCCGCGCTGGCGGTGCGCAAGCCATGGTCGACGGTCAATACGTGGAGGTTTTTCCCGTTCGAACGCGCCCAGTCACTGGCGAGCCGCAGGAGCGCGACCGAGTCGCCGCCACCAGACACGGCAATGCCGATGGGCCCGGCGGGCGCAACCGTCTGGCTCCAGGTGTCGAGCCAGGCGCAAGTGGATTGAGGCAGATCTTGAGCGGACGCTTTAGCTGTCACAGCCAGAGCGGGTGCGTTCCACGGCAGCCAGATTGCGGGTCACACCAGAGGCCTCGGGATACCGCGTTGGCAGGGCGTCCAGCGCCGCACAAGCGCGCTCGGTTTCGCCAACAAGGCGCATGGACCGAGACAGCTTCACAAGCGCATCCGGCGCGCGGGGGTCTTCCGGATAAGACCGGATCATTTCCGTATAGGCTTGCCCGGACGCTACATATTTTTCTTGCTGGTACAGCACTTCGCCCAGCCAGTATTGCGCCTCGCCGGCCTGCTCATCTTCCCCGAAAGCGTCGAGGAATGAGGAAAAAGCCGCTTCTGCGCCAGCATAGTCAAACTGCAGCAGCCGCGCCTTGGCCTCGGCAAAAAGAGGTCCGGCCTCACCGGGCAGTTCAGTCGCCGAGATCGTCCCAAGCGAGCCGGTTTGTATCGGCCCATTTGCAGATGCCGGGGAAAGCTCGGACGGCGTTTGGTCTGCCTCGTCAACGCTTTCAGCTTCCGTGGAGGAGGATGAAATCACGCGCCGCGTCACTGAACCATCGGCATTGCGCACAATGACGGTTTGCTCACCCGGCGCCGTGGTCGCAGAACCCAACGTCCGCGCCCCCGCCTGTGTGGAGGCATTGGCCACGCGCTCGTTCATGGAGTCCATCCGCCGGTCCATGCTGGCCAGTTTGTCTTCGATTTCGCGCAGGGCATCGCCAATGGCTTTGTCGTCGCCCTGCATGCGATTCACTTCATCGCGAGTCTGGCTGAGAAGAAACTCGAGCGTTTCGATCTTGCCCGTCAATTGGGCCACTTCCCGTTCCATGTCGCCAAGTTGCAGGCGCAATTCGGCATTGCTGCGTCTCAGCTGTTCTGTCTGGCTGTAAATCTGGGCCGCCAAATCGCCGCTCGTGACGCCTTGGCGGATCGGCGCGGATTGGGATTGGGCAGGGGCTGCAAGCAGCAAACCGGCACTGGCGCAAACGAGAACGGTACGGATCATGGGCATGGTCGTCAGATAGTATTACGGCCGGGGCCAAAATATGGCAGCCCGGCCGCAATGTGCAGGAAAATCTGCGATTTAAGCTTTAGCCGACGGCGCCGGACGTAATCTGGGTGAACCCATTACGGTTCTGGGCCCAGGCTTGCTCATTGGAGCCAGCCGCAATCGGACGTTCCTTGCCGTAGGAAATCGTGTCGATACGGGCCGGGTCGATGCCTTGGCTGACCAGGTAGTCCTTCACAACCGATGCACGGCGCTCGCCGAGGGCGAGGTTGTACTCGCGGGTGCCGCGCTCGTCGCAGTTGCCAGCGACCAGGATGCGGGTTTCCGGGTAAGACTGCAGCCAGGCGGCCTGACGCATGAGGATCTCGCGATCATCGGAGTCGAGGCGGGACTGATCGAGGTCAAAATAGACGCGCTCACCGACATTGACGCGGAAATCGTCAATCGAGCCATCGACCGGCCCGAACGTTTCTGGCGCAGGTGGTGGCGGCGGTGGTGGCGGCGGAGGCGGCGCCGGGGTCGGCGCAGGCTCGGGCGCGGGAGCCGGTGCCGGCGCTTCGACCGGTTCTGGCTCGGGTGCTGACGCACACGCAGCAAGGGAAACTAGCACGCCAGCGGCGGCCGTGGTTTTTAGCAGGGTCTTCATGACTGAACGCTCCAAGATGTTCTGCCTCCAAAGCTGTTACACGCCTTACCGGGGGAGGTTGTCAACTTCATGACGGCTGAATGTTTAAAAGGCGTTTCCATTTTTATCCACAAGGTGTTGCCCTTGCGCCTCGCTTTATGGGCGAAACTTCACAATTTTGGCTAGCCCCGACCGTCAAGAAGTGGAGACCACGCCGGATCGGATGCATCTGTAGGTGTTGGCAGCTGACGCAGATTCCGGCCCGTCAGGTCGATCGACCAGATCTTCGGCCCAACGCCAGGCTGGTTCTCCCGGAAGAACGAAATCACGCGTCCGTTGGGCGACCAGGTTGGGCCTTCATCGAGATAAGATTCGGTAAGCAGGCGCTCGCCGCGGCCATCCACACCGATCACACCGATGTAAAATCGGCCGCGAAGCTGCTTCGTGAACGCGATCAGGTCGCCCCTTGGGCTCCACACCGGCGTGGAATACCGGCCCTGGTCAAAGGTGATCCGGCAGGCCGTATCCCGCCCCCCCGAAGGACAAGTGCGCGGAGAGCCATCTGTATTCATGATGTAGAGTTGCGGGCTGCCACCGCGATCCGAATTGAAGACGATCGCGCGGCCATCCGGGCTCATGGAGGGTGACACATCGATTGCTGGATGATCGGTCAATCGCCGGGACTGGCGCGTTCTCAGATCCATCACATAAAGATCGGAATTCCCGTTTTCTGCCCGGGAAAACAGGACGCTGGAGCCATCGGGCGAAAAGCGCGGTGCGAAGGTCATGCCGGAGAAATCACCAAGCACTTCCTGGCGTTCGGTCTCGATGTTGAACAGGTACACCCGCGCCCGGCCGCCCTCATAGGACATGTAGGTGATTTCCTGGTCCGAGGTTGAAAAGCGCGGCGTGATGATCGTGTGCACGCCAGATGTGAGCTCGCGATAGTTCGCACCATCCTGATCCATGATAGCGAGCTTTTTCACCCGATTGGTCTTCGGCCCGCTCTCGGCAATGAAAACGATCCGCGTGTTCAGATAGCCATCTTCGCCGGTCAGGCGGGTATAAATGCGATCCGCAATCTGGTGGGCCGCGGCGCGCCAGTTGGTTGGCGCCGTTGCGCCCTGGTAGCCCGGCTGGCCGTTCAGGCGATAAAGCTCGCCGCCATTGATGTTCCAAAGCCGCGCGGAGACGAGCACTCGGCCATCATCCATGATGTCGACCTCGCCGACCACAAGGCCATCGGCGCCAATCACCCGCCAGTCGGCAAAGCGGGGCTCCACATTGATGTCGAGGTCACGCTGGATGAAGGCCTGCTCGTTGGAGAGGTCAAACAGGCCCGTCAGGCGCAGATCGTTGCGCACCACTTCGGTGATCTGCTGGGCCAGTTCCGCCGCTTCCGGTGAGGCCGCATTGAACTGCGGAATCGCGATGGGATAAGGGCGGAAAGTTCCGTCGCCCAAGTTCACGACCGCTTGGGCGTTTGCGCTTCCCGCGGGCAACAGCACCGGGGCCAGGAATACGGCAAAGGCCGCTAGCAATCGTCTCATCATGGGGTCTCGCACTCCTTCATGCACTCTATTGGCGGAAAGCAGGGCCAAGGTTCAAGGTCACCTCGTCCCACTCATCATAATAATCGTTGGCATCTTCCGGCAGCCTGTAGGGCGCGCAGCGCCGCGCTGCTCGCAAGGCTCTATCAATGGCCACACCCATGGCACGGTCGCCAATCGGAGCCCTTGCAGGGTCGACCAGAGTCGGTCCGGATTTTATCGTGCCGTCACGGTTAAGCGTCATCTTGAACGTTACGTTGAGGCGCTCTGGGTTGGGCAAGTCATCCACGTCATCCCAACACAGGAAAAGCTGGCGGCCGAGGAACGCTTCAACGCGCGCTGTGTTGTCGGTGCGCTCCCCGGCGCCGCGGCGGGGCTGGGTTTGCGCTGGGGTCTCATCTTTCAGGGTTTCCGTTGGCGCGGTCACCGGCGCCGCCTTGGGCGGGTCGCGCGGAGTGCGGTCGAACAGATTGTCCGCATCGCCCAGAATATCGCTCAGGGGATCGTCTGGAGGATCTTCCAGGACGGGCCGGTCATCGGGTTGTTCCGGCGGGTCTTCGGGCTCATCGGGTTTAACGTCCGGATCTTGGACCACGTCTGGCTCCGGTGGGTCCTCGGGCTGTGGCGGCGCCGTTGCGACGTCTTCCTCGTCGCTCGGTTCGGGGTCAGTCAGTTCCGGGGGGATCGTGTCCAGGTCTTCGAGGAAATCTTCGAGCGGCGGGGGGGGCTCTGGCTGGGGTTCGGGCTCATCGCGCTCTACTTGCGGCGCAATGTTTGTGATGTCCGAGACGGCGACAAGTTCGATCGGGACAACCACTGACTCGACAGAAATATCGCGCGCCAGCGTGGGCAGCACGATCGACCCTCCGCCGATGATGGCGGCGTGAAGAACGAGGGAGGCAGGCAGTCCGCGCAGCATGGGCTCGCCTTAGTTCCCCCGCGCCGATGGGAGCTGAGTGATGTAAGCCACACGGGTGAAGCGTGCGGCTCGGATCAGGGCCGTAATCTCCATCACGGCGCCGTGGCTGAGTTCGGTGTCCGCCTTGATGTAAATCTGCTGGTCATAGCCTTCGCCCGTGATGGCCACGAGCTGGCTGATCAGGTCTTCCCGGGCGACCTCGTTTTCCTCATTCAGGAAGATGCGGCCATCCTTGGTCAGCGTCACGGAAAGCGGCTGGGTCTGGGTTTGCGACAGGGCGCTGGAGTCCGTTCGCGGCAGGTTGACCTCTTCTCCGCGCACCAGGAGCGGTGCGGTGATCATGAAGACGATCAGCAGCACAAGCATGACGTCCACAAAGGGTGTGACGTTGATCTCTGCATTGAAGCTGCGCCGTCCGCGCGCGCCTTGTCCGCTGCCCAGTTGCACCGCCATGGCTAGTGCCCCTGATGGTTGTCAGAGGCCTTGCGCGAAAGGCGCACCAACACGTCCTGGGAAAAGCTGTCGAGTTGATCAGCGAGCTTGTTCAGGTCCGCGGAAAACTTGTTGTAGAAGATCACCGCCGGGATAGCGGCCACCAGACCAAGGCCGGTGGCGAACAACGCTTCGGCAATCGGCCCGGCCACCGTGCCGAGGCTCGTATCTTGCTGTTCGGCGATGTTGAGGAAGGCGTTCATGATGCCCCACACAGTCCCGAACAGGCCAATGAACGGCGACGCTGACGCGATGGAGGCGAGAACGCCGAGCCCGCCAGACTGGCGGCCAACTTCCCGGTCTACCGCCGCGCGCATGGAGCGCTCGGCCCGCTCAACGACATCGCCCGGCGCGCCGCCAATGCCCCGGCGCACATCATTCCACTCGCGCGAAATCGAGCTGAACACCCGCGCGGCTGCGTCATCGCCAACGCCGGCGCGGGCTTCGACTTCATCGAGGCGGCCAGACCAGAAGGCCTCCTCATAATTGGCGGCTTTCTTACGGGCAGATCCCAGCGTGAAGAGTTTCTCCGCAATGATCGCCCAGGACCAGACACTCGCGAGCACAAGGATCACCAGAACCGCCTGAACGATAATGTCCGCCTTGAGGAGAAGGCCGATCAGCGAAAACTCCGACTCCGCTGCAATGGGCGCAATCGTTGTGGCCGCAGCCAACAGGTCACTCGTCATGGAGAACTCTCTCACTCTGGAAATCACAGCCCGCGCCCAAAAAGTGCAAGAGCTGCGATGTGTTAGTACCGTTGCCTCATGGCGGGGAAACTTGACCAAATCGCGGCAAGCCCTGCCCTCGGCGCAGTGGTTAACCGCCTAGCGGAGTTTCGTTAACCGTTTGTGGCAGCCCAGTGTGTGAAAGGTGCGTCAGGTTTTCGCTTCGAGCGCGGCGAGTTTTTCCACCAGTTCAGGAATCGGGCGGCGCGGGCGGCCATCGGCATGGATCTGAACAGCGGTGATCTCAACGCCTGCGATCAAAGTCCCCGCCCTGAAACAGCGCTGGGAGAAAAAGATCTTCGCCCCCTTGGCACCGCCATAAGTGGTCACGATGTCCAGTTCATCATCGATCTTTGCGGCGGCTTTGAAGTCGATTTCAGCGCGGATGATCGTAAAGGCTGCGGGGTCATCGCGCTCCAGGAGCGATGTGTGTGAGATGCCGGCATCGCGGAGAAAGTCACTCCGGCCCCGCTCGAAAAAGCGCAGATAATTGGCGTGGTACACCATGCCTGTGAAATCGGTATCCTCATAATAAACGCGCACGCGTATCCAATGGCGCCCCTGATCATCAAAAGGGCTGTCTGCAAGGTCTGGTCTATCCATGGCACTACCCTTAGCGACCGGGCACGGCGGCGTCATCTCTCGCGCGAACCTTTCCGCGCGATTCAACTCATGGCAGACATGGCTCCATGCCAACCGCTCCCCTGCCCAGTTCCCATGCTCCGCCCCCGCCGTTTCCGGATATGACGGGGCGCACGATTTTGCAGGTGATTCCCGAATTGAGTGCGGGCGGCGCAGAGCGCACCGTTCTGGAAGTTGCGGAAGCGATCATATCTGCGGGCGGGCGTGCCCTGGTGGTCAGCGCAGGCGGCAGATTGGTCCCGGACCTTGAGGCACTGGGCGCGACGCACATTGCCATGAACGCCAAAACGAAGAATCCGTTCGCCGTGCGAGGAAATGCCAACCGCCTGGCAAAGCTGATCACGGCGGAAGGGGTCGATATCATCCATGCCCGCTCGAGGGCACCTGCCTGGAGCGCTTTCTGGGCCGCTGAAAAGACGAATATTCCCTTCGTCACGACCTATCACGGCGCCTATTCAGCCCGCACAAAGCTCAAGCGAGCCTACAATGCGATTATGGCGCGGGGCGCGCGCGTGATCGCCAACTCCGAATGGACGGCGCGTCAGATCCGTGCCGAGTATGACATAAAGCCGGACCGACTGGTCACCATTCCACGCGGCGTGGATCTCATGGCGTTCGATCCGTCCGCCGTTTCAGCCGAGCGGGTTGCGGGTCAGAGGGCGGCCTGGGAATTGGATCTCCCCGAGGATGGACTTTGTGTTCTCTTGCCGGGGCGGCTGACGGGCTGGAAAGGCCAGGGCCTTGCGCTGGAAGCCTTCAGCCGGCTCACGACGGACGAACTAGCCCGCTTGAACCTCGTCCTGCTGGGAGATGCCCAGGGGCGCAGCGAGTATGTGCAAGGCCTGATGGATAACGCCAAGGCCCTGAATATTAACCATAAGGTCAGGTTCATGCCCCATACCGGAGACATGCCCGCCGCCTATCTCGCCAGCGATATCGTTTTGTCCGCCTCGACACGTCCGGAAGCCTTTGGCCGGACCTCGGCGGAAGCCTCCGCCATGGGGCGTCCGGTAATAGCGCCGGACCATGGCGGCGCCCGCGAGACGGTCATTGAGGGTGAAACCGGTACGCGATTCTCGCCCGGCGATCCGGACGGCCTGACTGCAGCCCTGCGCACATTGATCTCCATCGGACCGACCGCCAGGGCGGCCATGGGGGAAGCTGGCCGGCGCCATGTGACTGCGAATTATTCAAAGCGGGGGCTGCAACATGCCACGCTTGAGGTATATTCCACCTTGTTGGGTGGGTTGAAGACGTAAGTGTAGAGTCCGTCCATGCCGCAGGTTCAAGCCGCCCAATCCCTTCCGACACCGCAAAATCCAGGCGCGGCAGCCACACATATTCTAGTGGTGCGCCAAAGCGATCTTCGCGGGTTCATCCTGGCGCTCGGCGCTCTGGAAACGCTGCGCCGCGCCCATCCAAGGGCTCGAATCACAGCCATCGTTCACCCGGAACTGGAAGCCTTTGCGGAGCTTTGCCCCTTTGTGGACGACGTGATCTGCGACCTTGAGCACGATGACAAGCGTCGCCGCGCTGCACGCGTCACCAGCCTGCGCCGCACCGATTTCGACATGGTCTATGATCTGGACGGGGACCTGCGCAGCGAAACCCTCCTGCGCGCCCTGAAACCGCGTTTTGGCACTGGGCCGAACAGCAGCGGGCCGACCCATAGCGCCACCTTCTCAGGGGCATCGAAGCCCGGCAGCGTCAGTGAGATACAGCGTTTGTCCGGGCAGTTGATCCTGGCCGGTGTGGAATTCACGCGTATTCCCGTGCCCAGCCTGAACTGGGTGCGTCCCAAGCTGGGGAACCCGCCCCGTTTATCCCCGACATATTACGGCATTTCCGGCCGGTTTGCCCTGGTCTCGGTGAACAGTGAGGCCACTGGCGCAGAGCTTTATTGGCCGCAGGACGCCGTCATTGACCTATGCCACCATCTCGCCAAGGGCGGCATTACCCCGGTGCTCACAGGGCCAAAAGATGCCGGCGCCCTGGCCCAATCCGTTGAAATGTCCGTGCGTGAAGCGAAAAACCTCGTGGCCCGGGCTGATGTCAGCCAACTGATTGCCCTGAGCGAAGAAGCGGACATCGCCATCGGCCCGGATGGCGCGGCGCTGCAAATGGCCGGGCTGGCCGGAACGCCCTGCTTGCTTCTAACCACCACAAAGGCCGCCCGTGCCGGTTTGGACACCCCCTATTCTGCGCCGTACATTACAGTTCACGCAAAGAAACTGTCTGACATTCAGACCGAGGCGCTCTGGCAAACGCTGACCTGTTGGCAGCAGGCCGGAATCGCGATGACGCTTGAAGAATCGCCGATAAATCGGCATATTGGCCTTTGAATCCGCAGCTACCAAAGGAGTAAAGTCATAGCTCGCAGACCCCACGCGGCCGCACCGCAGAAGAAAACCGGCCCACGCATCAACCGTGATATCCGCGCTGAGAAAGTCCTTCTCATCGACGAAGAAGGCGAAAAACAAGGCGTCATGCCCCTGATGGCAGCGTTGGACGCCGCACAAGAAGCCGGGCTCGACCTGGTGGAAGTGTCGCCGAACCAGGAAGTCCCGGTCTGCAAGATCATCGACTATGGCAAGCTCAAATTCGAAGAGCAGAAGAAGAAAGCCGCCGCGCGCAAAAAGCAGAAATCTGCTGATCTGAAAGAGATCAAGATGCGCCCGAACATCGACACCCATGATTACATGGTGAAAACCAAGTCGATGACGCGCTTTTTCGAAGATGGCGACAAGGTGAAAGTCACGCTCCGGTTCCGCGGCCGGGAAATGGCGCACCAGCATCTGGGCATGGAACTGCTCAAGCGAGTGCAGAGCGATTTTGACGAAGTGGCCAAAGTGGAACTCGAGCCCAAGCTCGAAGGCCGCCAGATGACCATGGTCATGGCGCCGCGATGATACGCGCGTGGCTGGTCTGCCTGGCCAGCCTGGCCCTTGTCTCCTGTGGAAGCGCACCGGGCGAAGGCCAAAACGGTGCGGGGATCCACACGGATGCCCTGCCGCCTGCAGAGGCGCAAAGCGATGATGCCATGGTCCAGCCCGAATGGGACACTCTGGACCGGGTCGGCGCGGACACGTGCGGCATGCGGGTTGTGCGTGGGTTTCTGGGCAAACCGGCGGCGGACATTCCCGCCGAGCGCTTGCCGGAAATCTTCCGCATCCTGGCGCCCACGGACCAGGCGACGATGGATTACATCCAGGCCCGCCTCAACGTGCTGACCGATGAGGACGGCATGATCATCGGCTTCAAGTGCGGTTAGCCCACATTCCGGGTTGATTCCCCCACGCTTTTCAGTCATTACACGCGGCTTCGGGCGCAGGGCGAACGGCATGCCTTCGCGCCTCTCAACACAAAGCAAGCCAGGGCCGCCACTCTTCATGGCGTGAGCTCGGCGATAAGGAGTTTGAAATGCCGAAGATGAAGACCAAGAAGGCCGCTGCCAAGCGGATCAAGATCACGGCGTCAGGACGCCTGAAAGCGGGCGTGGCCGGCAAACGCCACCGCCTCATCAGCCACAACGGGAAGTACATTCGCCAGAACCGCGGCACCAAAGTGCTCGCCAAGGTCGATGAGCCCCGCGTGAAAAAGTACCTGCCCTACGGCCTTTAAACCGACCTGATCTTGACCCGAATTTGACGAGGAGGCCTTTCAATGCCCCGTTCCCGTAACAAAGTGCCTGCGCACGCCCGCCACAAGAAAATCCTCAAGGCCGCCAAAGGCTATCGCGGCCGCCGGAAGAATACATTCCGCACCGCCCATTCCGCCGTCTGGAAAGCCGGCGAGTACGCCTATGTCGGCCGCAAGGTGAAAAAGCGGAAGTTCCGCAGCCTCTGGATCCAGCGCATCAACGCCGCCGTGCGCGAGCATGACGACACGCTGACCTACAGCCGCTTCATCGACGGCCTCACCAAAGCCGGCATCGACATGGACCGCAAAGTCCTCTCAGACCTCGCCATCCGCGAGCCAGAAGCGTTCGGTGCGGTGGTCGCGCAAGCGAAAGCGGCGCTGAACTAAGCTGTTTAGCCTTCGGCACAGACAACGTCCTCGCTGCCACAACAGCGAGGACGTTTTGATTCTGCTTCCAAATCCAAGATTGGCTGTTTAGACACCGTCAAAAAGCCTAGGGCATCGCACTAAAATGACCGATATCACCACCATCGAAACCGAAGCGACAGCGGCCATTGAGGCTGCCAGCGACCTCACCGCCCTCGACGCCGTGCGTGTGGCCGAGCTTGGCAAGAAGGGCCGGGTGTCGGGCCTGATGAAGACGCTGGGCAAGATGAGCCCCGGAGAGCGTCAGGAGATGGGCCCGAAGCTGAATGCCCTCAAAGAGCGGGTCGCCGCTGCTGTGGAGGCACGCAAGACGGTGCTGGAGGACGCAGCGCTTGAGGCGCAGCTCGCGAGCGAAACGATCGACCTCTCCCTGCCCCATCGCCCGGAGCGAGTCGGCGCGCTGCACCCCGTGATGCAGGTGTTCGAGGAAATCGCGGCCATCTTCGGTGATATGGGCTTTTCCGTGGCTGAAGGGCCTGACATAGAGGATGACTGGCACAATTTCACCGCGCTGAACTTCCCCGAAGGCCACCCGGCGCGCGAGACCCACGACACGTTCTTCATGGCGCCCGATAGCGAGGGAAAGCAGAAGGTGCTGCGCACGCACACCTCGCCCGTCCAGATCCGCACGATGACCGATGGCGAGCCGCCCATCCGCATTATTGCGCCAGGCCGGGTCTACCGGAATGACTGGGACGCGACCCACACGCCGATGTTCCACCAGGTCGAGGGCCTCGTCATCGAGGACGGCATCCATATGGGCCACCTGAAGGGATGCCTGATCGATTTCGTGAAGGCCTTTTTCGAGATTGACGACGTCGAAAGCCGTTTCCGGCCTCACTTCTTCCCGTTCACAGAGCCAAGCGCGGAGATGGACGTGAAATACCGCCGCGATGGCGAGACCATCAAGATTGGTGCAGGCGAGGCCTGGATGGAGATCCTGGGCTGCGGCATGGTGCACCCCAAAGTGCTGGCCAATTGTGGCATTGACCCGGAAAAATACCAGGGCTTCGCATTCGGGATGGGTGTCGATCGCCTCGCCATGCTGAAATACGGCATGCCGGACTTGCGCCCTTATTTTGAGGCCGACCCCGCCTGGACACGCCATTACGGATTCAAGCCCTGGCTGACCCCCAGCGTGAGCGGCGGGCTGAGCTAGGCATACAGCACGGCCCGTCCTAAGCTGTTCCCGTTTGCAAAGGGAGCAGGCTATGGGCGATGGCAACAAGGTCGAGTTTCTGGTTGCGGTCTGTGCGCTGATTGTGTCCGCTGCGGCCGTATGGATTGCCTGGGACCAGGCACGGCTGTTGCGCACCCAGCAGAGCGCATCTGTCTGGCCGCTGATACAGATTTCACAGAACACGGACTATTCCGGCGATGAAATCACCTACGATCTCGTGCTGGAAAACGCAGGTATCGGCCCGGCCCTGATCGGGTCTTACCGACTCGGTGTGCCGGAGATGGAAGACCCATCGGTTGTGGACTTTATGGGATACCTCCTGCCCCGAGAGACTTTCCCCAACGCCCCCCACACCTATGCAGAGATTGACGCAAGGGTCCTGCGGCCCGGCGCGCGTATCACCTACATATCCGCCCGTTGGGAGGACACACCAGAGCGCACGGCTCTGTTCCGGGCACGGCTGGAGGAGTATATCTCCGGCCGCCGCCCACTGCCCGAGATTGAGGTCTGCTATTGTTCCTTGCTGGACGAATGCTGGGTATCGCGCTCTGAGCAAGACGACGTGAAGCCAAGGGCCGTGAGCGATTGCACGTCCTTGTCCCCGCCAAGCCGTGGGCCGAGACCCTCACCTGTAAGGGAACAAGGCCCGCAAGATGCGGCAGACTCACCCGCATAAGGCGCCCAATCGCGCCCATGGGTTGAGACTCCGGGCAAAATGCGCGACTAGGCATCCTTTCGTCAGACCCACACGCCGCACCGGGGCATTTGCGCCATGAAATTCACCCTCTCCTGGCTTGAGGATTACCTCGCCACCAAGCTCGATCTGCAGGGCATTCTGGACGTAATGCTGAAGGCCGGGCTCGAGGTCGAAGAGGTCCACAATCCTGCCGATGATCTGGCGGCATTCACTGTGGCGAAAGTTACCGCTGCGAAGCCCCATCCGGATGCCGACAAGTTGCGCATTTGCACTGTCGACACTGTGGATGGTGAAAAACAGATCGTCTGCGGCGCGCCAAATGCCCGTGAAGGCATGACCGCCATCTATGCTCCGCTCGGCGCCTATATTCCCGGGCTCGACTTCGCCCTGGATAAGAAGCCTCGCAAGATCCGCGGCGTGGAGAGCCATGGCATGATGTGCTCCACCAAGGAGTTGAATGCCGGCGAGGACCATGACGGCATTGCCGACCTCGACGAAAAATGGAAGCTCGGCACACCTGCCGCCGAAGCCCTTGGCCTGGATGACCCGATGATCGACTTCGAGGTGACCCCCAACCGGCCCGACTGGCTGGGCGTGGCAGGCATTGCCCGAGACCTGGCCGCCGCCGGGGCGGGACGCTTTGTGCCCCGCGAAATCAAGGCACAAGTCAGCAAATTCAAATGCGACCAGGAAATCCGGATCGAGGCGGAAGAGGCCTGCCCCATCTTCGCGGGAGCCCTGATCAAGGGCGTAAAGAATGGACCCTCACCAGCCTGGATGCAGGCACGGCTTCAGGCCGTCGGCATCACTCCGAAGTCGCTGCTGGTGGACGTGACCAATTATATCTCGCTGGACCGGGCACGGCCCCTACACGCCTATGACGCCGCCAAACTGCAAGGGCCGATCGTGGCGCGTTTGGGCCGCGAAGGCGAAACCCTGGATGCCCTGGACGGCAAGACTTACGAGATCAACCCGGATATGTGTGTCATCGCCGATGATAGCGGCGCGATTGGACTAGGCGGTGTCATGGGCGGGGAGTCCACCGCCGTCACCGACGAGACAACCGACGTTTTCATCGAAAGCGCCTGGTTCGAACCGATGCGCACGGCCCGTACAGGGCGCGCGACGGGCATTATCTCCGATGCGCGATACAGGTTTGAGCGCGGGGTCGATCCGGCCTCATGCCTGGACGGGCTGAATTATGCCATTGAGCTGATCACAGCGGCTGGGGGCGGCAAGGTTTCCGACACCCGGATTGCCGGTGCTCCTTTGCCTCGCCAGGACAAAGTGGCCTTCAAGCTTGCCGATGTGGAGCGACTGACAGGCTTGAAAGTAAAGCCAAAGGATATGCGCAAGACGCTGGTCGAGCTGGGCTTCGACGTCGAGGATGCGGGCGATGCCTTCTATGTCGTGCCACCGAGTTGGCGGTTTGACGTTGAGCAGTCTGCCGACCTTGTTGAGGAGATTGCCCGAACCGAAGGCTATGACACGCTGCCAACCCTCTCCCTGCCAGAACCCGAAGGTGGCCGCGGCGCCCTGACAACGGCCCTGCAGGATCGCGTCCGCACGGCGCGTCGAACGCTGGCCTCGCGGGGCTTCCTGGAAACGGTGACGTGGAGCTTCATGCCGAAAGCCCATGCGGAATTGCTGGGCGGCGGCGCTGAATCTCTCGCCGTGGCGAACCCGGTTGCGAGCGAGCTGAACCAGATGCGCCCCAGCGTACTGGCCAACCTCGCCGCGGCGTTGCAGCGCGCGAAGGATCGCGGCGAGCGTGGCACCGCCCTGTTTGAGGCTGGGCCGATCTATCTCGGCGATGGCCCCAAGGACCAGCGCACGGTGGTGGCAGCGCTTGTGAGACCTTCCACCACGCGCCATTGGCAGGGCGCGGGCAGCTATGATTCTTACTCCGCCAAGGCAGATCTCGTTGCCGTACTTGAGGCCATCAACCAGCCAGAAGGCCGCTTCCAGGTCGCTGCCCCGCGCGACGATCACTGGCACCCTGGCCAGGCCGCCAGCCTGAAGATGGGCCCGAAGGTCACCGTCGCGCAGTTCGGCGCGCTGCATCCCCGCGTCCTCAAGGCGCTGGATGTTGAGGGCCCGCTCTATGGCTTCGAACTGAACCTCAACGCCTTGCCCCAGATGAAAGCGCGCGGCGCGAAGACCCGTGCCAAATTGGAGCTGGCCGATCAAAGCCCGGTGCGCCGCGATCTCGCCTTTCTTGTGGGTGGGGACGTCCCCGCCACAGACCTGATCCGCGCGGCAC
>JBCBGZ010000042.1:0-22752 GCA_038526245.1 Pseudomonadota bacterium
ATTCAGCCGCTCTCTCAGAGCGTTCAACTTTGTCCACACACGGCGCGTAAACAATTGTCGAAATGTAGGCTTCGGCCAGCGCGGTCCAGCATTCCGCAAAGTCGGGATCAATCTTCAAAGCGTTGTGTAGTAGTTCAACTGCCTTTTCCGGCGCACCAGAGACCATTGTTCTGTGCAATAGGGAACGGCCCTGCAAATAGAGCGCGTAAGCGTCCCGATGCGGAGTCATCCGCCGTGCTGTTGAGGTTCTTGGTGTCACGTTGAGCGCCTTGCAGAGCCCGGCAACTATATTAGCGCCGATCATCTGCCGACCGCTAAAGAACTCGGACTCACTCGCCTCCACCCGATCTTCCCAGACCTGCAAACCCGTCGAACCGTCAATGAGGCGGATGGATAAGCTAACGCCATCAGTCCGGCGATGCGCTGTCCCTTCGATGAGGTGTGTGACGTTCAACTGCTCTGCCATTTGCGGCAGCGTCAATGATTTGTCCTGCAAGGTCTGAATCGAGGTTCGCCCGGCCAGCGCGATATCCTCAACCGCCGCAAGGCGTGAAGATAGCTCTTCGGTCGCGCCCTCAGATAATAAATCATCGCTGCCAACTTCATCAATCTTCTGGAAGGGCAAAATCGCCAAGCTGGTACGTCCATGCAAACGACCCAGACCCGACCAATGTTGCCAGGCTGCGGCCAACTTGTCATGAGCCACAATTTGCGAAGACGCTTTCAACTCAGCTAATACTTGGTTTACGAGTAGTCTAAGTCGGTTTTCGAGGTGAAGTCGCTGTGCCGAGAGCCAAGTTTTTAGTTCCTCTCCAAGACTGATGTCAGAAAGGATACGCTGGCAGTTGCTTTGCGCTAGAATGACGCTTGCCCGCTTTGCATCCTGACTTGCCAAGGCCGTTTCGAGTTCCTGCAGGTCCGTTCGGACGACCGTCGAAGACAGAGCAATGTGCGTGTTTGAGGTTTGAAGTATTTCGAGGCCAGCTGCTTGCAGCTCACGATTTAACTCGTGCAAGCATTGACGAAGACTGGCGCGTGCTTGAGGTTTGAAGCGCCCTGGCCATATAAGTTTGCAAACACTTTCTCTCTGAAGTGACAGACTCGGAGCGAGGCAGAGCATTCCCAGAATTGCGCGCCCCCGCCGATTTGAAATTTCAATTGTCTGCCCGGCCGTCCGCGCGAGTTCGAACACGCCGAGAACGGAAATCTTTGCAAGTGTTGGGTCAGAGAATTGCGCGGCCAATGGCATGAATGCCTTCGAAAATATAAATAAGTACCGCTTTTTAGGACATAGATGCGCTAACGCAAACCACTAGGATCGTGATTAACACCTCCTCCCTATCTGGAGGGCTCAGGTGATCGCGCGAGACGGAACACAGGGGCAGTCTTGTCAATACTTTTAGTATAAGAGTTTGAGCCAAATCCTGAATGTGCTCAGAGTCCGTTTTAGGGCGACTTAGGACGTTCGTCAGAGCCTCGCTGAACGGCAAAGAAGGGCCAACTCCGGACGTCCGGCCATGGTTTGCTCACCGGCTTTAGTTGGCCCAAGACAGACGTTGGTGATGGTCAGGGCGAGCGGCTCAAAACGCCCTAAAACAGCCGCTCGTAATGGTAGCTTCGGATCAGAGGGACGCTATCGGGACCGACAGGTCAGTCTCCTTGATTGCAGACAGAGTGATGAATGTCGCGACGATCAATGGCGCCGGAACACCTTGAATTATAAAACCTATGTGATTGCTTACAGGCGGAGGGGAACGTACGGTCTCCTGTCTGTTCTGAGGATAAACGCATGACAGTCACAGTATCTCGCGGGGATAGGTTAAAGGTCTTTGTCTCCTATTCCCGAGCCAATGTTGACTGGGCCGACCAGATTGTGGCGATGTTGGAACAGCGTGGTTATGACGCGATCCTGGATCGCCATGATATTGTTCCTGGCGAGCCATGGGAGCAACGGCTCGGCAACCTGCTCTTTGAATGCGACAAGGTGGTTTTCATCCTCACCGAGACGTCGGCCGCCTCGACTGTCTGCCAATGGGAAGTAGAAGAGGCCGCCCGGCTGGGCAAACCGATGATCCCGGTAACGATCGCGCCATTGGCCAATGTCGAGCCTCCGCCACAACTGGCCGCGCTCAATTATATTTACTTCTACACCGATCCGAACAAGCCCGGCTCCGGGCCGTTCGCCGGTGCGGGAGAGTTGGACGGTTGGCTCAAAACCGACCTGGACTGGACGCGGGAGCGCACGCGATTGGCAGCCAGGGCCCGCCAACACCAGCAAAACCCGGTTGATGCCCTGTTGATGCGGGGTGAAGAATTGGCAGGCGCACAGTCCTGGTCGGCCAGCCAGCCAGAGGGCAGCAGCATTCCAGATGAGCTTACCGCATACATCGCAGCCAGCACCGCGGCCGAAGTTGCACTAAAGGCCGAGGCAGATGCCCAGATCGCCGAACGCGAGGAGGCGCTGGCGCGCGCCGAGGCGGCGGTCGCAACCGAGCAGCTGGCGCTGAGCAGGGCAGAAAAGGCCCAGCGCGGACAAAGGTATGCTGTCGGGCTGGGGTTGGTGGCGGCACTTGTGCTCGCAAGCCTTGGAGGGCTTGCCGCCTGGTACGCCACAGACCGGGCGCTCAGCGCACAGACGCTACGATCTGATCTGTTTGCCGCAGAAGCGGCTGAGTTTGCCAATGCCGGTGAGTATGTGCCGGCCATCCTGATGGCTCTGATTGGAGACCCGGCGGCCCAAACCGGGGCGATCGAGAGCCGGTTGCGCAGCGAGAACATCACCTCGCGGGCGATGCTCGAACACGCCATGATACACACCCCCCTTATCCAGGAGTGGCAGCCTGGCAGCCGCGTCAATGATTTGGCGGCCCATCCCACCGATCCCGACATGTTCGCCACGGCCCATCAGGATAAAATGGTGCGGCTATGGCGCCGGGGCGAGTTTGAGCCGGTGCAAGTTTTTGAGGGTCATGCACTGGCCGTGGAATCGGTTGAGTTCCATCCAGATGGGGAACGATTGCTAACGGGATCACATGATCGCACCGCTAGGCTCTGGAAAATCGGGCAGAACGAACCGCTTCAGGTGTTCGGCATTTCCGCCGCCGAGAGATTTCCGGTGGACTATATCGGCCATACCCAAGCGGTGAATGCTGCCGTTTTCCACCCCGACGGGGAACATGTGGTCACCGGCGGAAGCTACCGTGCCGTGCTGTGGCAGATCGGGCGCGAGAACGCAGTGCGCGAATTCCCGGGCCAGAGCGTCTTTTCGATCGCGATCGATCGGGCCACTGGTGATATTTTTCTTGGCAGTTTTCAAGGCACGCTCTCGCGGTGGAAACTTGACGGCGAAGCCCCGGTTGCCAGTCGGGAAGTTCATCCCGGCCACAACATCACATCTATTACTCCCGTGAATTCTGGCTCTTATTCTTATGTGCTGACGTCGAGTTCAGATGGCACAGCGAGCAAGTGGAGTGCCGACTTAGGCGGTCGTCGTCATAGGCACCGCGACGGGACAGGCAATGCGATACGCAGCCTCGACATGCACCCAGACGGGGCGCGGATTGTGACAGCGGAACATGATGGCTCTGTCTCGTTCTGGAACTGGCATGACATGTCGCGGCCAGCCTACTATTCCCCCCCTTGGAATCTGGGGTCAGCCTCCGCCGCTGTGTTCACCGTCGATGGTGACCATGTCATAGAAGCACATCGCAGAGGCGCAATCCGGATGTGGTCATTACCCGCCTCGACATCGGACGGTCAGACGCTGACGGACATCTATGAGCGCCCGTCTGGGTATGGTTTTTGGGAAACAGCCAGTGAAGGCAGCGAGCGCGAGACATGGCCCGTGGCGTCTATGCGGGACCGCTTATTTCCACGTGGCGACCGCATTCTGCGTGCCAATGATGTGGATATAGAGGTCTGGTCACTTGGCGCTAAGGTGCCCGATGAGGTGCTCAAGGCTGATTTTGCGCGTGCGGGCGTATTTGCTGTGCACCCTGACGGCACGCAATTCCTCGCGGCGCGAAAATATGATTCCGAACAAATAGGGCTTTGGCAATTAGGACAGGCCGAGCCGATAAGGACATATCAGATCTCCGAAAATGGCATTTTCCAGATGGCTTTTTTACCCTCAGGGGACAGCTTTATTGTCTCAACAGGAAGTGGTGCAGTGAGGCGCTGGGATATCGATCAGGATGCGCCCGTTGAGACTATTATCGAGGGCGACCCGAACGGGCGCCGGCGGGAGGAAATCACTTTCAGGATCGATACATCCGGGAAGCATCTGCTGACGACAAATGGCACCAAAGCCGAGCTGCGGTCTCTTAGCTCTGGCGAATTGATGCAAACCTTCCCGCATCATGCAAACGTGTCATCCTTCGATTTCCACCCGAGCGGCGTGTTTGTCGCGACCGGATCTACTGATGCCTACATATGGCGCGTTGGATCGGCCCAACCTGTGCAGACTTTCACCAATATTAAGGACAGCAATTGGGGCGTGGATATTCGGTTCACCAAAGATGGTGAGCGCGTGCTGTTGGCAACCTCTATGGGCGCTACACTCTCGACGCTCCACCCCATGCTACTGAAGGAGACCAGCGACGCTCAGGTCACCGCAGCGTGCAGCTATCTAGCCGGTGCCGTGGTCCAGCCGTGGTTCGATGATGGGCATCGCCAAGCCTTGCCGGCGCTTCGCGCTCTAACAGATGCAGAGCTTGACCCCTGCGGTCTTCGCCCGAAGGCGGAGGATGATCTAGCGCCGCCGGCGGAGGATGCCCCTTAGGACGAAATGGGTGATTTTTCGGATGACGATCATACCGGCCTCTAAGACAGTGGTGTCGATGTATGGCATTCGTACCTGTGCTCTTTCTCGCGGCGTTTCCTATCATCCTGTTCTCGTTTAGCTTTATTTTTTCTCGGCTAGCACCTGCGCGGCTTAAACTCGCCCCACGTAAGACACTCGGCCAAATTCGCAAACCGGCCGTTTCCGGCGAATTTCAGCCGTTCCAACAAATGGCATTCCGCACGCCCTACCAACTCCCGATATTCTCGGCACTGGCCCAGGGTTCTTTGGGCGGTTGGGGCTCGCCTTCCTGCAGGAGTTCGATGGAGATCCCGTCCGGAGAGCGGACAAACGCCATGCGGCCGTCGCGGGGCGGGCGGTTGATGGTCACGCCCATCTCGGCGAGCTTCTCCACCGCCGCGTAGATGTCGTCAACGCGGTAGGCCATGTGGCCGAAATTGCGCCCGCCAGTGTAGTCCTCAGGGTCCCAATTGTAGGTCAACTCGACCATGGGAATATGGCTCTGAGTAGGGCGCATGCCCTCGGGGATGCCGCCCGCACGGTCGATATCCTTCTGGCAAGCCAGGAAGACCAGCGTGAACCGGCCTTGCTCGCTGTCAAAACGGGTGACTTCTGTCAGGCCCAGCCCCTCGCAATAAAAGCGCAGGGAGGCGTCAATGTCTGTGACGCGCACCATGGTGTGCAGGTAGCGGATGGTCATTTAGCGGGCTCCAGAGATATCGCCAGTGTTCAAACGCCGGATTGCGGCGCCCAGGGAGAGCGGCAGGTTCTCGTAGTACCGCTTCATCGTCCAGTACAGAACAGCGATCATGATGCCCATGATGAACACAAAGGTCGCGAAAGTGTGGATCATCGTTCCGTTTGCGGCGACCTCGTTGCGCCCCGCCAGCAGCCAGATCTCATACCAAAGCGCGCCGAAGAACCAGATGCCGAGCGGCATGAGCACAAGGGAAGTCGTTGCGGCGGCGAAGATGTGTGTGCCCTTCACCGGCGCTTCAGCCGCGATGTAGGCGGGTTTGAAGTCTTCGAGCTCAACATGGGGGAGTAGCTCGCCCAATTCGCGCTTGCGGGCGTACATCTCGCCAACTTCCTGAAAGGTCTGCCACCAGCGCCAGGCCAGCACACCCGCCCAAACAAGGATGCCGAGCACCATTGCCGAAAGAAGGAGCTCAACGCTCAGAAAATTGTCAAACCGCATCTGGCCGGCTCCGGTATCTTGCGCCGGACGGCCCGGACGCCTTAGCGGGACTGCGCTGCCTCGTAGGCAAGCATGGCGCGTTTGCGCTCCACGCCCCAATGATAATTATGTAGCCGTCGGTCTGCCGCCAAGGCCCGATGACAGGGAATGAACCAGGAAAGCGGATTTGCGCCGACAGCGGCCCCCACGGCGCGCGCGGCCTTTGCGTTGCCTGCCGCTTTGGCCAAAGCGCCATAAGTCCAGGTGTGGCCCACAGGTATTTCCAGAAGAGCGCGCCAGATCTGCCGCCGAAAGGGTGTGCCATACAGCGCGACTGGCAGCGGATCGTTCGTCTCAAATGCCTTTTGAGCCATCGCAGCCGCAGCGAGATCATCGCGCTCAAAGCTGGCCTTTGGGTAGCGCGCCTTCAGGTCTGCGACGGCATCGGTTTCCTTACGCCCCTGGTGCTCAAATCCCGTTCGCTCCGGTGCATTTTCGTCGACAAATCCAAGGGCGACCAGTCCGCGGGGGCTGATCAGCCAGAGACCCATCCCAAATGGCGTCGGAGCCTTGCCGAGTTTGAGAACAGTGCCTTCGCCGCCGGATTTCGCCTCGCCGGGCGTGAGGGCTTCGTGGGCGATGAACAGGTCGTGCAAGCGCGAGGGGCCAGAGAGCCCTGCTTCATAACTGGCGTCCAGAACGCTGGCCCCGTCACGGAGCGCGTCGCCGGCCGCGCTATGGGCAAGGACGCTTTGGAACTGTTTCGGGCTGAGGCCCGCCCAGCGGCTGAATTCGCGTTGAAAATGGGCGGGGGATAAGCCCATGGCCGCTGCGCACTCAGCCAGGTCGGGTTGATCCGCCCAGGTATCACCCAGGAAAGACAGAGCCTTCGCCATCCGCGAATAGGCGGCGGATCGTTCGTCGAGCGGCATGGAAATGAGCTTTGACATGGGGCAAGTGTGCCGCGCCACGCTGGCGCCCGCCACCCGAAACTTGCGGCGTTAGTTCGGTATGGTCTCGTTCTTCGCCAGGACATCCCCGGCCAGATAAAGAGATCCGCAGATCAGGATGCGGTCAGCGCCCGAATTGGCCGCGTGTGCAAGGGCGTCTTCGAACTGATCAAAGTCCTCTGCGTGGAGGCCGGCAGAGCGAGCGGCACTCGCAAGTTCAGCGGGTGATTTACCCAGATGGCCCTCGCTGTTGGGGCACGTGAACACGCCAGGCGCCAGGGGCGTAAATGGCGCGAAGAAGCCCTCCGCATCCTTGCTCGCCATCATCGCAGTAACCATGGCGAGCTTTCCAGGAAGCCTTGCCAGGACTTCGGCCACGGCCCGCGCCGCGTGGGGGTTATGCCCGCCATCCAGCCAGACCTCTGCATTATTGGCCATTTGGGTGACGGGGCCGGGTGTCAGCTTTTGCAGTCTTGCAGGCCAAACGGCAGTTTTCGCGCCGTGGACCACCGCGTCTGGAGTGATGCGCGGGTCTCCCCAAAGTGCTAGCGCTTTCGCCGCGAGCGCGGCGTTGGCGCGCTGGTGGACGCCTTTCAACGATAGTTCGTCAGGCAAAACGTGTGAGTCTTCAGGTGCCAATGTATGAAGCAGCGTTCCCATGAGTTCGGCTTCAGCCGAGATCACGCTTGCCGCTTCCGGGCGCTGGGTCGCGCTGGCGACCGGAACACCCTTACGAATGATCCCGGCTTTTTCCGCAGCGATCTCCTCAACCGAGTCCCCGAGGAATTGTTTGTGATCGATGTCTACAGGGCAAATGACCGAGACGGCTGCGTCAGGAATTACGTTCGTTGCATCGAAGCGCCCTCCAAGACCCACCTCCAGGATGAGAAGATCTGCTGGTGTCTCACTAAATGCCAGGAGCGCGGCGGCGGTTGTCGCTTCAAAATGGGTGATCTGCCCCTCACCGAGCGCTGCTTTGACGCGCTCCAAGGCTGATGCAAACCCATCATCGCTGATGAGCGATCCTGCGAGGCGCACGCGTTCATTGAAGCGGACAAGATGCGGCGATGTGAAAACATGGACGGTGAGGCCCGCAGCCTCGGCCATCGCGCGCAGGAAGGCGCAGGTTGATCCTTTACCATTGGTCCCGGCCACATGAATCGTCGGCGGGAGGCGATGGTGAGGGTCTCCAAGGGCGCCAAGCAGCCTCTCAATACGCCCCAAGGAGAGTTCAATCTCTTTTGGATAGTGGCCCTGCAGGGCATTAAGCGCCCGATTTAGCCGGCCGGAACTGGCGCTCAATCGGCGTTCTCCGTCGCCTCAGGCGCTGCATCCACGTCTACTGCCGGGGCGCTGACATTGGGCGTTTCCCGGTCGCTGGCACGGCGAAGCTTCGGCATCAGGTGGCTGAGTACACGCGCGACGGCGGATTTCAGTTCCCGGCGATCGACGACGATGTCCACCTGCCCTTTTTCGAGCAGGAACTCGGATTTCTGAAAGCCATCGGGCAGTTTTTCGCGGATCGTTTGTTCAATCACGCGCGGGCCTGAAAAGGCGATCATCGCCTCCGGTTCTGCAATGTGCACGTCGCCCAGCATGGCGTAGGAGGCCGAGACACCGCCGGACGTCGGATCGGTGAGCACAACGATATATGGCAGGCCTGCTTCCTGCACCTCGTCGATCGCCAGCGTGGTTCGCGGCATTTGCATCAGGCTGAGCGTACCTTCCTGCATGCGTGCACCGCCGGAGGCCGTACAGATCACGAGGGCCGCCTTGCGCGCGACGGCGAGTTGGGCGGCGGTGATGAACGCCTCGCCCGCGGCCATGCCGAGGGAGCCGCCCATAAATGCGAAATCCTGGACAAGAACGACCGCCGGCATGCCGTCAATCTTGCCGAAGGCGGCCGCCATGCAGTCATCCTGGGCAACGGGCGCGCCGCCATCGACCGTTTCTTCCTTCTCTCGCGTGGCAATCTTGGCTTTCGCAGCCTTGATGCGCGCCGGATAGGGTTTGTCGTCGCGAAACTTAAGGGGGTCGGCCTGCACGTCCGGCAGGGCGATAGGTTCCCACTGTTCGTCGTCAAAGAAGAGGCGGAACCGGCGGCGCGGGGAGATACGCAAATGTGCGCCTGCAGGCGTCACGTACCAGCTTTCTTCGAGATCGCTTCGATAGACGAGTTCGCCGCTCTTCGGACACTTCACCCAGAGATTCTCCGGGGTGTCCTTCTTGCCAAGCCACGTTTTCAGGCCGGGTGGGCTAAAATTGGTGAGCCAGTTCATGAAACCTGTCCTGCTCTAGGCGTCTTCGGGTGAGGCGGCCCCCGCAATCGCCTCGCTCAGTGTTTTGGCCAGCGCCCCCATCCCCTTGGGCGCCTCGGAAAATTGCCCCGTCTCCAAGGCTTTGGCAGCGTGGTCTACGAATGCGGAGCCCACGACAACCCCATCGGCTATGTGTGCCATTTCTGCGGCCTGGGCGCCAGTGCGAACACCGAATCCAACGCATACAGGCAGGCCGCTCGCCCGGCGCACCTGGTCCACTTTGCCGGAAATCGCCGCAGGATCGGCCGCGCCAGCGCCCGTGACGCCCGTGACGGCAACAAAGTAGACAAAGCCAGACGCGCCATCGGTAATCGCCAGGAGCCGGTCGTCAGTCATGGTCGGGGTGGCGAGGCGGATGACGCAGATGTCGCGCGCCGTCAGCTCGCTGCGCAGAGGAGCGTCTTCTTCCGGCGGCAGGTCCACCGTGATGACGCCGTCCACACCGGCGTCAGCAGCGGCGGTGGCGAAGGCGTCAAATCCCATATGATGGATTGGATTGGCATAGCCCATGATGATGATTGGCGTTTCGGCATCATCGGCGCGGAAACGTTTGGCCAGGGCGAGCACATCATCCAGCGTGGTGCCAGCCTTCAGGCTGCGCAGGCCCGCGCGCTGGATTGACGGGCCATCGGCCATCGGATCGGTGAACGGCGCGCCCAGTTCGATGACGTCAGCGCCATTGTCGCGCAGGGCCTGCATGGCGGCAAAGCTCGTCTCAAGATCGGGGTCGCCACCCATGAGATAAGCCACCAGCGCAGCGCGGCCTTCGGCGTTGGTCTTATCGAAACGGGTCGTAATGCGGGACGTAGGCATGGGGAGCGCTTATGTCTCAAATCTCAGTGTTGTCCAGCACTACGTCGCAGGCGTAGCATATCCTCGAAAGGAGAACGCACACCATTTCGGAAGTAATCCCTTCAGCCTATTAAAACTGGTGTCCATAATACAAGATCCGCCTTGTTCGTGGATCAAAAAATGTGACTTCAGATCCATCAATCTGATCGCCATTGATGATTTGAGCGCGGTGCACAAAGTACCAGACGTTTGGGTCCAATCCCGGATTGGCACCTGTCAGACATGTCGCGGCATCAGAATAGCCACTCGCTTGCCTTAACACCTCTTGGATCAATCGATCCTCTGGGATGCCCTGTTCCCAGTGATCCCGTGTCAGGTGCGACGGGCTGAAGGTCGTTATTTCCAGGCAAACGCGCTGATCATAATCCCCGTTCAGGGAATAGCCAGAATGGTCGTATGAAATCACTTCATAGGTCTGAAAACGATCTAATCCCGCCTGCCCAAGCACGAACTCTGTATTTCGCTGAGTGTCAGCGTTCCAAGTCAGCAGCTCATAGGCAACATAGGCGAGCAAAAGTAATAGTACGATGCCAAGCAACTGAAGTACGAACGCGACGGTCTTGAGGACAACCTTCAAATCTCCGTTCCCAACGCCTCAGCGACGCTGAACACGTCCTTATCGCCGCGCCCACACATGTTGAGGATCATGATTCCGCTGGGTCCCAGATCTTTCAACACCTCCCCAGCGCGCGCCAAGGCGTGGGCGGGCTCAAGAGCCGGGATGATGCCTTCGAGGCGCGTACAAAGCTGGAAGGCCTCCAGCGCCTCATCGTCAGTGCAGGAGAGGTATTCCGCCCGTCCCGTATCGCGCAGGAAGGCATGTTCCGGGCCAATGCCGGGATAGTCGAGCCCTGCTGAGATGGAGTGGGCGTCAATGATCTGGCCGTCGTCATCCTGCAGCAGATAAGTGCGGTTGCCATGCAGGATGCCGGGCTCACCGCCATTCAGGCTCGCGGCATGCTGGCCGGACGCAACGCCATGGCCAGCGGCCTCCACGCCGATCATCCGCACACCCTCATCTTCCAGGAAAGGGTGGAACAAGCCGATGGCGTTCGAGCCCCCGCCAATGCACGCCATGACCGCATCGGGCAGACGGCCTTCACGCTCTTGGATTTGCGCGCGGGCTTCCCGCCCAATCACGGACTGAAAGTCGCGCACAAGCTCCGGATACGGATGGGGGCCCGCCGCCGTGCCGATTACATAGAATGTGCTCTCCACATTCGTCACCCAGTCGCGCAGGGCCTCGTTCATGGCGTCCTTCAGCGTGCCAGTGCCCGAGGACACCGGAACAATTTCGGCGCCGAGCAACTTCATGCGGAATACGTTTGGCTTCTGGCGTTCCACATCGGTCTCGCCCATGAACACCGTGCAGGGCAGGCCGAAGCGTGCACAGACCGTGGCGGTGGCCACGCCATGCTGGCCCGCACCTGTTTCCGCGATGATCCGCGTCTTGCCCATGCGCAGGGCCAAAAGCACCTGACCAAGGCAATTATTGATCTTGTGCGCGCCCGTATGGTTCAGCTCATCGCGCTTGAGATACAGCTTTGCGCTGCCGAAATGCTCGGTCAGGCGCTCGGCGAAATAGAGCGGGGAGGGGCGACCCACATAATGCGCCCAAAGGTCGTCCATTTGCGCCTTGAACGCCGGATCAGCTTTCGCCGCGCGGTATTCGGCTTCGAGGTCCAGGATCAGCGGCATCAGCGTCTCGGCCACGTACCGCCCGCCAAACTCGCCAAACCGGCCATCCGCATCCGGCCACTGGTCCCAGGTGTTTCTCTTGTCCATCGTCAACTTCCCGATCCGCCGGAGCCTCATGGTGAGCGGAGACGAACCATGGGGCGGGCAATTCGGCGGCATTGGGCGCGTCATCGCCATCCTTCGTCTTCGCTCAGGATGAGGTTACAAGTGTGGTTAGAGAAGCGGTTTGCTGCCGTCTAGTCCGCCTTTGCCGCAGCCAGGAAGTTCGAGATCAGTTCTGCAGACTTCCACCCGCGCACCTTCTCCACCCCGGAGGAGACATCCACTGCCTCTGCGCCGGTTGCGCGGATCGCTTCGGCCACGTTCTTCGGTGTCAGCCCGCCCGCGAGTAGCCAGGGCTTGGGCGCGTCCCAATCGTGCAGGATCGACCAGTCAAACACTGCCCCATGGCCACCGGAATATGCCGCGCCAACAGGCGGCTTCGCATCGATCACGAAGCGGTCTGCGGCAGCATAGTCCGAGAGCGTAGCAAGGTCTTCGCGGGTCGATACACCCACTGCTTTCCAGACCTCCCGGCCCGTGCGTGCCTTGATCTCGGCCAAACGGGCTGGCGTCTCCGTGCCGTGCAGCTGCAGCACAGGAAAATCGAGCGCATTCACTGCATCGATCTCGTCATCGGAAAAGTCCGCAACCAGCGCGACTGGAATGGCACGGCGCGCCTGGAGCAGCAGGGACGCGGCTGCTTCAGGCGTGACGTAGCGGGGGCTTGCCTCGACAAAATTCAGGCCAATCCAGTGCGCTCCGCCCTCCGCGGCGCGACGGACCATGTCGCCATCCTTCAGCCCGCAAATCTTGACCAATGTCACGGGCTCGCCTCTCCGGTGCCGATGGCATCCACGTCGAAATATGTGGGTGAACCGGGCCCCACAGGCAGGTCCAGCCCGAAGGTCCAGAGGAAGAAGAAACATGACCAGAGGAGGATGAAGAAGATCGAGTATGGAAGCATCATCGCAATGAGTGTTCCCACGCCCAGGTCTTTGTCATAACGCGCCGCCCAGGCGAGGATCAGCCCGAAATAGCTCATCATCGGCGTGATGATGTTCGTTGTGCTGTCGCCGATGCGGTAGGCGGCCTGGATGACCTCAGGCGAGTAGCCGATCAGCATCAGCATGGGCACGAAGATCGGTGCGGTCACTGCCCATTGCGCCGAAGCAGACCCCAGAGACAAATTGATCAGCGCGCACACCAGGATGAAGCCGAAGAAGAGGAGCGGCCCGGTCATGCCGCTCTCCTGCAGGAAGTTGGCGCCGGTCACCGCCGTGATCGCGCCCAGATTGGTCCAGCCAAAAAACGCCACGAACTGGGCGGCGAAGAATACCAGAACAATGTACAGCCCCAGCGAAGCCAGCGCGGCGGACATGGCGTCTATCACGTCCCGATCGCCTTTCATCGTGCCTGCTGCGCGGCCATAGGCGTAACCGGTGGCCATGAAGAAGATCAGGATCCAGACGACAAAGCCCCGGAAAAATGGCGAGCGCATCTGATCGCCGGTTTCCGGATCGCGCAGGACCCCCCATTCGGGCAGCAGCGTGAAGGCCATGACAGCGAGCACACCCAGAAGTGCAATTCCGGCCCAGAGCAGGCCCTTACGCTCATTGTCCTTGAGGGGCTCCATCATACGGTCGTCGAGGATGGTCTCGTCGGCCCGGGAGCTGTCATACTTTCCCAGTTGGGGTTCGACGATGAATATGGAGACTGCAGACCCAATTGCGGTGATCAGAAACGTTGACGCCACCATGAAATACCAGTTGGCAGTGGCAGCAACCTCATAGCTTGGGTCAATCAGTTGTGCGGCTTCTTCAGTAATACCGGCCAGAAGTGGATCGATCGTCCCGATCAGGAGGTTGGCGCTGTAGCCGCCCGAAACGCCCGCAAAGGCTGCGGCCATGCCTGCAAGCGGATGGCGGCCGAGCGCATAATAAATCGCCGCTGCGAGCGGGATCAGAACCACATAGCCGACCTCTGATGCGGTGTTTGAGACGATGCCGGCAAACACAATGGCAATGGTCACCATGTGCCTCGGTGCGCCAAGCACCATGCTGCGCACCGCGGCAGACAAGAGGCCGGACTTTTCCGCAACGCCGACACCGATCATCGCAACAAGCACGACGCCAAGTGGCGCAAAGCCGGTGAAATTGTCGACAAGGCCTGTAAAAATGCGTCGTACACCGTCGCCGTTCATGAGGCTTACGGCGCGGATCATGCCGTCTTCAGCCACACCGGGCGCGCCGGCGGGGCGCGGATCCTCCACCGCCAGCCCCATCCAGCCGAACAGTCCCGAGAGAAGAACGATGCCAAAGGCAAGGTATGCAAACAGCGTTACGGGATGTGGCAAAAGGTTGCCCAGCCATTCCACACCATCCAGGAATCGCGAAAAGGCGTTTTTCGGCTGCGCGGTGTCCTGGGTCGGCATGTCGGTCATTGCGGTCTCTCGATCGAAGTCGTTCGGTATGTCAGCACGAAGCCTGATCAATTTCAGAGACTAGGTCTAGGCCAGCATGTGCCAATGCTGTCCGCACTCAATAAAGTGGATGCCTGCCGTTCGGGCCCTAGACGCTCTTCGGTTGGATGAAATCCCAGAGATTTCCAAAGGCGTCGCGAAACACGACCACTTTTCCATAGGGCTCGTCGCGTGGCTCTTCCTGAAAGTCTACGCCCGCGTCTTTGTACTGAGCATAATCTGTTTCGAAATCATCGGTGTAGAGGAAGAATCCCACTCGCCCGCCCGTTTGGTTACCAATGGCGGCTTCTTGCGCTTCTCCCTTCGCGCGGGCCAGCAAGAGGCGGCATGCCTTGCTGCCCTTCGGCGCCGCAAGCACCCAGCGTTTGCCATTGCCCAGATCGCTATCTTCGATCAGATCGAAGCCCAATACACCGGTGTAATAGGCCAGCCCCACATCGTAATCGGGCACGACAACGGTCACGGCGGCGAGGGTTTGTTGTGCCATCAGTCAAGTGCTCCGATAAAGGGAAGGCCGCGGTATCGGCCTTTCACGTCCATTCCATACCCGACGAGGAAGCGACCGGGCGTGTCCAAAGCGTGAAAGTCGCATCCCGTTTCCGGCGCCCAGGGCTTGCGCGCGAGGGCGCATGTTAAAACCTTCGTGGCACCTTTGGCTTCCATATGCGTTCGGGCAAATTCGAGGGTTCTTCCGGTGTCGAAAACATCATCCACGATCAGAACCCCGCGGCCCGTTACGGGCCGCGAAAGGTCAGCGCGCACAACAACACGGCCTGAGCTTTCCTGGGCATCCCGATAGCTCTCAAGCCAAAGAGCATCCAAAATCGGGTGGATATCACGCCGAGCCAGAGCTTTCATCAGGTCCGTCGTGAATGGCACCGCACCGATCAAGATCGAAACTACCGTCCAATCCCCTTCAAGGTGGGGCACAAGGCGATCCGCAAGCGCATCAATTTCCGTTATGAGCGTGGCTTCGTCCACCAGCGTTGTCAGCGTGGACAGGTCATCGCTCATGGTTGAGCCCGCGTGATTTGTGCGGACTGGTCAGGTGTTCCCGTGATCGTTGCGGGCACAAAGCGTAGATCAAGGCTGTAGGAATCGGCGGGTGGGTTTTCCAGAACAGCGGTGAACCTGCCAACTTCGCCAGCTTCGAGGCGGTTCGGGCTGACATCGGCGAACATATGCGCGATCTCCCGCCCGAAATCGTCAAGGAGGCCGACGCGGACCCTCGGTGCAATCTGGGTCTGTTCGGTGATGTTCCTGACATCGGCCGCAACGGTAATCACGGGGAGTGTTCCACGAAGTTCGCGGGACCGTTCGATATTCTCAAAGTCGACGCCGAACCTGTTCACTTCAAGCCCGACCCATTCATAGGCGCTGGCGGACTCCGGCCAGGCGCGCACGACATCGTCGCGCAAGACAACCGCCGCTGCGAACGCGCCAACAAATGCTAGAGCAACCACAACCCAAACACTCATGGCCACAAGGCGTGATCGGCGACGCCCTCTCAGCCTGACGGCTTCCAGATATCTTTCGTGGGCGCCGCGCGCGAGCGCCTCGTCACTGGCTGGAACGCCTTCGACCTGTTCAAACCAGACATGGCCACACGAGATACAGGTCAACTGTGCGCCCTCTTTTCCGAGAGTGCTGTCGTCGGCGAAATAAGACGTTTCGCAGGCAGGGCAGGTGACAATCATGACTCGCTATTTCACCCAAGGGACTCAATGTTCTGTTAACGTGCATTTAGGTGGTCGCAGGGTGTATCTCGCCGGAAATGAATGAGCGCAAGCCGGATATGATCGCAGATTTCGCAGTTCGCCTCGATGGCGTGGCCTTGCGCTATGATTCTAGTGAGGAAATCCTCTCGGGGATCGATCTCACATTGGCGCCGGGATCGTTTACCTGTCTCACGGGGCCGTCTGGTGCTGGCAAGACCAGCCTTCTGAAGTTGCTGTATCTGGCGCTGCGCCCGTCTCGCGGCGATGTCTCATTGTTTGACCGGCGGACCCGAACACTCGACCGAAAGGCACTTTCGGCCATGCGCCGGCGCATTGGCGTTGTTTTCCAGGAGTTTCGCCTGCTCGAGCACCTGACAGCCTATGAGAATGCAGCACTTCCTCTTCGGGTCGCGGGACAGCGCGAAGCCGATTACCGTCCCGATGTGGAAGAATTGCTGCGCTGGGTGGGGCTGGGGCCTCGACTGGATGCGCGTCCGGAACAATTGTCTGGAGGCGAGCAACAACGGGTCGCGATTGCACGCGCCCTCGTCAACAAGCCCGATCTCCTGATTGCCGACGAGCCAACAGGCAACGTCGATCCGGAAATGGGCGAACGTCTGATGCGCCTGTTCATGGAACTCAATCGCCGGCTCGGAACCACTGTTCTGATCGCGACCCATGACCTGAGTCTCATCCGGAAAGTAAACGCTCCAATCCTTCGCCTTCAGCATGGCCTGCTGGTGCGCGATGTCGAGTATGGAGTAGAAGTCGTATGAATCGCCGCGAAACACCTCTTTTGCCCCAACAGGACGCCCGCGAAGCGGCGCTGTTTTTCGTAGTCTGCGCTCTTTGTTTTCTGGCAGCGCTCGCCGCATTGTCTGCGCGTTCGAGTTATGACGCGGCGCGAGGCTGGACTGCCGAAGTCGAAGGACAAATGACCATCCGGCTGATCGGTGAAGACCGACGCGGCGCGGAAGAGGCGCGCGAAATCATTCTGGATGTCGAAGGCGTGCAGGATGTTCGTGTCCTCAGCGTGGAAGAAATCGAGACCCTGTTGGCGCCCAGTTTTGGTGGGGGTCTGCCTGCGGGACTGCCCTTGCCTCTCATCTTGAGTGTTGAGTCCGACGCCACTTTGACGGGGCTGCCCGATGATATTGAGGCGGGACTGAGTGCCGCCGGCATTCAATCTGTTGTTGAAGCCCATGAAACCTGGGCCGGAGATGTCAGACGCACACTAGGGATCGTTCGTCTGGTTGCATTGTCCACGGTGGTTTTGCTGGTGGCGACAGCCGTCGCGGTGATCGCGTTTGCGACCCATGCCGCTTTGCTTGCGCGCCGGGATATTGTTGAGGTGCTTCACTTGTCGGGTGCGACCGACCGCTTCATCTCGCGCCTTTTTGAGAGACGTTTCTGGGTGCTCGGCCTCAGGGCGGGCGCGGTCGGAGCCTTGTTCTCTTTGGCCGCCGTGGCGCTCGCCTTGTCATTTGCCTCGGCCCGTGGTGAGCGAACGGGGTTGCTGCCTCAGCTTTCTTTGGATCCCGTTGATTTTCTTATTCTGCTGGCCACCCCGGTGATCGCTGCTCTGGCTGCGCGTGGTGCAGCACGACTGACGGTGATGCGGTCACTGAAAGACACGCTGTGACACGCTGGATGGGCAGATTGAAATGGCGCTGGGTCGCTCTGGTGCTGATTGTCGCGTTGTTCTTGGACTATAACGGGTTTCGCCACCGGGCTGCATCAGCCGTTCCAGCAGAGATTGATGATGTTGATGGCGTGGTTGCCCTGACCGGTGGGTCTGGATTGCGCATAAGCGCTGCTGTGGCGTTACTTGACGCAGGAACGGGAGACCGGCTGCTCATTTCAGGCGTAAACCCGTCCATTTCGCGTGATGAAGTTGCGGAAAGAGCAGGAGGCGACAGCTCGCTTTTCGCCTGCTGCATCGATATCGGCTATGAGGCGACGACGACCGAGGAGAATGCAGACGAGGTATCGGCCTGGGCCAGTGTCCATGGGTATCGGCGCATTGCCCTGGTGACATCTGACTACCACCTTCCACGCGCCCGCCTATTGCTGAGAGACCGAGCGCCGGAGTTAGAGCTTGTGGACGTACCGGTCCGTTCAAGGGTCGACCCCAGCCGGGCCTATTCGGATTGGACGTCATTTCGCGGCACGGTTTCGGAATGGATGAAATGGCGCGTGACGCAGGCCCTAACCTTGATTAACTGACGTCTATGAATGCCATCCGATCTCTAGTTTTCATTGTGTACATGTATGGCCTTATGGCCGTCATGGGCACGATCTGGCTGCCGAGCCTTCTGATGCCGCGCGGCGCGATCATGGCCGGTCTGCGATGGTATTCAATGCTGGTGCGCGGCGGTCTGTATGTCATCTGCGGGATTAAGACCGAGGTGCGCGGCCTCGAGCATCTTCCCGGCGGAGCATTCATTTACGCTGCGAAGCACCAGTGCATGTGGGACGTTTTTGTGCCGTTCCTGATCCTGTCGGACCCCGTGATCACGATGAAGCGGGAGCTGCTCTGGTATCCCTTTTTTGGCTGGTATGCGTTGAAATCAGAGATGATCCCAATCGATCGCGGCGGGGCGGCCAAAACCGTGAAGAGGATGCTCAAAGCCGCTGAATCTCGCGCGGCCGACGAGCGCCAGTTCGTGATATTCCCGGAAGGTACGCGGCATCCGCCGGGGGTGACGGCGGGCTATTTTGCCGCCGGCACAAGCGCCTTCTACAAACGGCTCAATGTCCCCTGCGTTCCAGTGGCAACGAATTCGGGCCTGTGTTGGCCCTCGAAAGGCTTTGTGCGAACGCCCGGAACCATCGTATTTGAGATATTGCCCGCCATTGAACCCCGACTGGACCGGAAGGCGCTTATGAAACGTCTGGAAGAGGCGATTGAGCCAGCCTCGGCTGAACTGCTGGAAGAGGGACTGGGCCAGCAAGGCCGAACCCGAAAAGATCTGGAGGCCGCCTGATATGGAATCTTCGCCCCGCCGAAAATCATCCGGAGCCTGGATCTGGGTACCCTTCACCATCACCCTTCTTTTGGCGGCGCTTTACACTGCCTATTGGTATGTCGCCCGCGGCATCCTCGAAGACGGCATCGACGAGTGGATCGATGATCAGCGCGCTCAGGGTCTAGTGGTCGAGTATTCTGGCAAGGAGTTGGGAGGCTATCCGTTCCGTTTCGCGTTAACAGTGGACGACCCAGTCTACGGACAGCCCACAGGGCCGAAATGGCAGGGGCAACAGCTACAATTGGTGATGCAGCCCTGGGATTGGTATCATGTGATAATACGAGCGCCGGGCCGCAATGGGTTCAGCCTCTCCAATCAAGAAAATGAAGACGCCTCATTACTCCTGGGCCCGCGCTCTGCTGGCAGCCTGCGCTGGGACAATACGGGGCAGATCCGGCAGCTCTCCATTGCGCTCGATGAAGCGGGGCTCGCCGTTGAGGGCGACCCCGTCGGAGAGTTGGACGCGTTTGAGTTTCACATCCGCCCAGCGCCCGGCGTTCCAGACATGCTGCAATTGGAAACCCACTGGCAACGGATTGAGCTGGCAGAAACCCCGCCAGACGACCTTGCTCTCCTGGGCCGCACCTTAGGCCCATCAATCCTGCGCGCAGAGCTCGATGGCGGTGTATCGGCCTTCTCCGAAACCGGGGACCTTGCCCGTGCTATCGAACTCGCTCTGTCGCGGGGCGGCGAATTGTTGGTACCCCAACTGATGCTGGACTGGGGACCGGCCAGTCTCGGCGCGCGGGGCGACCTCTCCCGTCAAGGCGGTGAATTGCGAGGCAACGCTGGCGTGCGCATCGATCGCGCAGATGAGCTGCGCGCGGCACTGGCGACCCAGGGACTGCTGACTGATGAGGCGCGTCTGGCCATAGATGGGTTGGAGGCTGCCTCCACGGATGGCGGTTTTTTCCCGGCCACACTTCGCGGCGACGGGATTTACTTCCTCGGTCAGAAACAGGTTGATCTTCCCTTGGAGGACTATTTTTGACCGCGCCATCGGTTCAGGACGTTCAGGCGGGGTGTGAGGTCTTGGCAGAAAGGGACACCGCTCTTGCCCGGGCCTATCGCGAACGCGGCGTCCCGGAGTGGCGAACAAGCCCCTGCGAGTTCGCAACGCTGGCTCGCATGATCGCTTTCCAACAGGTTTCGACCAAAGCGGGCGCAGCCATTTGGGGGCGCGTTGAGAACTTGTGCGATACGCTGTGCGCCGACGCCATCCTTTCGCTGGATGATGAAACGCTGCGCGGCGCCGGGCTGTCGCGGCCAAAAGTAAAATACGTCAAAGCCATCGCAGAGGCAGCGGAAAGCGGCGCAGTTTGCTTCGACAGCCTTCCGAACATCGCCCGACCTGAAGCGGTTTCCGCTCTCACGGCCATCAAAGGCATCGGGCCCTGGTCCGCGGAAGTGTTTATGTTGAGCGCGACTGGCGACCTGGACGCGTTCCCGCCGGGCGATGTGGGACTAATGGAGAGCTACCGCCTGCTCATGGGCGACGAAGCGCGGTTTGACGCCAAAGCGTTCACGGCGCTTGCCGACGCTTGGTCGCCCTATCGCGGCGTCGCAACCCATCTTCTTTGGGCATGGTTCAATCATTATCGCGGGCACGAATCCGCCCCGACAAAAGGTAATGCCTGACGCGCCGCGACCGTGTGACACCATTTTTTGCTGTCAAGCGATCAGGTCTGTCATAAACTTGTTGCTAAGAATCGAGTATTCGAAACTTGGACAAGGGAGGTTGCCGCCACTTACTGCACCGCATCTTACCGAAACGGTTTATTCGTTCACGGAGGGACCCGTGGCTGAAGTTGTTGCTTTCCCCCCAAATGGACGCCCTGCGCTTGTGCTCAACGCAGATTTCCGTCCGCTTTCCTACTACCCGCTTTCGCTTTGGCCCTGGCAGGATGTTGTGAAAGCCGTTTTCCTGAACCGCGTCGAAGTGATTGCTGAGTATGACCACGTGGTCCGCAGCCCAAGCTTTGAAATGCGCCTGCCGAGCGTAATCGCTCTACGCGAGTTCGTTCGCCAGGACCGCCCACCAGCATTCACCCGCTTTAACCTGTTTCTGCGCGATGGCTTTAAGTGCGTCTATTGCGGTGCTGAGGAAGATCTGACGTTCGACCATGTTGTGCCCCGTTCGCGCGGCGGGCGGACAAGTTGGACAAACATCGTAACCGCCTGTTCGCCGTGCAATCTGAAAAAGGGCGGACGCATGCCCAAGGATGCGGGGATGTTTCCGGGTCGGACCCCGGTGCGGCCGACAAACTACCAGCTGCAGGAAATCGGGCGGCGCTTCCCGCCGAACCACCTCCATGAGACGTGGATGGACTACCTGTATTGGGACGTGGAACTCGACCAACAGAGTTAATCCGGAGCCGTATAACTTAAGTGGTTTTCAACCCTCTGGCCCTTACACCGAACGTTCACGCGAGTTTGTTCGGGAGATTGGTGCATGGCTGAGGCAATGGAGCGCGCGCTTCTGAAACGGATTGTTGCCTTGGGTCAAGCCAGCCGGAGCGAGGCCGAACAACGTATTGTTGAAGTGTTTCAAGACGGTTTGGTGAGCCGCGCCGAGGCTGAATCCCTGTTCGCGCTCACGCCGAAGTTTACCGACTCGTCGGAAAGCTGGAATGGACGCTTCATTGAGTCTATTTGCGATTACCTCCTCTCCAATGAAGCGCCGAAGAACTGGGTTAGCGACGGGGAAGCAGACTGGTTGATGGGATTGATTTCAGGCCGTGTGAACGGTCCTCTCGAGGTCGACCTTGATCTGCTGCTGGCCGTTTTGCGCAAGGCCGAAGGCGCGCCGCCGCGCCTGGGAACCTTTGCGCTCCAGGCGGTCTGCGACCACATCGTTGCAAAAGGGTCAGCGACTGACACCGATGTTGAGCGCACACGACGCGCTGTGTACGCACAATCGAGCGATGGCGGACTATGGGTTACGCGCGAAGAAGCTGGCATCCTGTTTTCGACCAATGACAAGATCGCCAAGGCGCGCAACGTAAAGTCCTGGAATGACCTGTTTGCCCGCGCCATCGGAAACCACCTTCTGGCGGCGGCACATCCCGATCCGATCACGGAGGGCCGTGCCCTCGCGCGCGAAACCTGGCTCAAATCGGATGGTGGCGGCATTCTGGACAATCTGTCCTCGGCCTATTCTTCCGGAAACTGGTTTCAGCGGGTCACCTACGACTCCAAAAAGGCTGCCCAGGCGCGCGAAGCGGCGAAGGAAGCGGCTATTCGTCAGGGCAGCGACGTTACCGCCGAAGAGAATGACTGGTTCATCAAACGCCTGGGATGGGACAATACGGTGTCCCCGGCTGAGCGGGCCCTGATCGACTTCCTGCGCCAGGAAGCGCCGGGCTTCTCCCACGGACTGGCCGCCGCAACGGCCTGAAGTTGGCCTAGAGAAAGTTTGCAATCTCGCCGAGGGGTTTCTTCTCCAGCGCGTGCTTCGGCACCATAGCGCCATCGGCGGGATGGCCGGCCACCAGAATGAGAAACGGTTTCTCCGTGGGCGGACGACCGCAAATCTCGGTGAGAAACCCCATGGGGTTCGGCGTGTGCACGAGGGTTGCAAGCCCCGCCTGGTGGCACGCGGCGATCAGCAATCCGGTCGCGATGCCCACACTCTCATGGATATAGTAGTTCTTCTTGTCGTCCCCTGAGCGCACACCGCCGCGGCGCT
>JBCBGZ010000043.1:0-22400 GCA_038526245.1 Pseudomonadota bacterium
CGCACCGTCGGCGCCGGCGTGGTCTCCAAAATCGAAAAGTAAGCCAACCGCTTACCGAGAAAAACTCCAAAGGCCGCCCAGACCAGGGCGGCCTTTTTTTGATTCGGGGTGCTATGGGGCCGGGGTCACATTGACCGTGTTGCGAACTGTAAGGTCTGCCTCGCCCTCACGTGCAAAAGCGGTTTCGAAAGACAAGGCGTCGGCTGAGAGCCTGTAGGTCTCGACCTTGGTGGCAGGCATGCCATTGTCCTGGCCTTCATACTCCAATGTGAACGACGTTGTGCCTGCCAGTGCTGTGCTCGCGATCACCGGTTTGTCGTCAAAGGTGCGTCCATCATTGGATAGGCACCGCGTCCCGGTACTATTGGCCTGGGGCTCATTGGGATAGGTGAAACTGAGCGCGAGGCATCGGTCTTCGAGTTGCACGTCAAGCTCAAGCGGTAAGGCGACTTCCTCATTTGAGGTAAAATCAAGATAGGTCAGCGTTCCCACCCATGCGCCTTGGGCGACGGCGAGGTTGCTTGCAGCGACTGAAGGGGTTTGGACCGGTACCTCAGTGTTCGGGCTCGCCGTACAAGCTGCGAGACCAGATGCGATTACGGCAAGACAGTGCGTGGTCCTGAGCATTGGGTGATCCTTTTCTGAAGCTGGCCGAACTCCAAACAGTGTGCGCCGGAAGCCGTTCAATTGCCATATAGCTTATTGCGCCGCATTCAGTTTTCCGGCACAACCGCGCTTCGCCTGAAGGGGTATAGCTCAGTTGGTAGAGCATCGGTCTCCAAAACCGAGGGTCGCGGGTTCGAGTCCTGCTGCCCCTGCCAGGCGGTCCATTTAAGTTCCGTTTCCTGAGCGGCGGTCGCCTTGCGTGGCTGCACCGGGCCGTGGGCGAAGTGCCGCATGGGCCTCATACACTGCGCGATGGGTTTCATATCCCTTTCAATTGGCGCAAATACCCATCAACAGAACAATGGAGAGGGAGAGCCGAGATGCACCAGATTCAAGCCATGAGCGAAGATCAGTTGGCAATCCAGGATGCAGTCGCGCGGACCTGCGCAGATTTCGACGATGAGTATTGGTCCAACACCGATGAGACGGGCAATTGGCCCGAAGCGTTCTGTGATGCGATGGCGGCAGGCGGCTGGCTCGGTATTGCTTTTCCAGAGGAGTACGGTGGCTCGGGGCTCGGTCTCATGGAAGCGGCTCTGATGATGCAAACCGTGACACGGTCCGGGGCGGGCTATTCCGGTGCATCGGCGATCCACCTCAACATTTTCGGACCGAAGCCGCTGGAGAAGTTCGGCACCGAGGAGCAGAAACAGGAAAACTTGCCGAAGATCATCTCAGGCGAAGAGAAGATGTGTTTCGCTGTCACCGAGCCCAATTCCGGCCTCGACACCTCCAGCCTCGAGACAAAGGCCGAGCGGACGAATTCCGGTTACACAATCAACGGGCGCAAGATCTGGACGACAGGCGCACAACGCGCTGACAAGATTCTGATCATCGCCCGCACGACCCCGAAGGATCAGTGCGCGAAGCCGTATCTTGGCTTGTCGCTCTTCTACACCGACTTTGACCGCGCCAAGATCGAGGCCAATCCAATCCCTAAAATGGGCCGGAAGGCCGTTGAATCGAACACGCTGTTTATCGACGGACTGGAAGTGCCAAAGGAGCATCTGATCGGCGAAGAAGGGGCAGGGTTCAAATATCTGATCCAGGGGCTGAACCCGGAGCGCGTCCTCTTCGCGGTTGAGAGTATTGGCCTTGGGTTCGCGGCGTTGGAGCGGGCTGCCCAGTACGCCAATGAGCGCGTTGTGTTCGGCAGGCCCATTGGCCAGAATCAGGGGATTGCCCACCCGCTCGCCAAGGCATGGGCGGAGTTGAAAGCCGCAGAGCTTCTCGCGTATCAGGCCGCCAGCCTGTTCGATGCAGGCCAGGAATGCGGTGCCGAAGCCAATGCCGCGAAGTATCTGGGGTGCGAGGCCGGTTTCCGCGCGTGCGAGACGGCCGTGCTGAGCCATGGCGGCATGGGCTATGCCAAGGAGTACCACGTCGAGCGGTTCATGCGCGAAGCCATGCTGGCACGTATCGCGCCGGTGAGCCGTGAGATGATCCTGAACTTTATTGCCGAGCGCGTGCTCGGTCTGCCGAAAAGCTATTAGCGGCCTTTGAAGTCGGGTGTGCGCTTTTCGAGGATCGCGTCGACGCCTTCCATATGGTCTTCAGTGTGGTGCATCAGGGCCTGGGATGCGGCGCTCATTTCCATGATCGTCTCATAGCTCGCCGTATTGCCGTGGCGCAGAAGTGTCTTTGCCAAGCGAAGGGACTGGGGAGGCTGGGCAGCAATGGATGTTGCCAGGGCCATGGCTTCTTCCATGAGAGAGTCCGGGTCTACCGCACGGCTGATGAGGCCCCACTCAGCGGCCGTGGCAGCGTCAATCACTTTGCCCGTGAACAACAATTCCGCCGCGCGTGAGGCGCCCACGATACGAGGCATGAGCCACGCGCCACCGTCACCAGGAATGAGGCCGAGTTTGAGGAAGGTCACGCCGAATTTTGCCTTGTCCGACGCGATGCGGATGTCCGCCATGCAGGCCACATCGCAGCCCAGGCCAATCGCAGCGCCGTTGACGGCAGCAATCAGGGGTACTTCCAGATTGTAGAGGGATTTCACGATCAGGTGAATGTTGCGGCGATAGCCTTCACGCACATCATAGGGACTGCCGCCAAAGGCGCCGGAACGCTCTTTCATCGCTTTAACATCGCCGCCGGCTGAAAACGCGCGCCCGGCCCCTGTCAGGATGGCACAGCGAATTGCGGTGTCGGCTTCGATTTCCTGGCAAATGGCGCGAACGGCTTCGCCGTCGCCGGCCTGGCCGAGGGGGTTCAGGATCTCCGGTCGATTGAGCGTGATCGTCGCAATCGGTCCGTTTTTTTCCAGCAGGATCACATCACTCATCGGGGCTTCCTATTTTGGGGGCGTCAGCACGGTTTGCGCTGTAATGGCGGCTTCAATCTCGTCAGCGCTATAGCCGATTTGCTCGAGCACTTCGCGGGAATGTTGACCAATTGTGGGGGAGGGGCCTTTGGGGCCGTCGTCGGCGCCGGGGAACCGTATCGGTGAGGCGGGCGCTTTGAAGGTTGATCCGTCGCCCTTTGCGCTGGGTGTGTCCACAAACGCGCCTGCGGCTTCGGCCTGAGAGTCTGCAGCCACTTCGGCGAGGGTCTGAACCGGTGCCCAGGCCAAAACATTGTCGTCCAGACGCTGGGCCATTTCATCCTTGGTGTATTTGGCAAAACCAGAATCCAGCAGGGTAACGAGCTCAGCGCTGTTGGCCCGCCTGGCTTTCGCTGTCGTGAAGCGCTCGTCTTCAATCAGGTCCTCGCGGTCCACGGCCCGGCAAATCGGCGCCCAGTCCACATCGCCCTGGCGCGATACGATACAGAGCCAGGCATCGTCCTTCGTCTTGAAGAAGTTCATCAGCGGCTGAATCTGCTCCTCCCGCGACTTCGTCGAGCCGATGCGACCGAAGAAGAGTTGGATCGCCATGTCAGAGCCGAGTGCATAGAGGCCGGCGCGCATGAGGGAGGCTTCGACAAGGCGCCCCTTGCCCGTGCGTCCTGCCTCCACGAGCGCCGCACAAATGCCGGCCGCTGCCGCCATCGATGTCGTGTGGTCTCCGAAAGCCGTGCGCAAGGGAAACGGAGCCTGACCTTTGGGGATCGTGATGGAGGCCACCCCGGTTCGCGACCAGAAGCTTGCCACGTCAAAGCCAGGGCGGTCTGCATCTGGGCCTGAGAGGCCGTATCCGGTGAGCGAACAGTAGACGAGCTTCGGATTGACATCTTTCAGGCTGTCATAGTCGAGCCCGGATCGTTGCAAGCCGCCTGGGCGTACATTGGTCAGAAAAACGTCGGCGTCTTCGGCGAGTTTGCGCAGGATCGCCTGTCCCTCGGGCTTGGACGTATCCACAACGATGGACTTCTTGCCGCGATTGTCGAAGTCGAAAACGGGGTTGTCGGCGATATCGGTTCCGATGGTTTTGAAGAATTTTCGGATGGGGTCGCCCCCGGGTGGTTCGACCTTGATAACCTCCGCGCCCCAATCAGAGAGAATGCCGCCACAGCCCGGCGCTGCCATATAGGTAGCGTATTCGACAACTTTGATGCCTTCGAGCACAGCGCGCCTCCAATCGTTTTTTTAAGCGTTGTAAACAGGCCACCGCGACCCGCAAAGCCGCGCCGTAGGGTCAAGCGCCCAATGCGGAATCAGAACTGATTGTCGAGGTGCTCAAGATACTGAACCATGGCATCGATAACTTCAGGGTCATCATTGCCGATCGCTGGCATGTAAGAGCCCGGCGCAAAAGCCTGTGGGTCCTGTAAAAAGGCCGACAGAGCCTCGCCGGTCCAGCGACCGGACTTTGCCCTGAGCGCATCGGAGTAACCCTCGTAGGGCGTTTCGCCGATGGGGTTGCCATAAATGCTCGCAAGGCTTGGCGCGCGCACATGGTCGCCTGCATTGAGAGAGTGGCACTCCATGCAGCGCCCGATCTCAGTTTCGAAGCTGGCTTTGACACGGCCCGGTGCATCCAGACGGGCGATGAAGTCGGGCAGTTGATCTGCGGCAGAGGCCAAGTCTTTTGCCGTCAAAAAAATCAGCTCTTGGTTATCCGTCCAAAGCACAATCTCGCCAGTGCTGTGCTGGTGCACAACGCGGATCCGCGTCGCCATGGGAATGCGTTCGGTATAGAGGACGCGGCCCGCTTCGAGGCGAATCCTGTGCAACGCTCTGTCATTCAGGCTTCCAACCAGCAAATCGCCGTCCCAGTTTGGGTGAAAGTCCTCCAGCCGTGCCATACCCGCCGGCGCAATGGACGGAACCCACGACATCACCGGCGGTTCAAATCCCGCATGAGCTCCTATGTCGTCAGCTGTGGGAAGGGGCGTGCCTGAATACGCCGTCCCAAGGGACACCAGCGGCCAGCCATAGTTCAGGCCCGGCTCAATTCGGTTCAACTCGTCCCCGCCGCGCGGGCCGTGCTCGGACACGTACAGCGCACCATCTGGCCCAAAGGCAATGCCCTGCATGTTGCGATGCCCCATGGAGACGATCTCGGCTGTTCCGGTCGTGAGATCGATCTCGAGCACTTTCCCGTACTGAGCAGAGGGGACTTGGGAGATGGGGGCGCCTTCGGCTCTCATGCCATCGAGATGGTAGTCTCCACTGGTCAGGAAAACGGTTGCAGGCGCCTGAAACGCCAGTCTTCCGCTGGCCATTTGGCCTTCGACAGCCAGATGTTTGTCCTTCAGTGGTAGGCATGGGGTGGTCCGGTGAACGATCTGCCATTGCTCCGGCTCGGCCTGAACCCCTTCGATACGCGTGATCTCAGCCCCTATAGGGAGAAAAGCGACCGTGTTTGTGGTGCACCGTTCATCGCTGTGGAATTCGCTATAGGACGCGAGAAGCCCTTTTTGCGGTCCTGCATCTATCGCGAGCAAATCATTGTATCGAAGGTAACCGCGATGAAAATTGAAGCCACTGTCCGGCTCGTCGGCCAAGGCCAGATACGCGCTGCGGCCATTGTCTGGCGCCTTGATGGACGTTTTCCTGACGTCGCTGCCTGAAGTCGCCGCAAAGATTTCGCCCGTGTATGGCAGCAAGAGCACCTCACCCCCAAAGGATGTAAGCCCTCCGCCATGCTCATAAAGCCTGGTCCGACCGCGCGCACCGAGCCCCGTATCCACTGCGCCAACGTCCGAAACCAGGGTCAGGAGGGTAGAGGGATACTCCTGGCTCGATAGGGGCTCGACGGCGGCCGACGCAAACGGCGCTGTCAGTTTCTGGTCGACTTTCACAAGGAAGTCGAACGGGCCCACCTGTCGATAGGCCACCTGAAACCCGATCAGAAAAACCAAACAGGCAAGTCCGGCGAAGATGCCCCATGACGTCAGACGTCTCAGTGCAACCGGCAGATTAATCCAGAAGTGAACCAAATTGCTGAAGACGCTGGATTGCGAAGACTGTTTGCTCATTCGAAATCCCTCGCAAAGGGCGTGCCTGATCCCGCATTGGGGTGAACTCTGAAAAGGGCGAGGGGACCGGGTTGATAGTCAATCTGGTCGGCCGTGGCACTTTCCAGAATGGGATGGAGCTCTGCCCAATTCGGGCTACTCGGGTTGCGCAGAACGACCCAGGCCGAAGGGCGTTCGGTGAGTGACGCTTCAAACTGTCGTGCGATCTGCGCATCAATGGGCGTTGAGTAGCGAATGGCAGAGCCATCAAAGGCGGGTCGTGCAGCGGGTGTTCGGTAGGATCCATTGATTGAGACAAGTTCGAGGTCGTTTCGTCCCATAACGTCCAGATAATGGCCCATGAGAACTTCACCTGTTGCCGTTACGAAGACGGTTTCGCCTTCGCCGGCTGCAATGGAGATATCCTGTGCGATCGCCTTCCACGGCTCTTTGTTCGAAGCGTCGCTGTTGCCAGTCAGATAGCTGAGCGAACTGAAGCAGAAGGCGGCGACGAGTAGTCCTGCAGCGGCCTGACGAAAGCGGATCGCTTTGAAAGCCAGCAAGGACGCGGCACACAAAATGACCCATCCGATCTGGGCCGGCAGAACGATCCTCTGGAGGAATACTGGTTTGCCCATATAGGTGACCGCCAGATAGGCGATGAAGGCAATGAGGCTGGTTGAAAGCAGAAGGATCAGGGACGCGCGTTCAATCGTGTGGCCACGCTTCCACAGCACATAAGCCCCAAGAACGGGCCATGGGCCGAAAAGAAGCGCGCGTGAGAGAATTTCCACGCCCCAGGAGTCAACGGCTAGGGCACCGCCGAAAATGATCGAAGTGGCATCGATAACGTCTGTGAAGGTCGGCACGCCGATCCAGAAATTATCCGATGCCGGCAGCGCGTAGGCGAACATCAACCAAAGGGCGCGGCCGGCCAATACCAGGAACACCGCGGCCGCAAGTCCGTAATGTTGAAACAGGTTGGCCTGGCGTTGCCGAGTGATCCAGATCAGGCCGAGATGGTAGGCCCCCAGCACGGCAAGGAAGATCAGGCTTGTGTAATGCGCCCACACGGCAAGAGCGCAGCCAAAGGCTAAAGCAGCAAATGGCCAGTAGGGCAGGAGGGCAGGCTCGCTCGCAACGGGGTCCATGACCTCCGCAGATATCCGAACCGTGGCTGTCACGGCGATCGCAATGGCAAGGACACACAGCGTATAGGTGCGCGCTTCCTGGGCGTACTGTAGCTCGGAAAAGGCCAACGCAAACAGAACGCAGGCGAGGGTCGCCACCAGCGAGGCTTGCGGCGTGCGCAGCGCCCAGCGCGTCGCCAAATAGATAAAAGGTATCGTAAGGCAGTTCAGGACAGCTGAAAGGGCGCGCACACTGGTGGCGCTGTCCCCAAACACATCCATCCAGACATGCAGGATCATGTAGTACAGGATTGGATTGTATTCATTGCGAGCGATCTCACCCCAGAGCGCTGTGAGTGGCTGGCGTCCGAACCAGATGCTGTAGCCTTCATCGGTCCAAAGGGATGCGTCGTCGATGCCATAGAGCCTGAGGACGAAGGCTGCGGCTGTGATTATGCCCACCAATAGCCAATCGTTGCGCGACACAGAAAAACGTGCCGCGCCGTTGTCGTGGTTTGCAACGGCCTGGTGCAGTCCACCCTCCCACCTTGCTGCATTCCGGATTCAGCGATTGCTCGCAAGAAGCGCCAGCGAGGGCCGGGCGTCAAACGGTCTCATCTCACGGGCGAAAAGCCGGGGCTGGGGTAATCCCTGTTGCTGAGCAGATCGGCAGCGAGTGAGCAAAGTCGGGACAAAGGGTGGCGGAGGAGGAGGGATTCGAACCCCCGGAACGCTTGCACGCTCAACGGTTTTCAAGACCGCCGCATTCAACCACTCTGCCACTCCTCCTGAGGGCAAGCGGGGCTTTAACCAGCTACCTGCTGCAGACGCAACCCGCGATGCCATGTTGCTGCCCAATTTTGCCAGCCGAATACGTTAACGGTCACTTGATGGTGCTGCAGAAAACGGCCCCACTGGCTAAACCGAAGGGAAGCCAAACTTTGGTAAACACCTCCCCATACGGCGCCAAGAAGGCGTCGAAACGGAACTGCAAAACGCTGTTCCAAACCGCAGAATGAGGGTTGAGACGATGAAACAGCGCCGCGCGCTTCCCGTGAATTTGTTCGCCGCAACGGCAATTTCGATCACGTTGGTTCCAAGTGTAGCTCTTGCACAATCCGGCGCGCCAATCGTCTACAAGACCCCAGACGCACCGCAGACTGCGAGCCGGGCAGGGCAGGGCGCCGCAGTTGCTGCGCAAGCCCCCCAGGCCGCACCCGCCCGACCTCGAATTGAGTTCCGTTACCCAGATCAGCCGGATCGTTTTTATTCGGAAGCCGGTGTGCGCTCCAGCGCAGAAGAGGCGCCAATTGCGTTCTCCTCGTCAACATCGGCCATTTCAGCCCAATCGGCTCGCCAGTACGCTTCAGTTGAAGCACCCATGGCGGCACGCGAACCGGTTGCGCTGGACCCGGCAATCTCACCGGGTGGATTTGACGCCCGCGCCACGGCAGAGCGTATCGCAGCGCAGGCCGCCCTCCCTCCGCATCGCAGCACATCTGCCTCGCCGGCACCCTCAGCATTCTCGCGCCCGGGAAATGTCGTCCAGCCTGCCGCTGTAGCCGCATTCGATGAAAGCGGCCTCGCCGGTATCTATGATGGCAGCTTTGCGGGCCTGGAAACGGCAAACGGCGAAGTGTTCGACCCAGACAAGCTGTCTGCCGCCCACCCGACATTGCCGCTTCCCAGCCTGATTCAGGTTACCAACCCCAGCAATGGGCGTGAGATCGTTGTTCGCGTGAATGACCGTGGACCGTTCGAAGACAACCGCGTGTTGGACCTGTCTCGCCGTGCTGGCGAACTCCTGGGATTTGAAGGGTTGCGCGCAACCGATGTGGAAGTTCGGTATCTCGGCCCTGCGCCGGTTGCGAGCCAGCCCAGGATGCAGACCGTGTCTGACCAGAAAGTGGTTCAGTACGACATGCCTGACATGCCGAGCTATGCGGCTGCGCCGGCACCCGTTCAAGTATCGTCTCCGGCGCCAGCGCTGCAGCAAGACCGGCAGTTCCCGCCGGCAAATGCCGGTTTTTTCGTGCAAGTTGGCTCTTTCTCCAACATTGCGAACGCCCAACGTCTGCGCGCTTCGCTGGATGCTTCCCTCTTCGTTGAAGTTGTTCCTGTGCGCCTGAACGGTGCTGACTATTTCCGCGTGATGGTGGGGCCCTATGCGAACCGCCACCAGGCTGAAGTGCTCCGGAATGATCTGGCACGGCGGGGCGTGGCGAACGGCATGATCGTCACAATGCAGTAGTGCACAAAGGCGGCGGTTGACGTCGCCATAGAACCGGCGCTTTTTCGGTGCAGGGGAAGGGTTCGTCCTTTCCCCTGTTTTTGTTTGGATTGATGCTCCGGAGCGCCGTTCATGTTTCGCCTCTTCCTTGGCCTGGTTTTTATAGTTTCACTCGCGTTAGGCGCGCGCGCCCACGGCCAAGGGTTTGAGAGTGAGGCCAGCCATGCCGTGATCATGGATCACGCATCGGGTGAAATCCTCTGGGAAAAGAATGGCGCTGAGCCGATGATCCCTGCGTCCATGACGAAGATGATGACTGCCTTTGTTGTGTTCGAAAGGGTTCGAACAGGAGAAATCGCCCTCACCGACCAATTCACGGTGTCGGAGAATGCCTGGCGAAAGGGTGGCTGGTCATCTGGTGGTTCAACCATGGGGCTCGCGATCGGCGACCAGCCAACGGTTGAGGAGTTGCTTCGCGGCGTCATCATTCTTTCTGGAAATGACGCCTGCATTGTGTTGGCTGAGGGTATCTCGGGTACGGAAGAGGCCTTCGCGCGCGAGATGACAGCGCTGGCGCAACGTATGGGACTTTCGACGGCGTCCTTCAGGAATGCCACCGGCCTGGACGAAGACGGCCACAGGATTTCAGCCATCGACCTCGCGGTGCTTGCCCAGCTATCCATCGAAGAGTTCCCGGAATTTTATGCGTTTTATGCCGAGGATGCCTATGAATGGAGAGGTATCCGGCAAGCCAACCGAAATCCGCTCCTCGGTCGAATGGACGGAGTAGATGGCCTGAAGACAGGGCATCTCAGCGTCTCCGGCTATGGACTCACCGCGTCGGCTGAGCGCGCAGGCGAGCGCCGGATCATCGTGCTGAACGGTATGGAAACCGAGGGCGACCGGGCCCGGGAGGCCGAGCGTCTGATGCGCCTTGCCTTCACCGCATTTGAAACCCGGTATCTGAAACCGGCCGATCTCGAACTCCCGCCCTTACCGGTTTGGATGGGCACAGCGAGCACGGTCGGCGTAGAACTAGCCGAGCCGATCCTGATCGGCGGTGCAAAGCGTGATTTCGCCCTCGGAAAGGTCGAACTGGTTTATCAGGGGCCACTTGAGGCGCCCGTGGTAGCGGGTGATCCGATTGGCCAATTGGTGATTACGCTGCCCGACCGCGACCCGGTCGCAACCGATCTTGTCGCCACTGAGGATGTTGCGAAGACAGACTTTGTGGGCCGTGTTCTGGACGGTCTAAATCGGGTCATCACCGGTGGAGAAAGCTCCTGACCGGCCTTTTTGTAACTCTTGAAGGCGGCGAGGGAACGGGCAAGTCGACGCTTTGCTGGGCTCTGGCCGATGCGTTCTCAGCCCGCGGTTTGGCACATACTGTGACACGCGAGCCTGGCGGAACACCGGTGGCGGAAAAGGTGCGTGAGATCGCACTGGCGCCTCGCGAAGAAGGACCGCTTTCAGCTTTGGCGATGGCGTTGTTGATGAATGCCGCTCGAGCCGATCATCTCGATAAGCTTATCCGGCCCGCTTTAAGCCACGGCCATATCGTGTTGTGCGACCGTTTTTCGGATTCGACGCGGGCGTATCAATCGGTCCAGGGCGGGGTCAGTCATTCGACACTGCTGTCACTTGAAGAGGCTGTCGTTGGCGAGACCCGGCCGGACCTGACTCTCCTGCTGGATACGGACCCAGCTGCCCTGTTGGACCGTCGCAGGGCGCGCGGTGGTCCGGTTGATGTGTTTGAGGGCAAACAGATGGCGTTTCATCAGGCCATCCGCGATGCGTTTCTGAGCATTGCTGAAGGGTCTGGCGGTCGAATAGCGGTCTTGGATGCGCTGCGGCCGCCGAGTGAGATCGCTGCGCAAGCATTGTCGCTTATAGAAGCGCGACGTGTGGCCAAGGACGCGCCATGACGCTGACGCCAGCCTGGCCAGTCTTCGGACATCAGACCGCTGAGCGCGCGGTCAGCGACGCGATGCAGTCGGGCCGAATGCACCATGCCTGGCTTTTTGACGGGCCATCGGGGATTGGAAAGTCCAGGCTCGCACGCAGGTTTGCAGCCGTTTTGTTGGGCGCAGACCGCTTCTCAGAAAGCACTTTGGAAGTGGCTTCTGATGATCCTGTTGTTGAGAAAATGGAAGCTGGAGCGCACCCTGATTTTCGTTGGTTGTCGCGCCAGCCCAATGAGAAGGGCAAGCTTCCCCTTTACATACCCGTCGATCAGGTTCGCGAGGATCTGGTGAACTTCTTCACGCTGAAGCCTGCCTTGGGCGGCAAGCGTGTGTGTGTTGTGGATGCGGTAGATGAATTGAACGCTAGCGGCGCCAATGCTCTCCTGAAGTCCCTCGAAGAGCCGCCTTCGCATTGTGTTCTGATCCTTATCTATCATGGACACAGGCCCATTCTTCCGACCATTCGCTCCCGCTGCCGTCGATTGCGATTTTCACCACTCGATGAGACAGCCTTTGAAAAGGCGATTGAACGCGCTCCGATCTCGGTGCAGGCGCGGGCAAAAGCCTTTTCTGGAGGGCGGCCTGGTCGCGCCATGGCCCTGTCTGAGCCCGACGCCATGGCGGGACTGTCGGCGGCCGAGACTTTGCTGGGCCATCTTGATCGCGGCGCCTTGCGAGATGTGCCGTCTGTCTTCGCTTCGGCGGCGAAGAGCGATGAGAGTTTCGGGGCATTTGCGTCTGGCCTCCTGGAAGGGCTGAGCAGACGCGCCATCGAGACTCCGGGACTGGCCAGTGCATGGCTCTGGGTCACGCGCACGCTTGACCATGCCAGCCGTGATGCCATGGACCGGGGACAGACCACCGCGAAACTCGTTTCAGGGCTTCAAGAACACTACAGCGCAGCGTAGACATCTGACATGTTCGACACCCATGTGAACCTTCATGGCGACGCGTTTGCCGAGGATCTCGACGACGTGCTTTCGCGCGCCCGTGCCAGCGGTGTTCGTCGCTTCCTCGCAATCTGTGACCGGTTTGATAATTTTGCCGACGTCCATGCCATCGCGAACGCCCATCCGGACATTTGGTGCTCTGTCGGTGTTCATCCCCACCATGCCAAGGACTTTACAGAGCTGCGCGCTGAAACACTGGTTGAGGCCTCAAACGACCCCAATGTGGTCGCTATTGGCGAGACCGGGCTCGATTATCACTACGGATACAGTCCTGAGGCCGACCAGGTCCGCAGCCTGCATGAACATATCACGGCGGCGCAGGAGACCGGTCTTCCGCTTATTCTCCATACCCGGGAGGCGGACCCGGTGGTGATGCAGGTTCTTGCTGAGCGCCATAGCCAACGGGCCTTCACCCCGTTGCTGCACTGCTATACTGGCGGCCACGCTTTGGCGGAGTTGGGGCTTTCGCTTGGGGGATACGTTTCTGTTTCCGGTATCCTGTCATTCAAAAACGCCCATGATGTGCGCGACGTGATCTCCCAATTGCCACTGGAGCGGATAATCCTCGAAACCGATTGTCCTTATCTTGCGCCAGTGCCCCATCGCGGGCGGCGCAATGAGCCCGCCTATCTTTCAGACGTGGGGGCGTCTCTGGGGCGGGTGTTTGATGTAGATGCGGGCCAGATTGCGCGGATTACGGAAGCAAATGCTCTGAGACTGTTTCAAAAAGTGGCGAAGGGAACGCCCGTTTGAGCCGGATCCTGACACTGACTTTTTTGGGAACCGGATCCTCGGGAGGTGTGCCGCGCGTCGGCGGCGATTGGGGGGCATGCGATCCGAACGAGCCGCGGAATCATCGGTTGCGATGTTCCGTCCTTGTCGAAGTGTCGGACACGACTTCTGACCGACCAACGCGCATCCTGATCGACACATCGCCCGATTTGCGCCAGCAGCTGCTTGCAGCACAAACAGATGCTATCGACGGGATTGTTTTTTCCCACGACCATGCTGACCAAACCCACGGCATCGATGATATCCGCCCGCTGGTTTATCGGATGCGCCAACGCATTCCAGCGTACATGGATGTTGAGACCCACGGATCGCTTGAGCCCAAGTTCCGCTATGTTTTCAGGGGAGAAGGGGGGTATCCTCCAATTCTCGACCTTAAGCCGCTCATTTCACCAGGAGAGTCCTTTTCCATTGAAGGACCATCGGGCGCTGTTGATGTTTTGCCCCTTCGTCAGATCCATGGCGCGATCGTGTCGCTGGGGTTTCGGATCGGCAACTTGGCCTATTGCAATGATGTGAATGCCTTGCCGGAGGAGAGCCTACAGGCGCTGCGCGGTATCGATGTGTTCATTGTTGATGCGCTTCGATACGCGCCCCATGCCAGCCATGCCCACCTGGAGCAGTCGCTTGAGTGGAGCCGCGAAATTGGCGCCCGGCGCACGATTATAACGAACCTGCATGTCGATATGGATTACCAAACTTTGACGAATGAACTGCCCAGCGGCGTTGAGCCAGCCTATGATGGTTTCACTGTAGAGCTTGGATATCCAGGCACATAATTTCCCATAATGTAGATTATGCGATCTAAGGGTTTATGTGACCGGTCGCCACAAAGTCATTGCCGGCCATTGCAGCTCAATCATTCTCCACTCTAGGGATCGTCACTTTGTTGCTTCGGACTTAAGCCCGGCTCCGTGCACCCCTCCCCCCTGTGGACCGTGACCGCGATGGGCATTAACGCTCTGGAACGCGGTTCTTGGAGAGAGTTGATGTCAGACCCCGTCACACCTGTTCGGTCAGAGTTTGCAGACGCTGGAGAGGCGTTTGCCCGGCTTTTGGAAATTATGGCGGCGCTCCGTACCCCGTCGACCGGGTGTCCATGGGATCTGGAGCAGAGCTTTGAAACGATCGCGCCGTATACGATTGAGGAAGCCTATGAAGTCGCCGACGCAATTCAGCGCAGCGATATGGATGATCTGCGCGACGAGCTGGGCGATCTCTTGTTCCAGGTTGTGTTTCATAGCCAGATGGCCAGCGAAAAAGGTGCGTTTACCGCGACTGCAGTGGCCAACGCTATCGCTGACAAGATGGTTCGCCGCCACCCACACGTGTTTGAGCAGCCAGATAACCGCGACGCCGATGGACAGACTGTAGCGTGGGAAGAAATGAAGGCGGCCGAGCGTGCAAAGCGCGGAAAGGACGGATCCGTCCTGGATGATGTCGCGCTCGCGCTTCCGGCGCTGATGCGCGCGGAGAAGCTCCAGAAGCGGGCTGCTCGCGTCGGTTTTGATTGGGCAACACCAGAGCCAATCTTTGAAAAGCTCGAAGAAGAAGTCGGCGAGGTAAAAGCGGCAATCGCCAGCAAAGACGAAGACGCTGTAGAGGATGAAATTGGCGATCTGTTGTTTGTGTGCGCAAACCTCGCACGCCGACTAAAAACCGATCCGGAAGTGGCTCTGCGCAGGGCCAACTCAAAATTTGAGCGCCGGTTCCGTGCCATGGAACAGCTCGCCCTCGAGCAAGGCAAGCGGTTTGCGGACCTCGACCTGGATGCCCAGGAAGCGCTTTGGAGCGCGGTGAAAGCGCGCGAAGCCTAGGAGCCCGTCTGGGATACGTCTGGAAAGGCCGATTCGAATTTGCCGGCGCCCACTTTTGTGAGGCGAACTCGCAGCGTGCTGCCGCCGGCATCTGAAACGTCTTCGTCCAGAACATCTCCATACTCATGCAGCCAGGCCCGGGCACGCCCATCTTCTGGGGCGAGGCTGAATTCGAATGTGTGGGCCCCCTTCAGAAGCATGGCTTCCATCACGTCCTGAAGGCGGTCCAATCCTTCACCATTCAGCGCAGACACCAGAACTGCGGGGGGGGCTTCGCTCGTGCGCGCTGCGAGGTTGAGCGCTTCATGGCGGTCAGCATCAAGTGCGTCCGCCTTGTTCCAGACTTCAATGATGGGCGGCAGCGCTGTGCCCGACTCCGCTTCCAGGCGCGCTAAGACGGCGAGAACATCTTGCTTTTGCGATTCATCGGACTCGGCGGCTCGGTCGCGAACATGGACCAGAAGGTCTGACTCGACGGCCTCCTCCAAAGTGGCCTGGAACGCATCAATCAAATGGGTTGGCAGGTCCGTGATAAAGCCCACCGTATCAACCAGAGCCACATCACCGACCACAGGGAGGTTTATGCGTCGGATTGTTGGATCGAGCGTCGCGAACGGCATGTCTTTGGCCAGAACATCCGATCCCGCCAGTCGATTGAACAGTGTGGATTTTCCAGCGTTGGTGTATCCAACGAGCGAAACGACTGGAACGCCTGCCTTCTCGCGCCCTGCCCGCTGCAGGCCTCGGGTCCGGCGAACATCGTCCAGGTCGCGGCGCAAATTCTTCATCGTCCGGTCCAGCATACGCCGGTCGGCTTCAAGCTGGGTTTCTCCTGGGCCCGACAGGAAGCCCCTGCCCCCACGTTGGCGTTCAAGGTGGGTCCAGGTGCGCACCAGACGAGAACGCTCATAGGTGATCCGCGCCAACTCGACCTGGAGCTGGCCTTCTCGCGTACGCGCACGAAGACCGAAAATCTCGAGAATGAGTCCGGTTCGATCAATCACCTTAACATTCAGCGCGCGTTCCAGATTGCGCTGCTGTACGGGCGTAAGCGCGCTGTCGATCACACAGATCGAACACTCTGCTTGCGCCAGTTTTTGCGAAAGGTTGTCCAGCAGACCTCCAGACAGAAGGTGTGATGGACTGGGCTGGCGTAGCTGGGCGCTGTCGAGGAAGGCAAGCTCGCAGCCAAGCGCGTCCACAAGCCCTGCCGTTTCGCCAAGTCTGAAGTCAGCAGGTCTATCCTGCTGGTTGGTCCATGGGATAATGGCGCCTGCGCGAACTTGCGGAGCGGATTGGTCAACTGTTGTTGAACTCAAACTTCTTCTGAATCCTCATCATCAAATAGCTGCACATGGGCATTTGGTGCGATGGTTGAGATCGCGTGCTTATAGACGAGTTGGGGTGGGCGACCCTCTCCGCGCAGAAGCACGCAGAAATTATCAAACCACGTCACCACGCCCTGGAGCTTTACTCCGTTCACGAGAAAGACCGTAAGCGGTGTTCGGGACTTCCGAACGGCATTCAGGAATGTGTCCTGTAGGTTTTGTTTTTTTTCTGAAGACATGGTCCTGCACTTTTTTAGCTATAGCGGTCCGCTAAAGGCATTGAGTGTCAAGCGCAAGTCCATGGATGGCAACGTTGGGTCAAGCGCGCCAAAATCCCCAGCTCAATGCGGGAATGAGTGCAATTATCTCAAGTCTGCCTAAAAGCATCGCAACAATCGAAAAAAGGTCGGACACGGTGGGGCGGTTCGATCCAGACAGATCAACGAGGCTTCCGGTATTGGATATCAAGCCAACGGCGCTGGAAACCGCTTCTGGAAAGGCCATGTCACAAAGAGTGTTTACGACGATCATCGTGGCTACAACCACCACATAAGCCACCAGGTACACCCAAACTCCAACGACTGCGGCGTCTGGAAGAAGCCGTCCGCGATACCGCATCACAACCACCGAGTCGCGAAAGCCTAATCGCGCGAACTCCTCCCCTGCCCGGGCGATGAGCAAGTAAAGCCGAGCCAGTTTCAGTCCGCCTACTGTGGCGAGGGCCGAGCCGCCAATGAGTACCGGTATGACGCTGAGCAGCAGCGGGACATTCGTCAATTCAGCCGGATCGGTGACCGGAATTCCGGACGTCGAAACATGGGAAATGCCCCATCCCAACGACTGCGGCAGGCTAAATCCTACCAAGGAAAGCGAAGCACACAGAACGAACAATACACCGATGAGCGAAATGAGTTCCGGATCCCGGATCACATCGCGCCATTGTTCGGCCAACGCTTCAAGCGCTACGGCCAACCCGATGGTTGAGAATAACAGTCCAAAGAAAATAATCAGGCTGTGCAGTCCGTTAGCAGGGGCGATGTCGGCTCGATCAGGGTGCACAAGTCCAGTTGTGGTGATGCTGACAGCATCTGAAAGCGCCATCGCCCAGGGAACGCCGCCCCATGTGAGGGCGATCGTCAGGACGACAATCATGACGCCAATCGCTGTGCATGCGGCTATGAGAACCCGGGGTATAGCGTCAAAGAAGCTCCCCTCGGGTATTGTGAAGAGCACGGTCTTGTGGATACCCGGTCCACCGAGGTTGAGCGCTGCAAAAATACTGGCGACGCCCACAAGCGAGGTTATGGCCCCAAGGACATGGAGCAGACCCCGCCAAACAAGCAAGGAAACGGGCCAGTCTCCCCCCATTGTCACCGGCGTCAGGGCGACATGCCCCGTTGTCGTCAAGGACGAAACGCTTTCGTGCAGGACTGCCGTGACCCAGCCCTGATATGCGTCAAAGATAAACGGTCCTGCCCCAAGCATCGCGGCAAATCCCCACCATAAAAGCAGCACGGCCAATCCATCGCGCGGGGTAGCGGGACGTGAGGGTTTCGGCGTCAGCAGGAGGATGCTTACAGATAGGAATAGCACCACAAAGAGCGTGACAGAGATGGCGCCGAGTTGGATCCATTCTTCAAAAGCTATGGCTACGCCGGCAGCGATAAGCAGTGCCATCGCCATAAAAAGCCCTAGCACAGAGAGTATGCGAACGATGGCCGCGTAATTCATTCCGCAGCGCTCCAGTTGATTTAGAAGTAGCCGGCCGAGACGCGGAAGAAACGCTCTACATCTTCCTTCCGGCTCTCTTCAAAAAGCAAGGTCAGTCGATCGCCAACCTGAACGCGTTGATCTCGTGAAGGAAAAATCACGTCGTCCCCGCGCAACAGGGCGACCGCGGCAATGCCGTCAGGCATGTCGTCATACCCAAGTTTCTGGTTGATCAGGCTCGACGTTTCGAGTGTCACACCTTCGACGACTTCCGCGCGGCCTTCCTCAAGCGCCCGCAGCTCGACAATCCGTCCCCGGCGCACCTTCTTCAGAATTTCTGAAACCGTCAGGGCGCGCGGATCAATGATTGCGTCGATGTCCAACTGTCTGCGCAATGAAACAAGATTTTTGTCGTTCACGAGGGCCATGGTCCGCTTCACGCCGACTTTCTTGGCCAAGCCGCAGGCGATCAGATTTGTCCGGTCGTCGCTTGTCAGCGCAATCAGGAAGTCGCTGCGGTTGCCGCCCGCTTCCTCGAGCACGCTTTGGTCCAGGGCGTCCCCTCGGATTACTACGGTGCGGCGTAAAGCTTGCGCTGCCGCATTGGCTCGGTTTTCGTCGTTTTCCACCATACGAATGCGAACACCCGGGAGTTTCGCGAGTTTCGCGGCCACATACATGCCGACATTCCCAGCCCCGATTATCGTGACAAGACGAGACTCTTTTTCTTCGCGGTCAAGAATCGAATTGAGCCGAGCCCGGTGTCCGGCAAGGACTGCTATATAGGCACGTTCGCCTTCCTGCAGCGTGTCGTTGGAACGAGGTGCCTGAATTTTGTCGCCGCGGCCAATGCCAACGACGCGGGCTTCAAGGTCGGGAAACAGACCCGCAATCTGGTCTAGATTTGTGCCTAGAAGCGGGTTGTTTGCTTCCATGTCCAACGCCAAGAGCTGCACTCTGCCATCGCCGAACTTAGCGCTCATCACGGCGCCCTGGGACATAAAACGTTCTACAATCGCCTCTCCGACAGACACTTCGGGAGAAAAGGTCAAATCGATCGGAATGGCGTCCCTTGAAAAAAGGTCTTTCCAGCGCCGGTCCTGATAAACCTTGGCGCGCACGCGTGCGATCGTTGTTTGGATATTGAATGCGGTCTTTGCCACCTGGCAAATGACCATGTTGATTTCGTCGTGCTGGGTGACTGCAATCATCAAGTCACAATCTTCTGCGTTTGCACGTTCCAACACATCTGGATGAGCGCCATTGCCGGCAACGCCTCGCACTTCCAGATCGGTGGACACCTGATCCACGAGCGCTGGATTCTCATCAACGATGGTTACCGTGTGGTCTTCACGGATCAGCCGGTTGGCAATGCCCTGCCCTACCCGTCCTGCGCCGCAAACGATGATCTGCATGGATCATGTGTCCTGTCTCGTTTGGCTGGAAGTAACACCAAGAGCCTTTAATTTTCTGTGCAGTGCAGAACGCTCCATACCGATGAACTCAGCTGTGCGGGAGATGTTTCCATTGAAGCGGGTGATCTGGAGCGCGAGATATTCCCGTTCAAACTGTTCGCGCGCATCGCGCAGAGACATGCCCACCAGGTCGGCTGACTCCATCACCGGGCCAGCCGTATCTGGGCCTGCCGCCGTTTCGCGCGGCAACTCGTCGACGCTAACTGGCAGTGTTGCGTCTGAGGGAGACAGGATCATGATCCGCTCCACGAGGTTTCGAAGTTGGCGCACATTACCTGGCCAAGGCATGGACTGGAGTACCGCCAGCGCCTGATCTGAAAATGGACGCGGTGAAAGCCCGGAACTGTCTGCGACACTTTCAGAGAAGTGGCGGACCATTTCCGGAATGTCGTCGCGCCGTTCGGCCAGGGACGGCACTTCAAGGGGAACCACAGCGAGCCGATAGTAGAGGTCCTCCCGGAAGCGTCCCGCTTCGATCTCTTCGCTGATGACCTTCGTCGTGGCCGACATCACGCGCACATCAACACGAACATCAGAGCGTCCGCCGACCCTCTGGAAACGCTGTTCGGTCAAAACGCGGAGGACCTTGTTCTGCGTGCCAAGGGGCATGTCGGCCACTTCATCGAGCAACAAGGTGCCGCTATGGGCTTTTTCAAACAGGCCGATCCGCACCGGATGACCCTTGGAGTCTTCTTCGCCAAACAGCGTTTGTTCCATTTGATCGGGCGCTATGCTGGCTGCGTTTACCACGACAAACGGAGCGTTTGCCCGGTGGGAGTTCTCGTGGATCAGGCGTGCCACAAGTTCCTTGCCCGCCCCCGCGGGGCCAGAAATCAGTACGCGGGAGTTTGTCGGCGCGACTTTCTCAAGGGCACCGCGTAACGTCGTGGCGGCTTGGCTGGTTCCCACAAAGCGGCTGCTCGTGAGGGTTTTGACCCGCAGGCTCGCATTCTCACGTTTCAGCTTCGCTGACTCAAGGGCGCGTTCGACGAGATGGATAAGCCGGTCTGACTTGAAGGGTTTCTCGATGAAATCGTATGCGCCGCGGCGGATGGCGGCGATGGCGGTTTCGATGTTGCCATGGCCGGAGATGACGATCACTGGCATCAGATCATCAACGGATTTGAGGTAACGCAGCAAGGAAAGGCCATCCATGTCGCTGCCTTGAAGCCAAACATCGAGCACGACGAGGCCAGGCGCGCGCTTGCGCACTTCGTCCAGAGCCGTTTCTGCGGTCGCCGCGAGTCTGATCTCATAACCTTCGTCTTCGAGAACGCCGCCGATCAGTTCCCTGATGTCGGGCTCATCGTCCACAATCAGAATATCTGTGCTCATTGAGCGGTCTCCTTAATCAACTCAGGGGCGCCTGACTGGGACGCGTACTCATAGGTTTTTGGATCTTCGGTGTGAGGCAGCAAAATCCGAACGCGCGCGCCTTTTCGACCGTCGGTTCGATTGTGCAGGCTGATTGTGCCGCCATGGTCGACAATAATGCGGTTCACGATGGCCAATCCGAGACCTGTCCCCTTCTCCCGTGTGGTTACGTATGGCTCGAGCAGACGCTCTCGCGCTTCCTGGGGAAAGCCTGCGCCATTGTCCTCAATGACGATTTCAAGCTGGCCCTCAACCGTTTCCGATAGGGCGACATCGATCATACCTTTGACGTCATCTTCTTCTGGAACGCGGTCGATGGCTTCAGCTGCATTTTTCAACAGATTGCCAATAGCCTGACCGATAAGCCGTTCGTCTCCCACAAACATCTCGGCATCGTTCGGGCGGTCGACGGATATCTTTACGTCAGGCTGCACCATGCCTTGAGCGAATGCTGTTTCCTGAAGCAGTTCGCCCATGTCGAAGGCGGCCATGCTGGGTTTTGGCATACGGGCAAAGCTGGAGAACTCTTCGACCATTCGGCCAATATCTGAAACCTGCCTGAGGATCGTCTCTGTACACCGATCGAAGACATCGCGCTCATCGGCTTGGAGAGACTTGCCGTAGCGCCTGCGCAAGCGTTCGGTGGATAGTTGAATGGGTGTGAGGGGATTGCGGATCTCGTGGGCGATGCGGCGAGCGACATCGCGCCAAGCCAGTTGCCGTTGGGCGTTCACCAGGCGCGTGGCATCGTCAAAGGTCAGCACACAGCCCGCAGCGGCATCAACAGCTGACTTCAGGCGGATGTATCGCGGGGTACCGGCAAGCTCGATTTCAAGGAAAGTGTCTACGGGTGTGTCGTCGTCGATGCTTCGGGTCGCGATGGGCACAAAAGCGCTGGCGACCTCCTCCAGATGCCGGCCTTGCAAATTCGGTGTGCCTAACAGATCCTCTGCAGATCGGTTGGCCAGCGTGATCCGCAAGTCTTCATCGGTTCGGATCACCCCGGCGCTCACTTCTGCGAGCAGGGTTTCGACAAACTGACGACGGTCTTCGGCGTCCTCTCTCGCGAGAATCAGCGCTTGGCGTTGCTGCGAAAGCTGCTCTGTCATCGTGTTGAAACTGCGTGTCAGATCGTGGACTTCGTCGCGAACGGGGGGAGACGGCACGCGAACGGAAAGGTCCCCGTCTCGGACGCTTGTGGCAGCTTCCGCGAGCCGCCCGATCGGGCCGGTGACATGCCGCGCCGCTTCAAGTCCAAGGCGTCCCGACAGCAACAACACAAGCACGGCCAATTGCCCGTAGCCGAGCGCAAACAACCATTGCAGGCGGCCGGATCGATCTTTCGCCGCCCGGTAGTCCGTGAGGGCGGCCTCGGCACGGCCCATTTGGGCCAGTTCCTCCCGGTCGAACAGTTTCGTCACGTAGAGATACGCACCGGGGGATTCCTCAAGCGCCATGATGGCTGTGACGACGCCGCTCTGTGGAAAGATTCGCTGAACGACCCCTTCGCTTGTGGCGTCGCGAAAATCTTCGTCTGACGGCGCAAAAAAACGCGCCCTTGCCGACGGGTCCGGTTCGGACAGGAAGCGCCCTTCCCTATTGATGACATAAGCGGTTGAAA